>NZ_CP034753.1:3412991-3750655 GCF_004006235.1 Agromyces sp. LHK192
GCGGCGGACACGCCGATGATCCGACGGTTCATGATGCCTCGCAGGGGGTTGCGCGGTGGTGCGTGGGGGCGGGCCTCACGGCCCGGAAGCGGGCGGAGCAGCCGGTCGGGGTGCACCGGCGCCTCCACGCTACTGCGCTGCGCCGCCCCGGCGCGCGTCACGGGACACCCCCGTTCACGGGGCAACCGAGACTGGCCGACACCTGTCCGCACGACGAGACTGGGCGCATGCCGCTCGACCTCGACATCGCCGTGCAGGCCATCCTCGACCGCGTGCTCGATCGCGCCCGGCCGGTCGGGGGCGGCGAACTCGCCGACTACATCCCCGAGCTGGCCGCGGTCGACCCCGACCGACTGGGCATCGCGATCGCGAGCGTGCGCGGCGACGTGCACGTAGCCGGCGACGCCGACACGGCGTTCACGATCCAGTCGGTGTCGAAGCCGTTCGTGTTCGCGCTCGCGGTCGACGCACTCGGGCTCGAGGCGGTGCTCGAACACGTCGGACTCGAGCCGAGCGGCGAGCCGTTCAACGCCATCAGCCTCGACGAGGCGACCGGGCGCCCGCTCAACCCGATGATCAACGCGGGTGCCATCGTCACCTCCTCGCTCATCCTAGGCGGCACGGCCGAGGCGAAGGCGGCCCACATCGTCGACGGCCTCGGGCGGTTCGCCGCCCGCGACCTCGTCGTCGACGAGGAGGTGTTCTCGTCGGAGGCCGGCACCGCCGACCGCAACCTCGCGCTCGCGCACCTCGCACGGGCGACGGGCGCGCTCACCTCGAGCGTCGAGGTCGCGACGACCGCGTACTTCCGCCAGTGCTCGGTCGCCGTCACCGCCAGGGACCTCTCGATCATGGCGGCGACCCTCGCCGCGGGCGGCGTCAATCCGCTCACGGGCGACCGCGTGATCAGCGCCGATGCGGCCAGGTGGACGACCTCCGTCATGACGAGCTGCGGCATGTACGACGAGTCCGGAACGTGGCTCGTCCGGGTCGGGCTGCCCAGCAAGAGCGGCGTGGGCGGCGGCATCGTCGCCGTGCAGCCGGGCCAGTTCGGGATCGGCACGTTCAGCCCCCGCCTCGACGCGCGCGGCAACAGCGTGCGGGGCGTGGCGATCCTCGAGGCGCTCTCGGCACGGTTCGGTCTGCATGTACTCTCGCAGGGGCCGGAGATGCGGTCGCCGATCGCCGCCGTCAGCGAAGACGGCGACCACCGGATCGCGCACCTGCGCGGCGAGCTCCACTTCGCCCAGGTCGAGGAGCTCGCGACCCGGTTGCGGCCCCTCCTCGGCGGCGACGGATGCCTCGTGCTCGACCTCGAGGGAGTGACCCGCGTCGGCGGCGCCGTGCGCGAGGTGCTCCGCGAACTGCCGTCCATCGTCGGCCCGAGGCCCGACGGCGGACCCGCCATCGCACTGCGGGATCCCGACGGCGTACTGGACCCCGAGCGCTGACGGAGGACGTCCGCGACCACGACGGTCATGCTCGGCACGCGGCATCCGCGTGGGTCTATGCTCGGTCGGAGTGACACGGGGTGCCGCCCCGCTCCGCGCGATCGTCGTGCGGGGCATCCGCGGCTGAGATCACACCCGTCGAACCTGATCTAGTTCGGACTAGCGAAGGGATGTCGCCATGCGCGATCGCCTGTTCATCGACCCTGCCCGCCGATCGACCGAGGTGACGGAGACCGCGATCGCGGTGCTCCACCGTCTCAGATCGACGGGCCCGCTCATCCACTGCATCACCAACACGGTGGTGAAGAACTTCTCCGCGAACGCGCTGCTCGCCGTCGGCGCGTCGCCGGCGATGGTCGACATCCCCGAGGAGGCGGGCATGTTCGCGGGCATCGCCGGCGGCCTGCTCGTGAACCTCGGCACGCCGCAGGCCGAGCAGCGCGACGCCGCCCGCGAGGCCGTCGCCGCGGCCAGCGCCGCGGGCACGCCGTGGGTCCTCGACCCGGTCGCGATCGGCGTGCTGCCGGTGCGGACCGCGCTCGCGCACGAGTTGCTGGCGTCGCGGCCGACCGCGATCCGCGGCAACGCGTCGGAGATCCTCGCGCTGGCGGGTTCCGGCGGTGGCGGCCGGGGCGTCGATGCCGCCGACACGACGGATGCCGCGGCCGACGCGGCCCGCCGGCTCGCGCTCGACTCGGGCGCCATCGTCGCGGTGTCGGGCCCGGTCGACCTCATCACCGACGGCGTGCAGACCGCGCGGGTCGCCAACGGCGACGCGCTGCTCACGCGCGTGACGGGCGGCGGATGCTCGCTCGGCGCGGTCACGGCGGCGTTCCTCGCCGCTGCGCGCGGCACGGAGGTCTCGGCGTTCGAGGCCGTCGTCGCGGCGAACCTCGTCTACACCGTCGCTGCTGAGCTCGCGGCGACGCCCGGCGCCGACGGCGCGCCGGTCGGCCCGGGCACCTTCGCCGTGGGGTTCCTCGACGCGCTCGCCGTCGTCGACTCGGCCGATCTGCACGACCGCGCGCACCTGACCCTGACCGGCGCCGCGACGCCGGCCGAGGAGGTGCTCGCGTGACCGGCGTGCGAACGGCCCTCGACCTCTCCCTCTACCTGGTGACCGACCCGGTGCTGTGCGGCGAACGCGGCGTGGCGGCCGTGGTCGCCGACGCGGTCGCGGGCGGGGTGCGCATCGTGCAGCTTCGCGACAAGCGCGCGACCGACGCCGAGATCGTGGAGCAGCTCGGCGAGCTCGCCGACGCGATCGACGGGCGCGCCGTGCTCGTCGTCAACGACCGGCTCGACGCCGCGATCGCGGCGCGGGCCCGCGGCATCCGCGTCGACGGCGTGCACCTCGGACAGGCCGACCCCGCCGTGGAACGCGCCCGGGCGGCACTCGGCGCCGACGCGATCGTCGGCCTGACCGCGAACCAGCCCGAGCACCTCGCCGCGCTGGCGCGCGTGCCCGCGGGCACGGTCGACTACCTCGGCGTCGGCGTCATCCGCCCCACCCCGACCAAGCCCGACCACCCGCCGGTGCTGGGCGTCGACGGGTTCGCCCGGTTCGCCGCCGCGACCGACCTGCCGTGCGTCGCGATCGGCGGAGTCGGGCAGTCGGATGCTCCCGCACTCCGCGCGGCCGGGGCCGCGGGCCTTGCGGTCGTCTCCGCGATCTGCGCCGCAGAGGATCCGGCCGAGGCCGCGAGATCGTTCGCCTCGGCGTGGGAGGCGGCGCGATGAGCCGGCCGATCCCCCGCGTCCTCAGCATCGCCGGCAGCGACCCGTCGGGCGGCGCCGGCATCCAGGCCGACCTCAAGTCGATCGCCGCGGTCGGCGGCTACGGCATGGCCGCGATCACCGCGCTCACCGCGCAGAACACGCAGGGCGTGCGCGACGTGCACGTGCCGCCGGTCGCGTTCCTCGCCGAGCAGTTGGCCGCGGTCTCCGACGACATCGCGATCGACGCCGTGAAGATCGGCATGCTCGCGAACGCCGACGTGATCCGCACGGTCGGCGCGTGGCTGCGCCGGAGCCGTCCGCCCATCGTGGTGCTCGACCCCGTGATGGTGTCGACCAGCGGGCATCGCCTGCTCGACGCCGACGCCGAACAGGCACTGCGCGAACTGCTGCCGCTGGCCGACCTGATCACGCCGAACGTGCCCGAGCTCGCGGTGCTGGCGCGCACGGCGCCGGCGGGCGACTGGGCCGGCGTCATCGCGCAGGCCGAGGCCGTGTCGGCGAGCTTCGGCGTGCGGGTGCTCGCGAAGGGCGGACACGTCGGCGGCGCCGACGCACCCGATGCGCTGGTCGATGCGGCATCCGCGTCGATCGTCGAGTTCCCCGGCACCCGAATCGCGACGTCGGCGACGCACGGCACCGGATGCTCGCTGTCGTCGGCGATCGCGACGCTCCGGGTCGCGCTCGGCGCATGGGAGCCCGCCATCGACGAGGCCCGGCGCTGGCTGCGCGAGTCGCTGCGCCACGGCGAGTCGCTCGCCGTCGGGGCCGGTCACGGACCCGTGCACCACTTCGCGGGGCTCTGGTCGCGCGGCGGCCTCGACACCGCGCCGACCCCCGCCGAGGTGGAGGCCGACTGGTGGGCCGGCATCGCCGACGTGCGCGCCGGCATCGACGACCTGCCGTTCATCCGGCAGCTCGCCGACGGCACGCTCGAGCGCGAACCCTTCCTGCGCTACATCGCGCAGGACGCCCTCTACCTGCGCGACTATGCGCGCGTGCTCGCGCAGGCGGCCCGCCTCGCACCCGACTCGGCGGCCCAGGGATTCTGGGCGAACTCGGCGCACGGCTGCATCGTCGGCGAGCTCGAACTCCACGAGACCCGGCTCGGCGGAGCGGATGCCGCGGCGACCGCACGACCGGACGCCACGACCACCGCCTACCTCGACCACCTGCTGGCGTCGGCCGCCAGGGCCGAGTACCCGGTGCTGATCGCCGCCGCCCTGCCGTGCTTCTGGCTCTACACCGACCTCGGCGAGCGCCTCGCCGCGGGCGACTTCGGCGACCTCGCCCGGGATGCGGAGCACCCGTACGCCTCCTGGCTCGCGACCTACGGTGACCCCGGCTTCTCGGCGGCGACCCGGCATGCGATCGAATTCGTGACGGATGCCGCCGCGCACGCGACGCCCGAGCTGCGCGAGCGCATGCGCGACGCGTTCCGCCGGTCGTCGGAGCACGAGCTCGCGTTCTTCGCGGCGCCGATGGGGACTCGAGACGGCGCAGACCGTCGCTCCGCGCCCTCCTCGACCGCCGAGCCGTCGGATGCCTCGGGCGACGGCTCGACCGTCGAGGCGGTGCGGGCATGAGCGCGGCGATCGTCGCAACCGGCCCGACCGGGTCCCCCGGCGCATCGCCGGGCACGCGGGGTCGCGCGCGCAAGGCGCTGCTCGCGGCATCCTTCGGCACGCTCCTCGAGTGGTACGACTTCTTCCTCTACGGAACGGCCGCCGCCCTCGTGTTCCCGGTGCTGTTCTTCCCGGGCAGCGACCCGACGCTCGCGGCGATCCTGTCGTTCGCGACGTTCGCGACCGGGTTCATCGCCCGCCCGATCGGCGGCATCGCGTGGGCCTGGCTCGGCGACCGCATCGGCCGTCGGCCGACGCTCGTCGCGACCGTCGCCCTGATGGGCGCCGCGACCGTCGGCATCGGCCTGCTGCCGACCTACGCGCAGGTCGGCGCGCTCGCACCCGTGCTGCTCGTCGCGCTGCGCATGCTGCAGGGCGCGGCGACCGGCGGCGAGTGGGGCGGGGCGGCGCTGCTCGCGGTGGAGGGCTCGGGCGATCACGGCACCCGGGGGCGCAACGGCTTCCGCGGGTCGTTCATCCAGAGCGCGCTCTACCTGGGGCTCGTGCTCGGCAACCTCGCGTTCGTGATCGTCGTCGCGCTCGTCGACGAGGAGGCGCTCTTCGCATGGGGCTGGCGGGTGCCGTTCCTGGCCAGCATCGTGCTGCTCGCCATCGGCGTGCTGCTGCGCCGCGGCGTCGACGAGACGGCCGACTTCACGACGGCCCGTGCTCGCGACCGGCTGTCGCGGCGGCCCCTGCTCGACGCGTTCCGGCAGCCGCGCGGCGTCGTCGCCGTGTTCCTCATGCGCACCGGCCAGAACGCCGTGTTCTACGTCATCTCGGTGTTCTGCCTGAGCTACGCGACGACCACCCTCGGGCTCGAGCGGTGGGTGACCCTGACCGCGCTGCTCTGCGGCGCCGGACTCGCGGCCCTGCTGTGCCCGCTGTGGGGTCGCCTCGGCGACCGGGTCGGGGCGGTGCCCGTCGTCATCGGCGGACTCGCCGGCCTCGGCGTGCTCACCGTGCCGCTGTTCCTCGCGCTCGACACGGCGTCTGCGGCGCTCATCATCGGGTCGGTGACGCTCATCCTCGGCACGATGAACGCCGCGACCGACAGCGTGCAGCCGGTGCTCTACGCGTCGCTGTTCCCGACGGAGGTGCGCTACTCGGGCATCACGCTCGGCCGCGAGGCGGCTGCGGTCGTCGGCGGGGGGCTCGCGCCCATGCTCGCCACCGCCCTGGTCGCGCTGGCCGGGCACTGGTGGCCCGTCGCGCTCATGATGGTGGTCGGCGCCGCCGTCGGCATCGCCGGCGCACTGGTCGCGCGGTCGGCGGCCGGCGCCGTCGGGGCGCTGCCCGATGCGACGCCGGCCGCCGTCGGCGGCCTCAGTCGGCCGAGCGATCGCGACGGTACGTGAGGAAGACCGCGCCCTCCTCGCCGTGGACCTCGCGCTCGAGCTTCCAGGTCGCGGCGGGCAGCCCGTCTTCGAACAGCCGCGGGCCGCTGCCGACGATCACCGGGAAGATCCCCAGGCTGAGCACGTCGACGGCATCGGCCTCGAGCAATTCGCGGATGACGCTCGCACTCGAGAAGACGACGATGTCGCCGCCCTCGCGCTGCCGGAGCTCGCCGACGACCTCGGCCGCCGGCCGGTTCACGATCTCGGCGTTCGGCCACGGCGACTCGGTGAGCGTCCTCGACAGCACGACGGCCTCCGCGTCGCGCATCCAGGCGGCGTAGGCCCGGTCGCGCGGTTCGGCGTCGGCCTGGTCGGCGACCGGGGGCCAATAGCCGAAGAAGCCCTCGGCGTTGACCCGGCCGAGCAGCTGGGTCGTCGCGGAGCTCCACAGGTCGGTCAGGTGGTCGCGGGCCGCGTCGGTGACCGCGTACGGCACGATCCAGCTCATGTCGTGCGGCCCGGCGGGGCCGTGGTACCGGCCGTCGATCGACAGGCTCATGTTGACGACGACGTCGCGCGTGGTGGTGGTCTCGGTGGTGTTCATCTCAATCCTCCTGGATCTCGGTGGTGGGAGTGCTGGTGCTGCCGGCCTCGGCTTCCGCGACGCGCACGAGCGCGTCGAGCGATTCCTCCATGCCGGTCCGAATGCCGGCGACGAAGTCGGCGGACTCGATCACGCTGTCCGTGATGCGGTAGTCGACCTCGAGCGTGACCGCGCCGTCGACGCCGCTCAGGGCGAGGTCGAGGTGGGCGGTGAACGCCGCGGAGCCGTCGGGGAGCAGCGGGGTCGTGTGGAAGGCGATCCGCCGGTCCGGGTCGACGGCGTCGACGCGGCCCTCGGCCCGCCCGACAACGCCGCCCGCCCCGTCGGGGTCGTCGGCATCGACGTACTCGAAGACGACCCGGCCGCCGACGGCGGGCGTGAACTCCAGCTCGGACAGCCGGAGGTCGCGTGGGGACCACCAGGCGGCGAGCAGCTCGGCCTCGGTGATCCGGCGCCACACGTCCCGGAGCGGGGCGTCGATCGACCGCGTGAAGGCGTATCGGCGGTCGTCGGCCCAGTTCGGGCGGTCGGCGGCGAGTCGTTCGGTCTCGATCGCGGCGGCCATCTGCTCGAAGGACTCACCGCGGTCTCGGTGTTCGGCGACCCGGTCGGCCAACTCGGAAAGCGCCGCCGCGAGTTCGCGCAGCGGCTCCTCGCGGAGGCCGTAGTAGCGCCGATTCGCGGCGGGGTGGACGACCACCAGGCCGGCTCGAGCGAGGGTCTGCAGGTGCTTGGTCGTCTGCGGTTGGCGCAGTCCGGTCAGCTCAGCGAGCACGCCGACCGAGCGCGGTCGCTCGGCGAGCGCCTGCAGCATCCGCCAGCGGTTCTCGTCGCCGAGTGCGGCGAACATCATCGAGGTCATGGACCTCAGTATTCACCTATTCGAATATTCCTGTCAACGACTATTCGAGGAGGACCTCGAGCCGGTGCTCGTTCTCGTCGAGGGCGTAGAGCGCCGAGGCGTGCAGCCGGTACAACCGCAGCGGCGCAGAGCCCGTGACCCGCGAACGGTCCCAGACACCCTCGCCCCGCTCGATCGACCGCTCGGCGTAGACGGCGAGGTGCCGGTCGAGGTCGTCCTCGGCGACCGGCGACACCGCACCTTCGCCGTACACGGCCTGGGCCCCGCTGGTGGACGACCCCGAGTCGAACACCGCGAACGCCGCGGACCCGCGCTCCGCGAGGTTCGCCGAATGCCGTGTCGCCGGCCGTGACATCCAGTACCAGTCGCGGAGGTCGTCACTCGGTGCGAACCAGACCGGGGTCGCCCACGGGTTCCCCGAGGCGTCGGCGGTCGCGAGCGTGAGGTAGGTGTTCGCCTCGACCACGCGACGCGCACGTTCGAACGGGCTCAGGGGAGCGGCATCCATGTCCGACACGATACGCACGCACGTCGTCGGTGCGACCGCGCGACTCGGGTCGTCACCGGTGTGCGCGCCGTCACGCCGGCGTCGGCGCCTCGATCGGCACGGCGTGGCCCGAGACCGTGATCCCGCCCGCCGACGGGATGTCGACCGTGAGCAGGCCGGGCCGGCCGACGTGGGCGCCCTGCTCGATCTGGATGCGGCCCGTCGACGGCACGCGGCCGAGGCTGCGGAGGTATCCCCCGACCGCGGCGGCGGCAGATCCCGTCGCGGGATCCTCCGTGATCCGGCCGACCGGAAACAGGTTCCGTGCGACGTACCGGCCGTCGCCGGCACGGTGCAGGACCGTGATCGTGGCGGGCCAGCCCCGGGCGTCCATGAGCGCCCGCACCGCGTCGGGGTCGAACCGGAACCCGTCGAACACCGGCGCGTCGGCGAGCACGATGACCGGATGCGGGTTGCCGGCGTCGGCGATCCTGGGAGGCAGGTCCGTGTCGAGGTCGCGCGCGTCGAGGCCGAGCAGCCCGAGGATCGCGTCGAGGTCGCCTGGGGCCAACTCCGACACCGACGGCTCGATGCTCGTGAACGCGCCGCGCGCGCCCTGCTCGTCGCGCCCGACGACGATCGACACCTCCCCGACGGGCGTCGCGAAGCGGATCGCGCCGTCGGCACCCGCCCGCCCGCGCTCGGCGAGCGCGACGGCGGTCGCCACCGTCGCATGGCCGCAGAACGGCACCTCCGCGATCGGCGAGAAGTAGCGGATGCCGAGCGCGCCGTCGTCGACGGCCCCCGTGACGAAGGCCGTCTCGGCGTAGTCGACCTCGGCGGCGATGCGCTGCATGGCCTCGTCGTCGAGCCCGCCGGCATCGAGCACCACGCCGGCGGGATTGCCGCCTTCGGGGTCGGTGCTGAAGGCGGTGTACCGCAGGACCTCGGGCGCGGACCTCACGCGCCGAGCGCCGCCCGGGCGTTGCGATACTTCTCGGACAGGCGCGCCTGCGTGTCATGGTCGAGCTTGCGCACGCGCCACGGCGCCGAGTTGTCGGCGATGTCGGCGAGCTTCACCCGGCGGGCGCCCGCGTGCTGGCGGATCCGCGCGTAGTAGTCGGACTCGGACACGTCGGAGGTGCGCGTCAGCAGGCGCACGATCTCGACGACCGCGGGCTGCACGCCCGCGTCGAGCAGGTCCTTCGCCGTCATCGGGGAGTCCTCGACGACGTCGTGCAGCCAGGCCGCGGCGACGAGCTCGGGCTCGGACGCCTCGTCGAACCGCTCGGCGACCCGACCGGGGTGGTCGATGTACTCGGCGCCGACCTTGTCGACCTGCCCGCGGTGCGCGACGAACGCGATGCCCTTCGCCAGTGCGATCTGCGCGGCCGCGGCGGGTGCCGCCGGCGCCGCGGGGACCTGCGCGGCCGGGACCGCGGCCGCCGTCTGGGTCGCGAGCGACGTCTGGCCGGCTGCCCCGCCGTCGATCCGCTCGTATGACCCCGTCGTCGTTCCGGTCATCTCTGCCTCCTGATCGGATTCCAGCGCCTGCGGCGCAACGTCGCCATGCGCGGCGACGACCTCGTGGTGCGGGGCCGCTGCGGGCTCCGCGATGAATTCTGGGGTGGGCTCGGCCCCGGGCTCCGGCTCGGCCACGGGCTCCGGCTCGGCCACGGGCTCCGGCTCGGCCACGGGCTCCGGCTCGGCCACGGGCTCGATCTCGGCCATGGGCTCCGGCTCGGACTCCGGCTCCGGCTCCAGCTCGACCACCGTCTTCGGCTCGGCCACGGGCTGGACCTCGGCCACGGGCTGGACCTCGGCCACGGGCTGGACCACAGCCACGGGCTCCGGTTCGAGCTCGGGTGCCGGCGGCGCCCACATGCTGCGAGGCACCGGGCCCGAGGCATCCGCTGCGCTCGCTGCCGGCGGCGTGCGCGCCACGGATGGCTCCGCCTCGTCGGCGTCGACGGCCGACGCCGCACCCGCTTCGGCGAGCGGATCACGGCCTCGCACCGGTCGCACGAAGTCGAGTTCGGCCTCGAGCTCGGCCATCTCGCGCTCGTCGAGTTCGAGCAGCGACCTCGAGCCGCTCTCGACCTGACGGTCGAAGTGCCCCTCGTCGACCTCGCGGAGCCGGTCGCCGTCGATCGTGGTGAAGTAGCGGCGGCGCCCTTCGTCGGCGACCGAGACGATCACCTCGACGTACTCGCCGCTCGGTTCGTGGGAGCACACGTAGTAGCGCTGCGCGTCGTCGGCGCGGCGCAGGGCCGAGACCTTCGCCGCGATCGGCACCTGGGGTGCCGCGACGGCTTCCGTCGCAGCACGGCGTCGGCCGGCGCGCGTCGCGGGCGCCTCCTCGGCGACGGCCACGCGGGACTCGGCAGCCGCCGGTGCGCCGATGATCGACTCGTCGCTCAGGGGGTCGGCGGCAAGCGCGGCACGCCCCAGCCAATCCTCGAGCTCGGCGAACGACGCGTTGAACCCCGGGATGGGCTCGTCGTGGTCAGGGGACGTCATGCACGCTCCGGTTCGGGCTCGGCCGAACGCTCGGCCGCCAGGGGTCGGCGGGGGGATGCCTCCCCCGATGCTAAGCCGGGATCGCCTCGGCGTGCACCAATCCATGCACCGACAGGTCGAGCCGTGTCCTCCGCTTCCGCGTCATTCCGCCGCGCAGGGCCGCGGCAGTTGGAGGTGATCGACAAGCATGTCGCGCCGATTGTGGCGATGGGGTGAAACTCGGTGGATGCGCATCACCCCGCGCCGACTCGCCGTCGGCATGAGCCTGTGGATCCCGAACCTCTTCAGCGGCATCCGGGTCCGACGATTCGCGCCCGACTGGACCAGCGCGACCGTGGAGCTGCACGTCAACGTCTTCACCCGCAACTTCGTGAAGACCGCGTTCGGCGGGTCGATGTCGGCCATGACCGACCCCTATTACTTCATGCTCGTCATGCACCAGCTCGGTCGCGACTACGTCGTCTGGGACACGCGCGGCGAGATCGAGTTCGTGAAGCCCGGGCGCGGCGTGCTCACCGCGCACTTCGAAGTGCCGCGTGAGCGAGCCGAGGAACTGCGTGCCCGGGCGAGCGGCGGCGCGAAGGTCCTCGAGTGGTTCGAGACCGAGATCACGGATGCCTCGGGCGACGTCGTCGCCCGCGTGCGCCGCGAGGTCTACGTGCGCGAGAAGCGCCGGGTCACCGACGCGGCGCGGGAATCCGCCGAGGTCGGCTGAGCCGGGCCGTCGCAGGCGCCGTCCTGCCGACTCACGAGAACTCCGCGAGCTCGTCGGCGGTCAGGTTCCGCGCGATCGTGACGCCGCCGACCGCGGCTTCGGGGAACCGCGTGGCGATCTCGGCCGCGCGCGCCTCCGACTCGACCTCCACCAGGTAGTACCCCGTGATCACCTCGGTGACCTCCGGCAACGGGGCATCCGTCACGATCGGTCCGTCGGCGCCGCGCGTCACGATGCGCTGGGTGCGGTCGTCGAGCGCCTTCGAGTCGATCAGCTCGCCGGTCGCCTCGAGGTCGTCGACCGCGTCGAGATACGACCGGTAGGCGGCCTGTCGCTCGGCGTCGTCCATCTCGGCGAACATCGCCGAGACCGATGGATTCGTGCGGATCAGGATCAGGTACTTCACGGATGCCTCCCGGTGTCGGTGGGGCCAGGCGGATGCCCCGCCAGTATGTCGAAGCCGTGACGGCGATTTCGACATCGAGTTCGACACCGACCAGGCGCGGCGAGGCGTGCTCGGCCGGGCCCCGGGGTCAGCCCGCCGCGAGCAGGTCGTCGATCGCCGCGCGGAACGCATCGGGTCGCTCGGCCCACGGGTAGTGACCGCAGCCCTCGAGCACGCGCAGGTCGGCGCCGAGCCGTTCGGCGTAGGCGACGACCGGGGCGAACCCCACGAGCAGGTCGCCGTCGCCCGCGATCACCGTCGTGGGCGGCAGCGCCGCGGCACCCATCCGGTCGGCGGCGTCCTCCGGGATGTCGTGGAACCAGGCCAGGTCGGCCGCGAGCTCCCACTCGCCGACGAGCGCGTGCGCACGTTCGCGGTCGGTCCAGCGGGCGTATCCCGCCGGCCCCTCGAGCAGGCGGCGGCGGTCGAAGTCGGCCTGGTCGACCGGGTCCGGCCCGAGCAGCGACGCCATCGCCGCGTCGACCTCGGGATCGTCCCGCCGGCGCGCGATCTCGAGACCGTCGTACGCCTCGGCGCCCACGAGCCAGGTCGCCGGCGGCGTGATGAGGGTGAGGCGCCGCACCCGGTCGGGGTACCGCACCGCCGTCGCGAGCGCCAGGCGCGTGCCCGCGGAGTGCGCGACGACGTCGACGCGCTCGAGCCCGAGCGCGTCGGCGAGGTCGATCAGGTCGTCGGCGTCCGTCCACCACCCACGGGAGCGGCCGCCGGTCGACGGTTCGCCGCGCGGGTGCAGCACCGCGAGCGGGCGCACGGATGCCGCGCCCGCGAGGTCCTCGAGGTAGGCCACGCCTCGGCACGCCCCGCCGGGGACGAACAGCGCAGGTTCGGCGCCCTGAGATGCTGTGGCCTGAGCCGCCGTGCCCTGAGGGGCATCCGATTCGGTCATCAGGTGGTACGCGATGGTCCGCCCGTCGCGGGCGATGAAGTCCGGCACCATCCGACGATACCCTCGCGTTGCTCCCACGGCCGATCCGCGCTCGGCAGCTCTGCCGAGGGCTGCTCCGCCCACGGCGGATCCGCTCGCGGAGGGGCATCCGCTCGGCGCACGCTGGGTCCCATGAGCGACGAGCAGGCAGCCCAGCTGCACCCCATCGACGTCGAGCTGCAGGCTCGACTGTTCCGCAACCGCGTCGTCGTGCTCGGCGACGCGCTCGACCAGACCCTCGGCAACCGCATCACGACCCAGCTCATGCTGCTGGCGGCCGAGGACCCGGAGCGCGACATCGCGTTCTGGATCAACTCCCCCGGCGGGTCGGTGCCGGCGATGCTGGCGATCATGGACGTGATGAAGTCGATCCCCAACGACGTCGTCACCGTCGCGATCGGCATGGCGGCGAGTGCGGGCCAGTTCCTGCTGTCCGCCGGAACGCCCGGCAAGCGCCTCGCGCTGCCGCACGCCCGCATCCTGATGCACCAGGGGTCGGCGGGTATCGGCGGTACCGCCGTCGACGTCGAACTGCAGGCCGACGACCTGCGGCACACGCGCGACACCGTGCTCGGCCTGCTCGCCCGCCACACCGGTCAACCGCTCGAGCGCATCACCGAGGACTCGCTGCGCGACCGCTGGGTGACGGCCGAGCAGGCGGTCGCCTACGGCTTCATCGACCGGGTCGTGCACGACGCCGTCGAGATCAACCCCGGGTTCCACGGCCGGCCGGTCGGCACCGGGTTCCGCGCGGGGGTGTCGGCATGAGCAGCTACTCGATCCCCTACGTCGTCGAGCGGAAGGGCAACACCGAGCGCACGCTCGACGTGTACAGCCGGCTCCTCGGCGAACGCATCGTGACCATCGGAACCGAGATCGACGACGGCGTCGCCAACGTGCTCATCGCGCAGCTGCTGCACCTCGAGGCCGACAATGCCGACTCGCCCGTGCACCTCTACATCAACTCGCCCGGCGGATCGCCGCACGCCACCCTCGCGGTGTACGACACGATGCAGCACATCCGGCCACCCGTCGCGACGACCTGCATCGGGCAGGCGGGCGGCCCGGCCGCGGTGCTGCTCGCGGGCGGAGCCCCCGGGATGCGCGGCATCCTCCGGCACAGCCGCGTCGTGCTGCACCAGCCGTCGACGCAGGGTCGCGGGTCGATCCCCGACCTGATCATCCACGCCGACGAGGTGCTGCGCATCCGCTCGGAACTCGAGCAGGTGCTGGCGCACGACACGGGCCGGACGCCCGAGCAGGTGCGGCTCGACACCGACCGCGACCTGATCCTGCCTGCCGCCAAGGCCGTCGAGTACGGGCTCGCCGACCGGGTCGTGGCAGTGCAGCGCACGAGTCCGGGGATGCTGCCGGCGGCGTAGGCCGTGCCGTGGCTCAGATGCACCTTTTCAGGACCACAGCCTCGGTGACCGCTATTTGCGGCTCTGACCGCCCTGATCCTGAAAAGGTGCCGAGGCGGGCGACGTCAGGCCGCGAGCAGCAGCTCCACCGAGCGGTTCGACCGGCTCACCGGATTCGACCGGCTGAGCGGCGCCGACCGGCTCACCGGAAGGGAGGTCTCATGACGGGTGATCGCGTCGACGGACGAGCGCGCGGCGCTGTGTGCGCCCTCACCGGTGAGGTCGAGTACGACCACTGGCCGGATGCCCCGGTCACGGTCGGCATCCCTCCCGAGTTCGCCCGCGACCCGGGCGGCGACATCGAGCAGGGTGAGCCCGAGCGCCCGGGACACCGCCGCGAGGATCTCGCTCGACGGCTCCTTGCGCCCCCGCTCGATCTCGGACAGGTACTGCGTCGACACGCCCGCGTCACCGGCGACCTCGGCGAGGATGCGTCGCTGCCCGAGCCGTTCGGCACGCAGGACCGCGCCGAGCACCTCCCGCCACAGCGGAGCTCGTCGCCTGCCCTGACCCGTGAGCCGAGGCATCCGCTCGTCGATCTGCGCCGTGCCCGACCGCGCCGTGCCCGTCCGATCCGCACCCATCCGATCTGCGCCGCTCATGTCGCGAGGCTAATCGGAGGGGCGAGCGGATGTCTCGTGGTTCCGCTGTCGGCAGAACGCCGCGGGCAGGATCCGCGAGCCGGAACCGACGGATGCCTCCCGTCCGGCTGCGGACCCGCGGAACACGACGAGCGGGGCGGATGCTCCACACATCCGCCCCGCTCGGGTCCGTTGCGGCCGGTCGCGAGGCGATCGGCCGTGGTGCGTCAGGCCGCTTCGGCCTCCGCGGCGGCCAGGTCGGCGCCGAGGAGCGTGAGCGAGTCGATGACGCGGTTCGAGAAGCCCCACTCGTTGTCGTACCAGGCGACGACCTTGATGTGCTTGCCGTCGACGCGGGTGAGCTCCGAGTCGAAGATCGACGAGTGCGGGTTGCCGACGATGTCGCTCGAGACGAGCGCCTCGTCGGAGTACTCGAGCACGCCTGCCAGGGGGCCCTCGGCGGCGGCCTGGTAGGCGGCGAGCACCTCGTCGCGCGTGACGTCCTTCGAGACGAACGCGTTGAGCTCGACGATCGAGCCGACGGGGATCGGCACGCGCATCGCGTCGCCGCTGAGCTTGCCGTCGAGGTTGGGCAGCACGAGGCCGATGGCCTTCGCCGCACCGGTCGACGACGGGACGATGTTCTCCGCGGCGGCGCGCGAGCGACGCGGGTCGGAGTGCGGCGCGTCCTGCAGGTTCTGGTCCTGCGTATAGGCGTGCACCGTGGTCATGAAGCCGTGCTCGATGCCCGCGAGGTCGTCGAGGACCTTCGCGAGCGGGGCGAGGGCGTTCGTGGTGCACGACGCGTTCGAGACGATGACGTCGGTCGCGGCGTTGTACGCGTCGGTGTTCACGCCGTAGGCGAGCGTGACGTCGGCGCCCTTCGAGGGAGCGGAGACGAGCACCTTCTTGGCGCCGGCGGTGAGGTGCGCCTTGGCGGCCTCTGCATCGGTGAACCGACCGGTCGACTCGAGCACGAGGTCGACGTCGAGGTCGCCCCAGGGCAGCTGCGCGGGGTCGCGCTCGGCGAGCACCTTGACGCGGCGACCGTCGATGACGAGGACGTCGCCGTCGACCTCGACGGTGCGGCCGAAGCGGCCGCCCGCGGTGTCGTACTTGAGGAGGCGCGCGAGGTCGGCGGGGGAGGTCAGGTCGTTGACGGCGACGAGCTCGAGGTCGGCGTCGCGCTCGATGAGGGCGCGGACGACGTTGCGGCCGATCCGGCCGAAGCCGTTGATGGCGATGCGAGTGGTCATTGCGAGGTGGTCCTTTCTTTCGCTCTGACAGGTTCAACGCAAACGGGGCGCGAGCGTGAGCGGCAATCCTGACAGTGTGCGCAAGGTTCTTGCCACGTTCGAGCCCGGCGTCGATCACCCTCCGAGCGGCGGTCGATCGCACTCGAGGGGTTCCCCCCGAACGTGGGACGTGGTTATATTGGAACGGTTCAATTCGTAGATCGATCTACATCGATCGAGGAACCGGATGAGTGGCTTGGCGGGGCAGGCCTGTCGAGCGACCTTCAACGACGAAGGAGAGCAGATCGTGGACTCGAACACCCAACGACCGCGGCGGGCGATGCATCGCCTCGCGGCAGCGGTCACGGCGGGAGCGCTGGCCGCAGCGGGCCTCGTCGCGGCCGCCACGGCACCGGCGACGGCAGCCGATTGCTCGACGTATCCGTGGATGGACACGTCCAGCACGTCGCAGGAACGGGCAGAGGCCCTGCTGGCGGCGAGCAGCCAGCACCAGAAGTACCGCTGGCTGGTGGAGCAGCCCGCCAACAGTCCGGCGCGGACCGACTGGAACCCCGCCTTCCCCGGCGAGGACCCGGTCGTCTACCCCGCCCAGGTGCCGTGCACGCCCGAGGTGATCTACGCCAACGGCCCCGACGGCGTCTACGGCAAGGCCGGCACGACCGCGTGGCCCGGCCCGATCGCCGTGGCCGCCACGTGGAACCTCGCCGCGGGCGAGGAGAAGGCGGCCGCGCACGGCAGCGAGTCGTTCGACAGCCGCAGCGCCGTGGTGCTCGGGCCGGGCATCGCGAGCGGACGCACCCCGCTGTCGGGCCGCGGCTCGGAGTACTTCGGCGAGGACCCGCTGCTCTCGGGCCTCATGGCCGCGGCCAACGTCCGCGGACTCGAGCAGGGCAACCCCGACAAGCCGGTGGTCGCGAACCTCAAGCACTACGTCGCGAACGAGCAGGAGACCGATCGCGAGGAGAGCTCCTCGAACATGGACGAGCGCACCCTTCGGCAGGTCTACGACCTCCCGTACGAGATCGCGGTCAAGGAGAGCGACCCGGGCAGCCTGATGTGCTCGTACAACCAGGTCAACGGCGTCTACGCCTGCGAGAACCCGATCCTGACGACGAGCCTCGACCAGCAGATGGGCTTCGACGGCTACGTGATGAGCGACTTCGGTTCGGTGCACTCGACCGCCGCCTCGATGGACGCCGGGCTCGACCAGGAGCTCAACCGCCCCGTCTACTACACGCCGGCCAGACTCGACGCCGCGCTGGCGGCCGGCGAGATCACGCAGGAGCAGGTCGAGCAGGCCGCGTACGACGTGGTGCACACCTACATCGAGAAGGGCCTGTTCGACCACCTCGTTCCGGCGACGGCCATCCCGAACGTGTCGACGCCCGAGCACAAGGCGCTCGCCCGTGAGCTGGCCGAGCAGAGCACGGTGCTGCTGAAGAACGACGGAGCGCTGCCCCTCGCCGACGACGTACCGACCGTGGCGGTGATCGGCCAGACCGCATCGGCCACGCCGACCGCCGGCGTCAGCGCGAAGACGGGCTGCGCGTGGTACCTCGTCTTCATCCGCGGCACGGCGCTCAACTGCGACGCGATCGCCGATCCGCTGACCGCCATCACCGCCCGGGTCGCCGAAGCCGGCGGATCCGTCGTCTACGACAACGGCGCGGACCCCGCGCAGGCCGCTTCGGTCGCCGCAGGGGCCGACGTCGCCATCGTCTTCGGGCACTACACGATGGGCGAGACGACCGACCTGGCCGACCTCCATCTCGACGCCAACGGCGACGCGTTGATCGCGGCGGTCGCCGAGGCATCCGATCGGACGGTCGCGGTGCTGAACGCGGGCAGCGCGGTCGAGATGCCGTGGATCGACGAGGTCGACGCGGTGCTGCACGCGTGGCACTCGGGCGAGCAGTTCGGCCCGGCGCTCGCGGCGCTGCTCTGGGGCGACGTGAACCCGTCGGGCAAGCTGCCGATGACGTTCCCGAAGTCGCTCGCCGACGTCCCGACGAACACGCCCGAGCAGTATCCCGGCGTCTTCGCGGACGGCTCGACGACGCGGCCCGCGGGCTCGACCGAGATCCGCCAGGTGAACTACACCGAGGGCCTCGAGGTCGGATACAAGTGGTACGACGAGCAGGGCATCGACCCCCTGTTCGAGTTCGGGTACGGCCTCTCGTACACCTCGTTCGAGTACGCCGACCTGTCGGTCGCGACGACGACGGATGCCGCGACGGGTGCGGTCTCGACGACCGTGTCGTTCACGGTGACGAACACCGGCGAGCGCGACGGCAGCGAGATCCCGCAGGTCTACCTCGACCTGCCGGATGCCGCGGACGAGCCCGGCAAGCGACTCGTGGGCTTCGACCGCATCGACCTCGCCGCGGGCGAGAGCCGGACGGTGGAGGTGGTCGTCGACTCGTCGGCGAGCAACCAGCCCTACTCGATCTGGGACGTCGACGCCGACGCGTGGACGATCGTGGACGGATCGTACGGCGTCGCGGTCGGCGCGTCGTCGCGCGACCTGCGGCTCGAGGGCGAGATCGTGGTCGACCGGGCCGGCCAGGCTCCGGTCGTGACGACCGCGCTCGACCCGGCCGCCCCGACCGGGAGCAACGGCTGGTACACCGATCCGGTCGCGCTCACCGCGACCGCGACCGATGACGTCGACCCCGCCCCGCTGGTCGAGGCGAACGTCGACGGAGCCGGATGGGCGGCGGTCGTCGAGCCGATCGTGCTGGGCGACGGTGCGCACACCGTGCTCGTCCGGGCGACCGACGCGGGCGGCAACGTCTCCGCGGAGACGACCGTCGCGGTGAACGTCGACACGACGGCGCCGACCGTCGAGCGCACGGTAGACGGGCGATGGATCAAGCGCCTCGCGCTCGCGGCCGCCGACGCGACGTCGGGCGTCGACGCGATCGAGTACCGCTACGTGCTGAAGGTCGGCAGCCGAACCTATCCGGGTCCGTGGACCGAGTACCGACAGCCGCTCGTCGTGGGCATCGGGCTCGTCGTGAAGGTGGAGTACCGGGCGACGGACGTCGCGGGCAACGTCAGCCCGTCAGGGATCTACCGAGGCTGAGCGGCCGGTTCGCGGGGCCCTCGTCGCAGTGCGGCGGGGGCCCCGCACCGCGAACCCGAGACCCACGGCGGATGCCCCGATCACCGCGGCACCGGCGAACGGCACCGCTCCCACGCCGACGAGGCCGACGAGGCCGGCCGCGGCGCCGGCGCCGATCGCGATGCCCAGGTTGAACACGACGGGGATGAGCGCCGAGGCCAGGTCGCGACCCTCGGGTCCGGCCAGTCGCAGGATCATCGTCTGCGCGAGCGGCGGCAGGGCACCGGATGCCACGCCCCACGCGATCACGACCGCGGTTCCGACGACGGCGTGCACGTCGACGACCGCGAGTGCGGCGACGGATGCCCCGGTCGCGATCGCGGAGACCACGAGCGCGCGCCCCGTGAGCTCGCCGTACCTGCCCGCCACGACGACGCCGGCGGCCGACGCGAGCCCGAACACGAGCAGCATCGTGCCCATGCCGCCCGGCAGGGCCGCGGCCGGATCCTCGACGAGTCGGGTGATGTAGGTGTACGCGCCGTAGTGCCCGACGAGCACCAGCGCGACGAGGGCGATGAGCGCGAGCACCGGGCGCATCGCAGGGCGCACGGCGGAGGTCTCGGGTGACGGTGCGACGCGCGACGGCGCGGCATCCGTCGACGCATCGCGGGGACCTCGCCGCACGACGGTCGCGACCAGCGCCGCGGCGACGAGCGTCAGCGCGGCGAGGGCGCCGAAGGCGGCCCGCCAGCCGATCGCCTGCGCGACCAGGTTGGCGATCGGCGTGCCGAGCACCATGCCCAGGGTGGCTCCGCCGAGCACGACCGCGATCGCACGTGCGAGCGCGCGGTCGGCGACCAGGTCGGCCGTATGCGCGTTCGTGGTCGCCCAGAGCAGCCCCACGGCGAGCGCGCCCAGCACGCGCGCGCCGACCACGAACTCGTAGGCGGGTGCGATCGCGGTGAGCGCCGACGAGGCGGCGAGCGCGACGAGGCTCCAGGCGATCACGGCGCGGCGCGGGAACCTGCGGGTCAGGCGCACGAGCGGGATGCTGCCGATGACGACGACGGCCGCCCAGATCGAGACCAGCAAGCCCGTGCGCACCTCGTCGACACCGAGGCCGGCGGTCATCTGTGGCAGCACGGCGGTCGGCAGCATCTCGGCGGTCACCATCGTGAAGGTCGACCCGCCGAGCACGAGCAGCGACGGCCAGGGCAGGCGCGGGGCGGTGGGGTCGACCGCGGACGGGTCGACCGCGCCTGCGGCGTGCGAGGACGTGTCTGCGGCGGCGCTGGTGTCGTTCATGCTTCGACGCTAAACTCTGACATTGGTGTCAATGTCAAGCTTTTCGTGCAAGCCGTCCCGGAGGTCGTGATGCGCATCGGCGAACTGGCCCGCAGGGCGGGCGTCTCACCCCGTCTCGTCCGGTACTACGAGCAGCAGGGCCTCGTCGCCCCCACCCGTCAGGACAACGGCTATCGCGAGTACGACGAGGCCGACGTCGAGCGGGTCGACCGCGTCGCCGGACTCATCCGGTCGGGGCTCACCACCAAGCTCGTGAAGGAGGTCGTCGGCCTCGAGGACGCCGTGGCCCAGGCGCAGCCGAGCTGCCCGCGGTCGGTCGCCGAGAAGCTCGCCGAGGAACTCGCGGGCATCGAGTCACGCATCGCCTGCCTGTCACGCAGCCGCGACACCATCCGCGACTACCTCGCGCGCACCGAGCACGAGGTGCTCGTGCGCGAGGCCGCGGGCGACCGCCCCGACTGAGCACCCTCGCGCACCGCGCTCGCCCTCGCGCGTGAGCGAGCGCTCCCCTACTCCCCGCGCGCGAAGGTGTGCCGGTACTCGCTCGGCGACGTGCCGAGGATCCGCTGGAAGTGCAGCCGCAGGTTCGCACCCGTGCCGAGCCCCACGGCGGTCGCGACCTGCTCGACGCCGAGGTCGCTGCGCTCGAGCAGTTCGCGCGCGAGGTCGACCCTGGCGCGCAGCACCCATTGCATCGGCGTGTACCCCGTGTCCTCGACGAACCGGCGCGAGAACGTGCGCGGCGACACGGTGGCGTGCCGGGCGAGGTCGGCGATCGTGAGCGGCTGCGCGAGGTGTCGCAGCGCCCACTCGCGCGTCGCGGCGAACACGTCGCCGAGGGGTTCCGGCACGCTCCGCGGGACGTACTGCGCCTGCCCGCCGCTGCGGTACGGCGCGGCCACGAGCCGCCGCGCGACGTGGTTCGAGAGCGCGACGCCGTGGTCGCGGCGCACGAGGTGCAGGCACAGGTCGATGCCCGACGCCGCGCCGGCCGACGTGAGCAGGCTCCCCTCGTCGACGAACAGCACGTGCTCGTCGACGTCGACGAGCGGATGCCTCGCCGCGAGCGCCCTCGTGTAGTGCCAGTGCGTCGTGGCCCGATGCCCGTCGAGCAGGCCCGTCGCGGCGAGCGCGAACGCGCCGGTCGAGATCGCCGCGAGTCGGGCACCGCGGTCGTTCGCGGCCCGCAGCGCGTCGACGACCTCGGCCGGCGGGTCCTCACGGTCGGGGTGCCGGTAGCCGGGGATGAAGATGGTGTCGGCCCAGTCGAACGCCTCGAGCCCGTCGGCCACGTGGTACGAGAGACCGTCGCCGCCGGTGACGAGCCCGGGCGCCGCGCCGCACACGCGCACCGCGTAGGGCATCGACTGCCGGGTCGTGAAGACCTGCGCGGGGATGCCGACGTCGAGCGGCTTCGCACCCTCGAGCACGAGCACCGCGACCCGGTGGATGCGACGGCTCATGCTGGCAAGCGTGCCATGGTGCGCAAGGGTCGCGCCAGCCGGTCCGCGACGCGCGGACACGAATGGTCGGTCCTCCCAGCCGGTTCCGACCATCCGCGTCCACGCGATCCGCGCTACACCCCCAGCACCGGCACCCAGACGCGCATGGTCGACGGGCCGCGCTCGGCCCAGGCGTGGTACGCGACGAGCGGCACCTCCGCGCGGGCGCCGGTGCGCTGGTCGACCAGCGCGACGACGGGTCGCCGGTCGCCGTCCGACGCCGCCGGCGCGACCGCCGGATCCACCCGCAGGTCGGCGAAGTCGGATACCTCGAGCGCGGTGCCCGCGAGATCGACCGACTCGAGGGCGAACACCTCTGGCCCGCGCTCGACGGCGAGGCATCCGCGCACGGCGTCGATGCGCGCGTCGGGTGCGGTGAAGCGCGGAGCCATCGGCAGTTCGAGCGAGACCTCGTCGCCGGCGGCGAACGCCCGCTCGAACGCGAGGTACCCGGCGCCGCCGTGCGGATCCGAGCGCGGGTCGTCCTGGAACCGCTGCTCGATCCCGCCGTCGGCGGGGCGCACCACGAGGGATGCCCCCTCGGCCCATGCCGGCACCCGCAGCGAGAGCCGCCACGGCGCCGCAGCATCCGTCAGCACCCGGACGCGCACCGTTCCGTCGGCCGGATACGCCGTCGAGACGTCGAGCGCGACCTCCTGCCCGTCGTCGAGCCTGGTCCGGATGGTCGACGGCGCGTACTGGTGCAGCTGGATGCCCGAGGCATCCGCCGTCGCGAGGTATGCGGCGAGGCTCGCGAACGTGCGCGCCGTGTTCGGCGGGCAGCACGACACGTCGAACCACGGCGCCCGCAACGACGAGTGCGCGCGGGGCGACACCACGTCGGGGTCGGCCGGCTCCCCCGGCGTGCGCTGGTGCAGCGTGTTCGCGTAGTAGAACGCGGTGCCCGAGGCATCCGGCGACGTCTCGACGACGTTGTACAGCGTGCGCTCGATCAGGTCGGCGTATCGCGCGCCGCCCGAGGCGAGCAGCAGCCGCCAACTGAACATGACCGAGGCGATGCCGGCGCAGGTCTCGGAGTAGGCGCGGTCGGCGGGCAGCTCCCAGTCCTCGCCGAACGCCTCGTCCTGGTGGTGCGAGCCCTGCCCGCCGGTCACGTAGGTGCGCCGCTCGACCGTGCGGTCCCACTGGCCGGCGAGGGCGTGCAGCAGGTCGTCGTCGCCCGACTCGACCGCGACGTCGGCCGCCCCGGAGGCGAGGTAGTTCGCGCGCACCGAATGCCCCCGCAGCGCCTCGGCGTCGCGCAACGCGACGTCGTCCTGGTAGTACGACCGGCCCCACTCGATGTCGGCGAGGGACCCGCGCCCGTGCCGTTCGACGAAGATGCGCGCCTGCTCGAGGTAGCGCGGCTCGCCGAGCGTGCGGCCGAGCTCCGCGAGCCCGACCTCGACCTCCGCGTGTCCGCAGATGCGCTCGTCGCCGCCCTCGCCGAACACCTCGCACACGAGGTCGGCGGCGCGACGCGCGAGCTCGACGTACCCGTCGTCGGCGTCCGGCTTCGTGCGCGCCCGTGCGACCGCCGACTGGAACAGGTGGCCCAGGCAGTAGAGCTCGTGCCCCCACTCGAGGTCGGTCCAACGAGCACCCTGACCGGGGCGGCCGAAGCGCGTGTTGAGGTATCCGTCGGGCTCCTGGGCGGCGGCGACGCGATCGACGATCGCCCGGAACCGGGCGTCGAGCGCGGCGGCGCGAGCTGCGGGGTCTCGAGACGCGTCCTCGCTGCGCTCGCCCGCTCCTCGACCACCGGCTCCAGCGGATGCCTCGAGCCGGCCGATCTCCCAGGCGACGGCCTCCAGGTACTTGTACACCTCGGAGTCGCTGAACTCCCGGCCGCGACGCCCCTCGGGCAGCGTGCCCGCGGCGGCGAGGTCGAAGTTCGCGATCCAGCCCTCTCGTTCGAGCCAGCCCTCGATGTGGTCGAGCGTCGCCGTGCCGTTGACCTGCTGGCGCGCCGCCCAGGGCCCGCCGGTGATCGCGACCTCGTCGAGGCCGAGCGGGCGCAGGGCGCTCGTCGAGGGCGCCACGGGCGCGACGGGCGCGCGCCCCGTGACCGGGCCGGGAGTGGTGAGTGACATGTTCATCCCTTGAAGGCGCCCGACATGAAGCCGCGCACGTAGTGACGTTGGAGGATCAGGAACAGCACGATGCACGGCAGTGCGAGCACCACCACGCCCGCCTCGGTGGCGCCGTAGTCGACGACGCCCTGCACCTGGCCGCGGAGGTTCGAGACCGCGAGCGGCAGCGTCATCCGATTGGAGTCGTTGATGAGGATCAGCGGGGCCATGAAGTCGTTCCAGGCGGTCAGGAACGCGAACAGGCCGACCGTGATCATGCCCGGCTTCACCGCGGGCACCAGGACGCGCCAGAGCACGGTCCACGAGTTGCAGCCGTCGACCATCGCAGCCTCGTCCATCTCGCGCGGGATCGACTCGAACGAGATGCGCATCATGAACATCGAGAACGGCAGCTGGAACATCGTGAGCACGAGCGCGACGCCGACGAGCGAGTTCGACAGGCCGACCGCGTTCAGGAGCACGTACAGCGGGATCAGCAGCGTCGCGTACGGCACCATGAGGATCGCGAGCGTCGACAGGAACAGCACGTTCTTGCCGGGGAACGAGAACCTCGCGAACGCGTACCCGCCGAGCAGCGAGATCGCGAGCGTGAGCGCGACGGTCAGCAGCGACACGAACGCCGAGTTGAACAGGTAGACCCAGATGCCGGCCTGGTAGTTCGCCAGGGTGACGTAGTTGCCGAAGCCCCAGCCGTCGGTCTGGTTGGTGCCCGCGAGCGGCGAGACGCTGGAGATCGCGGTCCAGATCAGCGGATACAGGAAGATGATCGCGAGCGCCGCGGTGAGCACCCAGAACGGCATCCGCAGCGCGATTCCCGCGACGGTCGTGGGACCCTTCCGGCCCGCCGAGCCGGATCGCGCCGACGAGCGGTGGCCGGGCGCCGTGAGCGCGATCGTCGAGTCGGTCGGCGGCGCGGCGGCGAGCGGATCGCGCGAGCGGCGTGGTGCGGTCGTCGACATCAGTCCTCCGCCTTCCTGCTGAACGCGCGGATCTGCGCGATGTTGATCACGACGAGGGCGAGCAGCACGATCACCGAGAGCGCGCCGGCGACGCCGAGGTCGTTCTGGCCCTGGAAGGCGATGCTGTAGATGAGCTGCACGACCGTGATCGTCGAGTTGTCGGGGCCGCCCTTGGTCAGGATGTAGAACTGCTCGAACGCGAGCAGCGAGCCCGTCACGCACAGCACCGTCGTCATCGCGAGCGTCGGACGCAGCAGCGGGATCGTGATCGACCGGAACGACTGCCAGCGGGATGCCCCGTCGATGCGCGCCGCCTCGTAGACGTCGTCGGGGATGCCCTGCAGGCCGACGAGCATGAGCAGCATGTAGAACCCGGCGTACCGCCAGACGATGAGGAAGATCGTCGACCAGAGCGCGCCGTCGGGCGTGCCGAGGAAGGTGAAGCCCCACTGCTCCATCAGGTCGGCGAAGGGCCCGGCGTACGGCGAGTAGAGCACGTAGAACAGCAGCGAGGCGGATGCCAGGCCGAGGGCGCTCGGCACGAGGAACGACGTGCGCAGGAACCCCTTCCACCGTGTCGACTCCTGCACGAGCAGCGCGAGCCCGAGGCTCAGCACGAGCAGGATCACCGTCGTCAGCACCGTGTACTTCAGCGTGAACCAGATGGAGTCCATGAAGAACCGGTTCGAGACCGCGTCGACGTAGTTGTCGGGGAAGTTCCATCCCCGGTTGCCGCCGAGCAGCGGCCAGTCGCTCGCCGACATCTGCAGGACGAGCCCGAGCGGCACCAGGAACAGCAGCAGCACGAACAGCGCCGTCGGCAGGGCGTACAGCCAGCCGGTCAGTGCGTGGTGGCGCCGGGCGGGCGAGACCCGCCCGGCGCCACGGAGGGCGGTGCTCACTGCGAGAGCACCGCCGTGATCTCGTCGTTGTCGGCGTCGACCGTGTCGGTGCCCTCGAGCACGGCGTTGCGCACGAGGGTCAGCCAGGGGCTGTTCGGCGCGTTGAACGCCTGCTGGAAGTTGATCGCGACCGGGGTGTCGCCCTCACCGGCGACCTCGTTGATCGTGATCAGGCGAGGGTCCTCCGCGGAGTACTCGTTGTCGGCGAGGTCCGAGCGCGAGACGACGTCGTTGTTCTTGGCGAGCACCTGCACCTGCGCCTCCTCCGACATCATCCAGCTGAGGAAGTTCCACGCCTGTGCGGCCTTCTTGGAGTCCTTCGAGACGCCGATCCCGTCACCGCCGACGAACGTCGAGGCGCCGCCCTCCGGGCCGACCAGGCCTGAGACGCCCACGTCGAACGGGGTCGACGACAGCAGCGTGGCCGGGTACGGCATGATGCCGACCTTGCCCTCGGTGAACGCGGCGGTCCAGGTGGGGCCGGCCTCGTCCTTCGAGGCGGGCAGCACGGCGCCCGAGTCCCAGAGGTCCTTCCAGGTGCCGTAGATCTCCTTGGCCGTGTCGCTGTTCAGCAGCGACTCGGTGCCGTCCTCGGAGAGGACGTCCTGGCCGTCGGCCCAGCTGCTCGGGAACCACGTGAACACGAGGCATCCGCCGCAGTTCAGTCCGGTGGCCGTGCCGTAGGTGTCGGGCTTGTTCAGCGCCTGGATGGCCTTCGCCCACTCGGCGAACTCCTCGAGGTTCGCCGGCCCGGTCTCGGCGTCGAGCCCGGCCTCGGTCGCGAGCTCCTTGTTCCAGAACAGCATCGAGAGGTCGAGCACGAAGGGCAGCACGTGCTCCTTGCCCTCGTACGTTCCGGCCGAGAGGTGGCCCTGGTTGATCGAGTCCTTGAAGTCGAAGCCGTCGATGTTGGCCGTCAGGTCCTGGAACAGCCCCTGCTGGACCCAGTTCGGCACGTAGACGATGTCGGCGGCGAAGAGGTCGGGCAGGCCGTTGGAGCCGGCCGCCGCACCCACCTTGGCGACGTAGTCGTCGTTCGGCACGACGGTGAGCTCGACCTGGTTCTCGTGCGACTCGTTGTACGCGTCGACGAGGAGGTTGGCCTGCGCCTCGAGCGGTGCGCGGGTCCAGAGCGTGAGGGTCGTGCCGTCGTCGACCCCCTCGGCGCCCGCGTCGGCGAGGCTCGAGGACTCGCCCCCGCCGTCGCCGCTCGAACAGGCCGCGAGCCCGATCGCGAGCGCGCCGGCGGCGAGCAGGGCCGTGGCCCGCGTCATCCGACGGAAGTTCCTGGTCATCTGTGTCTCCTTGCTCGTCGTTGAGTGGGGGCCGTCATCGGCCCGGAATGGGGATGCAGCGACCCGTCGAACGGCGTGCCGCCGAGGTGCTCGGGCGGCTCGATCCGAAATTTCCGAAAGGCCTTTCGGCACGCTACTCTGTGGATGCTCCGACCGTCAAGCAACGATTCCGATACCGTTTCCGCAGGAGGTGCACATGGCGCGAACCGACGGCCCCGCGAAGGCGGCGTCCAGGGCTGCGACGCTCAGCGACGTCGCGCGCGCCGCCGGCGTCTCGCTCGCCACCGCATCGAAGGCCATCAACGGTCGCGACCAGGTGGCGCCCGCGACGCGCGAGCGCGTCCAGCGCGCCGCGGCCGAACTCGCGTTCACCCCCAACCAGCTCGCCCGGAGCCTCATCGCCGGACGCACGGGAACCGTGGGCCTGCTGACGAGCGACCTCGAGGGCCGATTCGTCATCCCGATCCTCATGGGCGCCGAAGACGCGTTCGGGGCCGGCCAGGTGAACGTGTTCCTCTGCGACGCGCGCGGCGACGCGATCCGCGAGCAGCACCACCTCAAGGCGCTCCTCAACCGGCGCGTGGACGGCATTATCGTCGTGGGGCGCCAGACCGACCCGCGACCCTCCCTCGGACACGACCTGCCCGTCCCCGTGGTCTACGCGTACGCCCCCTCCGACGACCCGACCGACGTCTCGGTCACCCCCGACAACGTCTCGGGCGGCAGGCTCGCCATCGAGCACCTCATCTCGTGCGGACGCACCCGCATCGCCCACATCACGGGCGACCCGACCTACGCCGCCGCGCAGGACCGCGCCGTCGGCGTGCGCGCCGCCCTCGCAGAGGCCGGCCTCGAACTCGTCGGCGACGTCAGGTACTCGACCTGGTCGGAGCAGTGGGGCCGCGACGCCTCCGCCATGCTGCTCGAACAGCACCCCGACATCGACGGCATCTTCTGCGGGTCCGACCAGATCGCCCGCGGCGTGCTCGACACCCTGCGCGACCTCGGCAAGGACGTCCCGGGCGACGTCGCCGTGATCGGCTACGACAACTGGGAGGTGCTCGCGGTCAACGCCCGTCCCGAGCTCACCAGCATCGACGCGAACCTCCAGCAGCTCGGCCGAACCGCGGCCAGGCGCATCTTCGAGGCTATCGAGGGCACCGAGCCCGACCCGGGCGAGCACCAACTGCCCGTGCGACTCGTGATCCGCGGGTCGACGATCGCGAGGCGCTGAGCGCGGGCGCGCAGCCGCCCCGCAGCCTCGCCTGCGTCTCCGCAGACGACGGCGGTCTCAACCGATCACCGCATCATCAGGAGGATGATGACCGGTTGGAGGTAGCCGATGGCGTTCTCGAGCATCTAGGAAGACGAGTTATGGCGACGAAGGCGCGCTGGTGACTCGACGCGGCTGATCGCGAGGTCGCTGGGCTGCGCGCCAAGTACGGTGCACGCGTATCTCGGCCGAACTGTTGGCGTTCGCCCACCGAAGAGACGCCGTTCCGAATCGCATCTGACTGTCCTCGAGCGCGAGGACGTCTCCCGTGGGATCGCAGCCGGCTCTCCGCGCGGGCGATCGCAGCGCGGCTGCACCGGTCAACGTCGACGATCTCTCGCGAGATCCACCGCAACGGCGGCGGAGAGGCGTACCGTGCAGTGACGGCAGATGAGGCTGCCACGCACCGCGCCCGGCCCCCAAAGACAACGCGGCGCTGATCCCGTACTCCTCGCTGAGGTCCGCTCCAAGCTCGAGCTGATTGGTCGCCCGAGCAGATCGCAGCCTGGTGCGCCGGCAATACCCGTTAGATCCGACACGGTGGATCTCGCACGAGAGCATCTACCGCACGATCTACATCACCTCGCGCAGAGAACTCGATGGGACGGCGAGACATCTTCGGTCGGGCCGATCAGTGAGGCGGCCGCGCCCCGTCCAGTCCTCGCACTGACGCGGACGGCTCCGGAACATGACTCCGATCCATGCCCGGCCAGTCGAAGTGCACGAACGAACCGTGCTCGGCCACTGGGAAGGCGACCTCGGCATGGGCCGTCGCCCATCGGCCGTGGCGACTCTCGTCGAACGACAGACCCGGTTCGTTCGCATCGTTCCGCTTCCGCACGGATACAAAGCCGACGCGGTACGCCGGGCCATCGTCGAGAACCTCCGCGACGTACCGCCAGCGCTGCGGTTGTCGCTGACCTGGGACCGCGGCCGCGAGATGGCAGAGCACCAAGAGCTCGCCGCCGAGCTCGGCATGCAGGTTTACTTCTGCGACCCACGGAGCCCCTGGCAGCGTGGATCGAACGAGAACACCAACCGGCTCCTGCGCCAGTACCTCGCGAAAGGCGAAGACCTGAACCGGTTCTCACTCCGGCAGCTCGACGACATCGCCGACCGGATCAACACCCGACCCCGACGCGTCCTCGGCTGGGACACAGCCGCGAACCGCTTCCGACCAGAACTCAGGACTGCTCACCATCCCACATAGGGATCCCGGATCGAACACGGTGTGGTGCGATTGCCGCCGCACCCACGGCGTGCGACCATCCGGGTATGAACCGACTGACGCGTTCTTTCGCCTTCTGGTGGGTTTTGCTTGGCATCGGAGCCGCAATCGGCCTGGTCAGTGCGATCTCAGTCCTGGTCGGCATCGCCGGTGAAGCGTTGTGGCTCACCGTATTCGCGATGGCCTGCTTGGTCTTGGCCTCGATTGGTGGCTTGCTTTCCCTACGCCGAAGCAACCGCAAGGACGGGCCCGCGTCCTAAAGGGATCCTGAACAGCCGTTTAATGGCCCACAAGATTTGCAAGCGTGCGTCGCGCTTCGTCTCCGACTAGCCAGCGGAAATCGACCTCGACCTCATCCTCGGCACCTGGCGTCTTCTCGCCCACCTGCGCCGCAGCCAGCCAAAACTTTCCTGTGGCAGTGCACGAGAAGGCCGACTCGGGGCCCGAAAGATCGCGGTTGTAGGTGAACGCTCCGGAGTCATCCACCATCCATTGTTCAACGTCGACCCACCCAGTTGTTTCGCGGGTGATACGCCAGGGCCGGTCGCTACTCCAGGAAAGACCGCCGCGACCCGAAACGTGGAACAGCACGTATCCCCGGACCTCACCGTCCCACGACAATTCGCCGACCGTCTCGTCGAACGTTGACGCCCCTGAGTCAGTCCTCGCGGTCGGCATGGCAACGACCATAGCCGACGCGTTCGACGCAGCCCGCGAATGCCCGCTAGCCGGTCCCTCACCGTGCATCCGAGCGGCGACGAGGATCTCAATCAGGAGCGGCGCATCGGATGTACGTAAGACCCGCACGATGAAATGCCTGATGACGGCTCCCTAACTGCAACCCTGATCCCATGAGCGCAATCAAGATCGGCTACGCCCGAGTCTCGACGAACGAGCAAGACCTCACCGCGCAGCGAATCGGCCTCACCACGCTCGGCGTCGACCCGGAAACATCTACGACGACCACGGCCTCACCGGCTCCAATCGTGCCCCGGCCTGCGCGAAGCGATGGCCGCCACCCGCCGCGGCGACACCCTGGTCGTGACCAAGCTCGAACGACTCGCGCGATCACTGCCGGACGCCCGCGACATCGCCGATGAACTGACGACCAAAGGCGTGGCCCTCAGCCTTGGCGGCAGCGTCTACGACCCCGCAGATCCTGTCGGTCGGCTCCTCTTCAATGTGCTCGGAATGGTGGCCGAGTTCGAAGCCGATCTGATTCGTGCGCGCACACGCGAAGGAATGGCCGTCGCCAGAGCGAAGGGCCGACTCCGCGGCAAGCAACCAAACCTCTCGGTATCGCAACGCAAGCATCTGCTCGAGCTCCATGACGCAGGCGCCCACACGCAGGCAGAACTTGCCGAACTCTTCCGAATCTCACGGACCACTGTGTATCGCGAGCTGCGGCGCCGAGCGGCCGCGACGCCCCCGCGGGTAGCTGCCCGGGTTGCGTCGCTACGATCGAAGCGCCCAGGGTGACGCAGTGATCGGTTGAGACCACCACCGAAACGGGCGCCCGGCAGCCGAGGCCGCCGGGCGCCCGCCCGCATCGAGGGCGATTCAGGCGAACTCCGCCCCCCAGGCGTCGCCGGCCTCGCCCTCGGCGGAGACGGTCTCCCCCGACACGGAGAACCGTGCCGACCGCCCGTCGGGTGCCGTCACCGTCGTGCCCGAGGCATCCGTCGCGCCCGGGTACACGCGCAACGTGAGCCCGTCGAAGTAGTCCGACTCCGGCGAGGTCACGTCGGCGCCGATCGCGAGCACGGCACCCTCCCGCACGTACAGCGGAACGGTGTCGAACCCGTGGCGCTCACGTCGCCATGAGCCGGGCGAGGTCACGAGCTCGCCCGTCCACCAGTTCGTCCAACGCCCGGCAGGCAGGTAGAACTCGACATCGCCAGATGCATCGAACACCGGTGCCACGAGCAACGACGGGCCGAGCATGTACTGGCGATCGAGGTACGCCGCGCCGGGGTCGTCGGCGAACTCGAGCGCCATCGGCCGCATGACCGGCACCCCCGTTCGCGAGGCGTCGAGCCCGAGCTGGTAGAGGTACGGCATGAGCGAGATCTTCAGCCTCGTGAAGACGCGGGCCACGTCGACCGCCTCGTCGTCGAACGCCCACGGCACCCGATACGACCCCGAGCCGTGGAAGCGCGAGTGCGTACCGAGCAGGCCGAACGCCACCCACCGCTTGAACACCCCGGCATCCGGTGTCCCCTCGAAGCCGCCGATGTCGTGACTCCAGAACGAGAACCCCGACAGCGCGAGCGAGAGCCCGCCGCGCAGCGTCTCGGCCATCGACTCGAACGTCGAGGTGGAGTCGCCGCCCCAGTGCACCGGCAGCCGCTGACCGCCGGCGGTCGCCGATCGCGCGAAGAGCACCGCCTCGCCCGCGCCGCGCTCCTGCTCGAGCACCTCGAACACGGCCTCGTTGTAGAGCTGGGTGTAGCGGTTGTGCATGCGGTCGGGCGCCGAACCGTCGAAGTACTCGACCTCGGTCGGGATCCGCTCGCCGAAGTCGGTCTTGAAGCAGTCGACGCCCTGCGCGACCAGCGCCCGGAGGTGATCCTGGTACCAGCGCGTCGCGTCCGGGTTGGTGAAGTCGACGAGACCCATGCCCGCCTGCCAGAGGTCCCACTGCCAGACCAAGCCGTCCGGGCGCCTGACGAGGTATCCGCGCTCGGCGGCCTCGGCGAAGAGCTTCGAGCGCTGGCCGATGTACGGGTTCAGCCAGACGCACACGCGCAGGCCCTTGGCGTGCAGGCGCGAGAGCATCCCGTCGGGGTCGGGGAACGTCCGCGGGTCCCATTCGAAGTCGCACCAGTTGAACTCGCGCATCCAGAAGCAGTCGAAGTGGAACACGCTCACGGGCAGGTCGCGCGCGGCCATCTCGTCGACGAAGCGGTTCACGGTCGCCTCGTCGTAGTCCGTCGTGAACGAGGTCGACAGCCACAGGCCGTACGACCAGGCGGGCACCCGAGCCGGCCTGCCGACGAGTTCGGTGTACCGCTCGAGCACCCCGGCGGGCGTGCCGCCGTAGATCACGAAGTACTCGAGCGACTCCCCGGGCACCGAGAACTGCACCCGCTCGACGGCCTCGGATCCGATCTCGTAGGACACATGCCCGGTGTCGTTCACGAGCACGCCGTAGCCCCGGTTGGTGAGGTAGAACGGCACGTTCTTGTACGCCTGCTCCGACGAAGTGCCGCCGTCGGCGTTCCAGATGTCGACGGTCTGCCCGTTCTTGACGAGCGGCCCGAACCGTTCGCCGAGCCCGTAGACGAGTTCGCCGACGCCGAGCGAGAGCTGCTGGACCGTGTACGCGGGAGCCGCGGCCCGTGGCGTGCCCTCACGAGCGTTGCCGACGGGCACGCCGTCGAGTTGCGCATCCGGGCGCACGCGCATGTTCGCGATCGACTTGTCGCCGGCCGTGACGATCGGGCGCCCGTCGACCTCGAACGCGAGCCCGAACGGGGCGCCGGGCGCGACCCGCACCGAGAGCCGCCCCGAGGTGAGCATCCCGCCGGTGTCGTCGACCACGACGACCCCGTGCCCCTCCCGCGCACCGACGAGGTCGAAGCCCTGCGGCTTCGGCCCTCCGGCGTGATGCTCGACGCGCACCCCGATCACGTCGGGCAGGGGCGAGGAGAGCGTCACCGTGAGCAGCGGGCGGTTCAGCGTGTCGCCGCGCTTGGCGATCACCCCGGTCGTCGCAAAGACCTGCAGCCGGTGTTCGCCATCGGCCCAGATGTCGTACGCCTCCCGGCCGTAGAGGGGTTCGATGCCCGGCCTGATCTGCCAGAACCCGTCGGTGAACTTCATGGAGGGGTGTTCCTTTCGCACGGGCCGCGGCGGGCGGCATCCGTTGTGTTCGTGAGGTGGGCGCGACTCGCCTGCGGTGGGGCGACGTTCGCGAGGTGGGCGCGACGCGCGCTACTTGACCGCGCCCGCAGTGATGCCGCGGGTGAGCGTGCGCTGGAAGATGAGGAAGAAGATCAGCGTCGGGATAACGCCGAGCAGCGCCGACGCGCTCGTCGTCGTGACGTCCATGAGCCGGTCGCCCTGCAGGGTCGTGATCGCGACCGGCACCGTCTGGTTGTCGTTCGAGATCAGGAAGGTGAGGGGGATCAGGAACTCGTTCCACGTCCAGATGAAGAAGAAGATGAGGAGCACCGACAGCGTGCCCTTGCTGATCGGGAGCACCACCTTCACGAGCGTGCGCAGTCGGCCCGCGCCGTCGAGGGCGGCCGCCTCGAGCACCTCCTTCGGGAAGGTGCCGAACACGCTCGACAGCAGGTAGGTGCCGAACGCCGCCTGGATCACGGTGAAGATGATGATGATCGCGAGCTGCGTATCGTAGAGGCCCACCGACTTGAACATGTAGTACAGCGGGTAGAGCAGCGCCTCCTGCGGAATGAGGTCCGCGAGCAGGAACAGCAGCAGGATGCCCGTCCGGTACTTCACCCGCCCGATGCCGAGCGCGTACGCGTTCAGCACCGACAGCGCCACCGCGAGCACCGCGACCGACCCCGAGATCAGGAAGCTGTTCCAGAGCTTCTGCGGGAAGTCGACCCGGTTCCAGAACGTCACGATGCCGTCGAAGTAGAGCTCCTTCGGCAGCATCAACGGCCCCGACGTGTTGTAGTCGGTCGGCGACTTGAACGAGTTGATGAGGATCAGGATGAACGGCACTGCGACGACGATGCCGAACACGATCGCCACGCCGAGCCAGATCCAGTCCTTCGCGGTCTTGCGCGCACCGGGCGTTCGATCGCGCCCGGCGCGCTTCGTGCGACCGGTTCCGCGACCCGGGGTCATCGCGCCGTCGGCGCCGACGAGCGGAACCGTGCCCGCTCCGGCCGCCGACAGCGGCGTGACGGGCGCGACCTCGTTGACCATGGTGCGGTCGATGTGCGACATCAGCGCTCACTCTCCGATCGCTCGACGCGGGCCTGCAGGCGGATGAAGCCGATGGCGACCAGCACGACCACGACCGTCAGCGCCGTGGCGATGGTCGCGCCGTATCCGACCTGCTGGCTCTGGAAGAACTGGATGTACGAGTAGTAGGAGGGCACGATCGTCGCCGTTCCCGGCCCGCCGCCGGTGAGGGCGTAGATGGGCCCGAAGACCTTGAGCGCCGCGATCGTGCAGGTCAGGGTCACCACGAAGATCTCGGGGCGGATCGCCGAAACCGTGATGTAGCGGAACCGTTGGAACCAGCCGGCGCCGTCGAGCTCGGCCGCCTCGTACAGCTCGGGATCCACCCGCTGGAGCGCAGCCATGAAGATCACCACCGGGTAGCCGATCTGCACCCAGACCATCACGGCCATGATCGAGAGCATCGCCGTGTCGGGGCTGCCGAGCCAGTTGTGCTGCAGCGCGCCCAGGCCGACCGTCTCGAGCATCGTGTTGAGCGCGCCGTTCTCCGGGCGGAGGATCCAGCCGATGACGATCGCGGCGATCGCGACGGGCAGGATCTGCGGCAGGTAATAGGTCGCGCGGAGGAAGCTCGCGACGCGTCCGCCGAACTTCCGGCCGATGACGTCGAAGAGCAGCGCCGCGAGCACGAGGCCGAGCAGCGTCGGGATGATCACCATCGCGACGATCATCGAGAGCGAGTTGCGGAACGACGCCCAGAACTTCTGGTCCTGGAACAGTTCGATCCAGTTCTCGAGGCCGATGAACTCGGGCGGGCGGACGCCGCGCCAGTCGGTGAAGCTGAGGTACACGTTCCAGACCAGCGGGATCAGGATGATGAACGTGAAGAGCAGCAGGCCGGGGATCAGGTAGAACCAGAATCCGCTCGATCGCACGCCCGAGATGGCGCTCATGCCGTCGGCGCGCCGTGAACCCGGCGACCGTGTGGCGAGTGTGGAGACCACTGTGGTTCCTTTCGGTGGGTGGCCGAGCCCGGCTGTGCCGGGCTCGGCCGTACCGGGTCAGCCGACGATGTCGGCGACACCGTCCTCGTACTCGGTGCCGAGCTGCTCGAGCGTCTGCTCGGGCGTGAGCGTGCCGTTGACGAGCTCCTGCAACGCGGCGACGAGCTGGTCGTAGAAGTTCGGCGTGGGCCAGTCCGGGTAGAACGACAGGCCGTCCTGCTCGACCACCGTGTTGAACTCGGTGATGAGTGCGGCCGACTTCTCGTCGGTGATGTCGGCGGGGTCCGCGGCGACCGGGATCGAGCCGTTGTTGCCGATGAGGGCCTGGATCTCGGGACGCATGGTGATGTCGATGAACTCGTAGGCGAGGTCCTTGTTCGCGGCGTTCTCGGGGACGACCCAGATGTTGCCCGAGGAACCGGGAACGAGCGTCGACTCGGGGAAGGCGAAGGTGTCCCACTCGAACGTCGTGGCCTCGTTGATCACGCGTCCGGCCCACCATGAGCCCGACACCATGATCGGGTACTCGCCGCTCATGAACCCGACGCCCATGTCCTCGGCCTTGAGGCCGGTGGAGTCCTTCGAGATCCAGCCCTTGTCGACGTACTCGGCGAGCTTCTCGGCCGCATACGTGAGCTCCGGGCCGGTCCAGTCGACCGGGTTCTCGTAGAGCTGGTAGTCGTTCACGAACTGCCGGTCGGCCTGCGAGAGCGCGAGCTGGTAGAACAGCTGGCCGAGCGGGTACTCGGCTCCGGCCTCGGCGAGCGGCGTGATGCCCTCGGACGCGAACGTGTCGAGGATCTCCTCGAACTCCGCGTAGGTCGTCGGCTCGGTGAGGCCGCGCTCGTCGAACGCGGTCTTGTTGTAGTACACGGTGACGTACTCGCCGTAGTTCGGGACCCCGTACCAGGGGCCCGAGCCCATGATGCCCTCGTCGGTGTACTTCGCCGTGGTCTGCAGCGAGGGGGCGAGCATGTCGTCCCAGCCGTACTCCTCGACCGCGTCGGTGATGTCGGCGAGCAGGCCCTGGCTCGCGAGGAGGCCAGCCGTCGCGTTGCCCTTCGGCGATTCCATGACGTCGGGAGCCTCGTTCGAGTTGAGCACCTGGCTGGCCGTCGAGCGGATCTGCTCGAAGCTCTTGTCCTCGTACTCGACCGTCGCCCCGGTCTCCTCCTCGAAGATCTCGATGGCCCGGTTCCAGGCGATGCCGACATCGCTGTCGGTGCCCTCGAAATGCCAGAGCTTCAGGGTGTTCGGGTCGGACTCGCCGCCGCTCGTGCAGCCGGTGAGCAGTGCGGCCGTGGCGGCCAGTGCTGCGACGGCGCCGATGCCGCGCTTGGTGATTCGCATGGTGGGTTCCTCTCGGTGGTGCGGTATGGGTGGTCGTGGAGTTGTCGAAGCGCTTCGACGATGCTGCTGCGTCGACCGAGGTGCGATTCGATTCGGTGCGATGGAACGTTGCGAGCGGATGCCTCAGAGCCGCGGCCGCGAGACCGATCCGCGGGACTCTGTGACGGGAGGGATGAGTTCGACGCCCGAGGCGTCCGCCCCGCGCACCTGGCGCAGGGCCGACTCGACCGCGATGCGGCACATCTGGTCGAGTGGCAGTGGGATGCAGCTGAGCGGGACGACGAGGTGCGAGGTGTCGTAGCTCGCGCACGCGGCGAACAGCGACAGGTCGCCGGGCACCTCGAGCCCGAGCTGGCCGACCCGACGGAGCACGGCCTCGACGACCGGCTCGTTGCAGTGGAACACGACGGCCGTCAGATCGGGGGAGCGCTCGAGCAGCACGTCGAACTGACGTTCGGCGTCGCCTCGGGCGAGGGTCGGAGTCACGACGTCGAGCCGGATGCCGCGGGCCGCGGCCTCGGCCTCGAGTCCGCGGTTGAACCGCTGCACGAAGCCCGTGCCGCGCTCCAGGTAGGTGGGCGGATGCCCCACCACACCGATCACCCGGTGGCCGGCCTCGGCGAGTGTGGACACCGCCAGCCTCCCGGCGCGCTCGAAGTCGAGGTCGACGCAGGCGACGCCGTCGCCGCCCCGGCCGTCGTCGCCGGGGATGCCGATGAACGCGGCGGGCAGCGCGGCACGACGCACGACGTCGACGCGCTCGTCATGGGCTTTGACCCCCATCGCGACGACACCGTCGACCAGCGACGACGCGGCGACGCGTCGGATGCCGGAGACGTCGTCGTCCGTGGCGAGCAGCAGCACGTCGTAGTCGTGCCTGCGCGCCGTGTCGACGACGGCGGTGACGAATCGCATGTGCGTGGGCAGGTGCCCGTCGGTGTGGATCGGGGCCGAGAGCGCGAGGATGTTCGTCCTCGCGCCGGCCAGCATGCGTGCACCGGCGTTCGGCTGGTAATCGAGCTCGCGGATGGCGTCCGCGATGCGCGATCGTGTCGACGCGCCGATCGCACGCTTGCCGGAGAGGGCGTAGGAGACGGTCGAGATGGAGACGCCAGCCGCCTTCGCGACATCGCTGATCGTCACCATCCCGGTACCCCCCTTTGGACCCCTCGGCGTCGTCGGCGCCTCGATTTTCGAAGCGCTTCGATGACGTGGAAGCGAGAGTACGTCACGCCCCGGGCCGCGCGCAAGCCTTTTTGTTGGAAATAACGACAATTGGCCCGGCCAGGGTCGCGGTACCGTCGAGGTCATGACCCAGCACGCAGCGCACGGTGCCGGAGCGCCCGTCCCGGGCAGCATCCGATGAGCGGCGAGCCGCCGATCTGGGGCGGGGGCGCCGTCGACGGGCCCGGATGGTCGGCGCTCATGGCGTGGACGGGCCTCGTGCTCGGCGTCGGCGCCGTCATCTTCGCGTTCACCGCACCGTTGTGGGGCCGCCCGTTCGGCCTCGTGTGGATCGCCGGCTTCGGCGCACTCGCCGTCTGGTTCGGGGGCGTCGGATGGCTCCGGCTGCGCCGCCGCGGCGGAACCGCGCAGCGTGACCACGACGGACCGCACGACGGGGAAGCGAGCGACGCCGGCTCGCCGCTCGGCGCCGGCGCGGGCCTCGCCGGCGCCGTGCTCGGCGCCGTCGCGATCGCGCTCATGGCGTACGCCTGGGCGGCCTTCGTCGCGGCCGACGCCGGCGTCGAATGGCCGATGCCGCCGGCGTGGCATCCGCAGCCGGGAGAAGGTCCGCTCACTCCCCCGGGCGACGTGTCGATCTGAGGCGCCGCGGCTTCAGCCGAACGCCGCGACCACCCGCGCGACCGACCCGCCCAGGTTCCACTCGGTCGCCAGCGCCTCGAGGCGTTCGAGCCGCTCGCCCTCGACGGGCCGGATCGTCGCGTCGAATCCGCCGAGGTCGAGGTCGCGCGCGACCTCGACGACCTTGGGCGCGACGTCGAGGTAGTCGGCTGCCGCCGCGACCTTCGCCCGGATGCCGGCCGACATGCCGGGCGCACCCGACGCCGCCGCCTCGCGCACGCCGTCGAGGTCGACGAAGGTCTGCAGGAGCCCGGCCGCGGTCTTCTCCCCCACGCCGGCGACGCCGGGCAGCCCGTCGGAGGTGTCGCCGCGAAGCGCGGCGAAGTCGGCGTACTGCTGCGGCAGCACCCCGTACTTCTCGACGACGGAGCGGTCCGTGAGGACCTCGAGCTTGCTCATGCCCCGCGCGGTGTAGATCACGCGGATCCCGGCGTCGTCGTCGACGAGCTGGAAGAGGTCGCGGTCGCCGGTCACGACGTCGACCGGCACGGATGCCCCGGTCGCGAGCGTGCCGATGACGTCGTCGGCCTCGTGCTCGGCGGCCCCGACGATGGGCACGCCGATGAGTCCGAGCACCTCGCGGATGAGCGGCACCTGCTTGACCAGCCCAGGCGGCACCTCCTCGACGTCGGGTCCGCCGTCGACCGCGCGTTCGACGCGGTGGGCCTTGTAGCTCGGGATGAGCTCGACCCGCCAGGCCGGCCGCCAGTCGTCGTCCCAGCAGGCGACGACCTGCGTCGGCTCGAAGTCGGTGACGAGCTTCGTGATGATGTCGAGCAGTCCGCGCACGGCGTTGACCGGCGTGCCGTCGGCGCGACGGATCTTGTCGGGCACCCCGTAGAACGCACGGAAGTACAGCGAGGCGGTGTCGAGCAGCATCAGGCGATCGGGCATGGGGCGATCCTTCCACGCACGGCCGACGGCGTCGATCGGGCGGATGCCTCGGCCGACGCCCGCTGCACCCGTCGAGGCGGCGGGGCGAGGGCTACCGTTGGGTCATGGGGATCGCGACGACGTTCCGCGCGGCGAAGCGGCAGCCGCTGCTGCAGGTCGCGAAGGCCGCCGTCGCGACGATCGCGGCCTGGCTGATCGCGGGCTGGCTGATCCCGGGGCCGCTGCCCGTGTTCGCGGCGATCGCCGCGCTGCTCGTCGTGCAGCCGAGCGTGAACCAGTCGCTCGGCAAGGCGATCGAACGCAGCGTGGGCGTGATCCTCGGCGTGCTCGTGGCGACGGGCCTCTCGTTCGTGCTTGGGGACGCCTCGTGGGTCGTGCTCGTGGCGATCATGGTTGCTCTCGTCATCGCGTGGGCGCTCCGCATGACCGCGGGCACGGCGAACCAGGTCGCGATCAGCGCCATGCTCGTGCTCGCGCTCGGCGGCACGTCGCCGCAGTACGCGCTCGACCGGGTGCTCGAGACCCTCATCGGGGCGGTGATCGGCATCATCGTGAACGTGGTGATCGTGCCGCCCGTCGCGCTGCGCCCGGCCCGCGCCGACCTCTCCCTGCTCGGCGGCGAGCTGGCGGGCTCGCTCGAGCGGCTCGCGTCGGCGCTCGAGTCGCCGCAGGGCGCCCGCGAGATGCAGCAGACGATGATCGAGGCCCGGCTGCTGCGGCCGATGCGGGATGCCGCCGACGCATCGATCTCGGCGGCCGAGGAGTCGCTCATGCTGAACCCGCGACGCTCGGCGCACCGCGGTGAGCTGGCGGAGGATCGCGCACTGCTCGACCGGATCGGTCCGATCGTGACGCAGGTGATCGGCATGACCCGAGCCGTGGTCGACCACTACGACCCGTCGCTGGCCGATGAGCCGACCGTCGCCGCCATCGCCGAACAGCTCCGGCGGGCCGCCCACGACGTGCGGCTCGCCGTGCACCTGGCGGACGTCGATCCGCAACCGCCGACCTCCGTCGTCCCGGCACTGACATCGCCGCTCGTGCTCTCGACGCCGAAGTCGGGCAACTGGATCCTCATCGGATCGCTCATGGAGGATCTCCGCCGCATCCACGAGGAGCTGCTCGACGAGGCCGGCGCCAGCGATGGCGGCGGGAACGGTGACGCCGCCGCCGGCGGCGGTCGCTGAGCCCCGGCTACCCGAGCAGCTCGCGCACCGCGAGGCCCCACTCGAAGCCGCAGTCGCGGCAGTCGAAGATGGGCGCATCCGCGATGAATGCACCGAGGTCGACCTCGCCCTGCGAGACCTCCACCTCGAAGTCGAGCGGGCCGTAGACGATCGCACGGACCGTCTGGGAGCCGCAGCGGGGGCACGGGTCGTCGAGCACCTCGGGCGCGAAGCGCGCCTGCGGCTCGAGGTTCAGCTGCATCCGGTCGGTCATGGCTGACACGGTACGCGCGCCCGCCGACATCCCCCGGACCGGCACGCGTAACCGAACGTCCCGGGCGGACGATAGGGGCTTGACACCCTCCGACGGCCCGCTCAGGCTCGAATCACGGCGCGGGAGTCGAACCACCGCCGGAGGGGGAGCCATGCACGCGACGTTCGGCGTCGAAGAGGAGTTCATCTTCCTCGATCCGCAGAGCCTTCGCGGTGCCGACATCGCCGAGGCGTTCTACGACCGGCTCGCGACGGATCCGACGTGGGCGCCGTACACGCATCGCGAGTTCCTCGCCTCCCAGATCGAGCACGCGTCACCCGTGTTCGACACGCTCGCCGGGGCGCTGCCGGTGCTGGCGGGGTTCCGCCGGCTCGTCGCCGAGGAGGCCGAGCGCGCCGGCGTGATCGCGGCGAGCGTCGGCACCTCCCCCGACGCCCTGCCGTTCCCGGCCATCACCCACAACGACCGCTACCAGCGCATCGTCCGCGACATGGCCGGTCTCATCGCCGACCACCAGATGAGCGGCCTGCACGTGCACGTCGGCATCCCCGACCGCGACGCCGGGATCCTCGCGATGAACACCGTGCGGCCGTGGCTGCCGCTGCTCACCGCGATCACCGGCAATTCGCCGTTCTGGCGCGGGTACGACACCGGGTACGAGAGCTGGCGCACCGTGCAGTTGCGCCGCTGGCCGACCGCCGGGTCGCCGCCGCGGTTCCGCAGCGCGAAGGAGTACGACCGGAGGATCCGCAGCCTGATCGGCCTGGGCGGCATGACCGACCTCGCCCTCATCGCGTGGAACGTGCGTCTCTCCGAGCACCTGCCGACGATCGAGTTCCGCATGGGCGACGCGCAGTTGAGTGCCGAGGACACCCTGCTGGTCGCGGCACTGTGCCGCGGCATCGTGAACCACGCGATCGAGACCGGCGGACGAGACCTGGACCGGACCGACATCCAGCCCGAGCTGCTGTCGGCCGCCGTGATGCACTCGGCCCACGTCGGCATGCGCGCGCAGTTGTACGACCCCGTGCTCCGCGAGCTGGCCGACGCGAGGAGCGTGCTCGACCGGTTCGTCGCGCTCATCGGCCCGCAGCTCGACGCGGAGGGCGACACCGGGGTCGCCGCCGAACTGCTCGCGCGGCTGACCCAGCTCGGCACCGGGGCGGCGCGCCAGCGGCGCGCCTTCCAGCGGGGCGGGCTGGAAGGCCTCGGGTCGCTGCTCGCCGGTGCGATCGACAGCAGCCCGACGGAATGGGCGGCATGACCGAGGCGCCGAGCGGATCGGGTCCGGCCGCCGAGTCCACCGGGGCCGCTGCTCACCGGTCCGGGACCAGGTCCGATCTGGTTCGGCAGCTCGTCGTCGTCGTGGCGGCCGTCGTCGCGATCGCGGGCGCATTCCTCGGGTCCGGCGCGGCCGGCGGGCAGCGCATCCAGGACGCGGCTGGCGGATGGCTCGACGACGACTCGACGCTCATCGCCCCGGCCGGTCCGGCGTTCTCGATCTGGACCCTGATCTACCTCGGCCTCGCCGCGTACGCGGTCTGGCAGCTCCTCCCGTCGCAACGCGCCTCGGAGCGCCACCGCCTGCTCGGGTATCCGGTCGCGGCGTCGATGCTGTTGAACGCCGTCTGGATCCTCGTCGTGCAGGCCGGCCTGCTCTGGGTGAGCGTCCTGGTGATCGCCGTGCTGCTGGCGCTCCTCGGCTGGATGTACCGGGCCTGCGTCCGGCATCCGCCGCACCGGTTCACCGATGCCCTGCTCACCGACGGCACGATCGGGCTCTACCTCGGCTGGGTGACGGTCGCGACCGCGGCGAACGTCACCGCCGCCCTCCAGTCCACCGGGTTCGACGGGTGGGGCATCGCGCCAGAGGTCTGGGCGATCGTCGTGATCGCCGTCGCGGTCGCGGCCATCGGCGCGACGGGGGTCGCGAGCCACGGTGGCCTGGCACCGATGCTGTCGTCGTGCTGGGGCCTCGCCTGGCTCGCGGTCGGACGCCTCACGGGCGAGCCCGCCTCGGTAGCCGTCGGCGTCGCGGCGATCGTGGGCATCGTGGTGATCGTCGCCGTCACGCTCGTCGCGCGGTTCGCCGACGGCCGCAACCGCCGCCTGGGCGGGCGACCCGCCTGAGGCGATCGCCACGCTGGCGACGGATGCAACGGGCGACAGTTGCAACGGGCGACGGATGCCGCGATCCGGCGGATGCGCGACCATGGGGTCATGAACGCAGCACCCGGGGATGCCGATCACGTCGACGATGCCGCAGCCGCACACGTCGAGGAGACCGCGCTCGCGATCGACGTCGAGGGCATTCCGGTCTCGGCCGTCGCGACGCGGCCGGCCGACCCGATCGCGACGATCGCCGTGGCGCACGGCGCCGGCACCGGCATGGAGCACCCCGGCGTGAGCGGCTTCACCCGTGCGATGCACCGGATCGGCTTCGCGACGATCCGCTTCAACTTCCCCTACCGCGAGCAGGGCCGACGGATGCCCGGCCGCCCGGCCTCGGCGATCGCCGCGTGGCGTGCGGTGGTCGAGCAGGTGCGCGAGTCGAACGCCGCGGCCGGGGCATCCGACCTGCCGATCTGGGCGGCCGGCCGTTCGTACGGCGGGCGCATGGCGTCGATGGCGGCGGCCGAGCCCGATGGGCTCGCGGTCGCCGGCCTCGTGTTCCTCGGGTACCCGCTGCACGCACCGGGCAAGGCCGACAGCCCGCGCGACGCGCACCTGTACGGGCTCGACCTGCCGATGCTGTTCCTCCAGGGCACGAACGACCCCTTCGCGACCCCCAACTCGCAGCTCGACGACGTGGTCGCCCGGATCGGGCCGAACGCCGTACTCGACTGGCTCGACGGCGCCGGGCACTCCTTCGAGGTGAAGGGCCGCAAGCGGCCCGCCGACGAGATCGCGGCGGATCTCGCGCCGCGCGCCTCGGCGTTCATCCGCTCGCGGTTCGGCTGAGGCGGCGCAGGCATCCGTCGCCTACGGCAGCAGGATGATCTTGCCGCGCACCTGCTTCGTCTCGCTCTGCCGGTGCGCCTCGGCGGCGTCGGCGAGCGGGTAGCGGTGCGCGATCTCGAGCCGGAGCTCGCCGTTCGCGACGAGCTCGGCGATCACCGGGATCGCCTCGTCGCGCAGCGCCTGCTCCTCGTCGGTGAGCGGATGGGGGCTGCCGGCGCGCCACGCCCGGATACCGAGATCGGCGGCATCGGCGCCGAGCACGATCGTGCCGATGCGCGACGGATCGGCGACGAGTGCCTTCGAGACCTCGATCGCCTCCTGGGTGCCGATCGCGTCGACCGCGACGGTCACACCCTCGGGTGCCGCAGCGCGCACCCGCTCGAGCAGGCCATCGCCGTACGCGACCGGGATCGCGCCGAGGTCGCGCAGGTGGTCGTGGTTGCGCTCGCTGGCGGTCGCGATGACGGTCGCGCCCGCGCGGCGCGCGAGCTGGATCGCGATCTGCCCGACCGCGCCCGCGCCCGCGTGCCAGAGGAGCGTGTCGCCCTCGCCGACGCCGAGTGACGCGAGCACCTGGTACGCGGTGCTCCCCGGGATCGGGATGGCCGCCGCCTCCTCCCAACTGAGCGATGCGGGCTTGGGCGTGAGCTTCGACACCGGCACCGCGAGCTCCGTCGCGTACGTACCAGGCCCCTCAGCGACGATGACCTCGTCGCCCACCGCGACGCCCTCGACGTCGTCGGCCACCGCGGTCACGACCCCGGCGCCGTCGGCGCCGACCGTGCGCCAGCCGTCGAGCGGGGCGCTCTTGCGCGCACCCGACCGCAGCTTCGTGTCGAGCGGGTTGACGCCCGCGGCACGGATCTCGACGACCGCCTCGCCCGGCCCCGGCAGGGCGTACGGGATCTCGTTGAACTCGAGGACCTCGGGTCCTCCGTGTCGGTCGTACTGGATCGCGTGCGGCATGCCCGCCCCTCTCGTCGCCGGGGCGCCGTGCCCCCGCAGGCCAGCCTACGTGCGCGACGCCGCCCGCACAGCGGTGCGGCGTACGCTGGAGCGCATGCGCGACGCGCGAACCCGGACCCGCGGCCGCCTGCTGTTCCCGGCACTGGCCGGCATCGCGGCGGCAATCGTCGCCGTGGGCGTCGGCGAACTCGTCGCAGCGGTCGTCGCCCCGGAATCCGCGCCGATCACGGTCGTGGGCGCCGCCCTCATCGACCTCGCGCCCACATGGGCGAAGGACGCCGCGATCGCGCTCTTCGGCACAGCCGACAAGGTCGCGCTCGTGGTCGGGATCCTGCTGTTGCTCGTCGTGGTCGCCGGGCTCGCCGGGGTGCTCCAGGTGCGGCGACCGCCGTGGGGCTCGGTCGTCTTCCTCGCACTCGGCGTCGTCGGCGCGATCGCCGCGGCGACCCGCGCGGGCGCCGGCATGCTCGCCATCGTGCCCGCCGCAGCGGCCGGCATCGTCGGCGCCGTCGCGGTCATGGTGCTCGCGCGACGATGGCCGGAGGCCGCAGCGGGATCCGGATCGCCCGAGGCATCCGTCGCTCCCGCCGCATCGGTTGCATCCGGGGCATCCGTCGCTCCCGTCGTTCCTGTTGCATCCGGGGCATCCGCCGGATCCGGAGCATCCGCGCCCGTGCCCGACCGGCGCCGCTTCCTCGCCTGGGCCGGCGGCGCCGCCGCGATCGGCGTGCTCGCGGCCCTCGCCGGTTCTGCACTGCAGACCGGGCGACGCGCGGTGCAGGCCGTGCGCGACCTGGTGCAGCTGCCGAGTCCGACGGCGACCGCGACGATCCCGGCCGGCGCCGAGCTCGACCTCGACGGCCTGGCCCCCGTGGTCACGCCGAACGCCGAGTTCTACCGCATCGACACCGCACTGCGCGTGCCCGAGATCGACCCGGCCGACTGGAGCCTGCGCATCCACGGCATGGTCGCCCGCGAGGTCACGGTCACCTGGGACGAACTGCTCGAGCTGCCCTTCGCCGAGAGCGTCACGACCCTCGCCTGCGTGTCGAACGAGGTCGGCGGCGGACTGATCGGCAACGCGGTGTGGCTGGGGTATCCGATCCGCGAGCTCCTCGCGCGCGCCGGGCCCGACCCGTCGGCCGACATGGTGCTGTCGCGGTCGATCGACGGCTTCACCGCGTCGACGCCGCTCGAGGTGCTGCAGGACGACCGCGCCGCCGTGCTCGCGATCGGCATGAACGGCGAACCGCTGCCGCTCGAGCACGGATTCCCCGCGCGCCTCGTCGTGCCGGGTCTGTACGGCTACGTCTCCGCGACGAAGTGGGTCACCGAGCTCGAGGTCACGCGGTTCGACGAGGCATCCGCGTACTGGACCGATCGCGGGTGGAGCGAACGCGGGCCGATCAAGCTGCAGAGCCGCATCGACGTGCCTCGGCAGGGCCAGCGGCCCGCGGCGGGCACCGTGGTCGTCGCGGGCGTCGCGTGGCACCAGCACGTCGGCATCTCGGCCGTCGAGGTCCGCGTCGACGAGGGTCCGTGGCGCGAGGCCGAGCTGGCGACCGCGATCTCCGCCGACACGTGGGTGCAGTGGCGGTTCGAATGGGCGGATGCCTCGGCCGGAAGCCACACGCTCCAGGTGCGCGCGACCGGCGCCGACGGAGCGGTGCAGACCGGCGAGCAGCAAGGCGTCATCCCCGACGGCGCGACGGGATGGCACACCGTGCGCGTCGACGTGGCGTGAGCCACGTTTTCAGGACCACGGCCTCGTTGGCCGTGTATCCGGCTCATGACCGCTGTGGTCCTGAAAAGGTGACAGGGCCGGGACAGGTCACGGGGAGCCGGCGGGCTCAGACCCCGCCGCCACCTCCGCCGCCTCCGCCGCCGCCGGCGGAAGCGCCGCCGCCCGATCCGCCGCTCGACGCCGAGTAGGTCGAGGTCACGCTCGAACTCATCCCCCCGATGGCCGACGAGAACACCGCCGCGTTGAACAGGTGCGAACCCGAGTACCAGTCGGGCTGGCGGCCCATGCGCTCGTACGACCGCCCGAGCTCAGCGGTCCACGCCTTCTCCTGGCCGAGCAGCACCGCCCACGGCAGCAGCCGCTCGTCCAGCTGCAACACCTGCTCGGGGTCGTCGGCGGCGACCGGCGTGCGCAGCGCGCCCGCCGGGGATTGCAGGTACGCGAGGCGGTCGGCCTCGGCCATGCGGATGTACAGCTCGAGCCCGGCGAGATGATCGCGCACCTCCGCGCCCTTCGTGCGCAGCGGATGCTTGACGAGCAGCAGGACTGCGGCCACCACGGCGATCCCGCCGACGAGCATCGGCACGAGCGGCCAGATGCCGCCGTAGACCTGGTCGAACGAGACCACCGCGAAGACGAAGGCGACCAACCCGCCGACCAGCGCGACGAGCCCGGCGCCCACCATCGCGCCAACCGGGAGCTTGCCCCGGTACCCCTCGCTGGTCGCTCGACGGCCGACGTCCTGCTGGAGCGTCGTCAACTGCTTGACCGCCTTCGCGTCGGCCTTGCCGAGCTCGCGGCGCTCGCCCGGCGTCAGCGTCGCACCGAACAGGGCGTGCAGGGCCTGCACGTCATCGGCGGTGGGCTCGATCCGCCGGAGGCGCCGTTGCCGTTCCCGCAGCTCATCGGCGGGACCCGGCTCCTGGTACTGGAGCTCGAACGAGGGCTTCGACGCGAACCATCCCTTCGCGGGCACCTCGACGACCTGGAGCCTGCCGAGGACCGCGAGCTGCAGGATCTGCGCGGGGATCGCGTGCGTGGTGCCCTTGGCGATCACGGAGCCGAGCAGCACGCCGACGCCCTCGGGCGGCAGGTACTCGGGCACGATCACCGGCCGCCCCGGTTCGTCGCGGAGCCGCGTCGCCCGGAGCACGCCCGCCCACACGGCGGCGAGCACCGCCACCAGTGCACCGAGCACCGAGATCAGCGGCCAGGGCGCCGCGAGGAACCCGTCGTCGCGCGCGATGAACGTGCCGGCCTCGAATCCGATCGCGAAGGTCAGCGTCTGATGCGGGCCGAGTTCGCGTGCCTCGAATGTCCAGCCGTCGGCGGTCGGCGCCGCGGTCGCGGCGCCGGTGCTTCCCTGCGTGCCGGCCGCCGTGTCGACGCCGCCGGTCGCGGCTTCGGCGAGCCCGGGCCCGAGGTGCACGTTCGCCGTCACGACGCCGAACGGCTGCGCCCAGTCGGTGCCGTTCACGTCCCAGTAGAACTCGTCGGCGTCGGTGTCCGCGTAGTACCTCGTGACATCCCGTTGGGTGTAGGTGATGACGTAGGTCTGGGTGCCGTGCACGTAGTCGTCGGCCGCGATCGTGAGCGTCACGATGCCGCCGTCGCGTTCCTCCTCGTAGGGCCGCGCGGCGCCGGCCTCGTCGGTGACCGACTCGACCTGCAGCCCGGTCGGATGCCCGTCGTACTCGTCGACGAGATTGCGCCGGATGCCCCGGTTCTGGTCGATCTCGGGGAACTGCGCGACGAGCGTCTCAGTCGTCGTCAGCGTCGACCGGCCCTCGGCGTCGCGGTCGAGCGCGTAGTCGCCCGTGAACGACGCGAACGTGAAGTCGTCGACCCCGGCGGCGACTGCGGCGACCGGGGCGGAGGCCGCGGCGCCCGGGCCGTAGGCCGCGGCGACCGGGGCGGGAGCTGCGGCCGCAACTGCGGGAGCGGACACGGCCGCGACGGCGAGCGCGACGGCTCCCGCGGCGACGGCGAGCCCCGCCGCGACTCGGGTCGACATGGATCGGGCGCGGCCGGGCATGCGCCAAGCCTAGGTGGTGTCGTCCGGCCGGTTGCCGTCCGGCCGGGCGTCGGCCGGCCGGACGTCGTCCGCCGGATCGCCGTCCGCGGGAGCATCCGCCGTCGGATACCTCGCCCGGAGCACCACGACGACCTCGCGCTGCCGCAGCAGGAACGAGCGTTCGTCGAGCCGCTTCCGCCGCATCCACGAGGTGACCTCGCCGTTGCCCTTGCTGGCGTTGCACGACGCGCACGCCGGCACCACGTTCTCGAAGGTGTACCGCCCACCGCGGGAGATCGGTTGCACGCAGTCGCGCTGGAGCGGCCGGTCGGCGGCGCCGCAGTACGCGCACCCACCCCACTCGGCGGCCATGACGAGCCACTGCTCGTCGGTGAGGTCGTGGGTGCGGGCCGCCATCCGCCGCTTCCGACGGCGCGAGTACACCGCCGACCTGCTGCGCGACACGGCCATGCGGCCGAGGATACGCCCCGCGCCGGCCACCGGCGGTTCACACCGCCGCGTAGCCGCCGTCGATCACGTGGTAGCTGCCGGTGACGAAGCTCGCCGCGTCGCTCGCGAGGAACGCGACGAGCGCGGCGACCTCGTCGGCCTCGCCGAGGCGGCCCATCGGGTGCTTGGTCACGAGGAACTCGACGAGCGCGTCGTCGGCGTGCGCCGTGAGCATCGGGGTCTTGATGAACGCCGGCCCGACGGCGTTGACGCGCACGCCTGCCGGCGCGTACTCGGCGGCCGCGGTCTTCGCGAGGCCGATGAGCGCGTGCTTCGACGTGACGTAGGCCGATTGCGCTGGGAACGCGACGGTGCCGAAGACCGAGCTCATGATCACGATCGAGCCGCCGCCGTTCGCGGCGATCGCGGGCAGCTGCGCCTTGAGGTTGCGGAAGGTCGCGTTCACGTTGAGTTCGATGACCTGGTTCCAGCTGTCGTCGGGGTAGTCGCCGATGGGCGCGGCCGCGCCGCCGATGCCGGCGTTGTCGACGGCGATGCGAAGCGGCGCGAGCGCGTTCGCCTGGTCGATCGAGGCCGCGATCCACGCGGCATCAGATGCGTCGCCGGGGGATGCCTCGGCGACGCCGCCCGCCGCCCGGATCTCCTCGACGACCGCGTTCGCCTTCTCGGCGTCGACGTCGTTCACGAGCACGGATGCCCCGTTCGCCGCGAGCAGGAGCGCGGTCGCGCGGCCGAGGCCGCTTCCTGCTCCGGTCACGATCGCCGATCGGTCGGCCACGTCGTACTGCGCCATTGCAGCGTTCCCTCCGGGGCGGCGTCGGGTTCCGCGAGCCCTTCGCGGGCGTACCGCCCGGGCACCATCTAATAAGTGAATGACGGTTCCGGTCAAGGGTGACTGTTTATCGTCGGATCCGCCGCGCCGGAAACAGGCACCCCTCACGGCCGAACGCGGCGGCGATGCCCTTCGAACTCGACGACGTCGCCGTCGTGCAGTTGGCGACCGCGGCGCAGGTCGACCTCGCCGTTCACGCTCACCATGCCCTCGGCGATGACTTCCTTCACCTCACCGCCGGAGTCGAGGAGCCCGGCGAACTTCAGGAACTGCCCGAGGCGGATCATCTCGCCGCCGATCGGGACGTCTTCGATCGGAGCCTGCTTCGTCATCCCCGCAGGCTAGCCGAGCCGCGGCGTGCGCGACGGCTCGGTGCGCCGCGCACCGGTCGCCTCGAACGCGGCCGCGAGCCGCAGCAGCCCGGTGTCGTCGTAGGCGCGCCCGGCGAAGGTGAGCCCGACGGGCATCCCGATGTCGGCCATCGTGCCCATCGGCACCGTCACCGTCGGGATACCGAGGTGCCTCGGCACGAGGTTGCCGTTCGCGACCCAGACGCCGTTGCGCCAGCCGAGATCGGCGGATGCCTCGTCCACGTCCATGTCGGCCGGCCCGACGTCGGCGACCGCGGGGAAGAGCACCGCGTCGAGCCCGAGGTCGTCCATCCACTGCTCGAGGTCGAGGCGACGGGTCTCCTCGAGGCCGCGCAGGCCCCCCTCGAGTTCGGGCATGTCGGCCCACGTGGCATCCGGATGCGCGCGCACCCAGTCCGGGTACTCGGCGATGTCGTCGTCGAATCCGGTGTACCGGTCGGGTAGCGCGCCCTCCGGATGCGGGAAGATCCTCGCGCCGTCGACGTCGACCAGCGACGAGAGCGCCGGGTCGCCGTTCGCCTGCAGGAAGTCCTCCCAGCCCCAGGCCGACAGGTCGACGATCTCGCGGCGGAGGTACGCCGGCGAGACGAGCCCGCGGGTCGCGATGGTCGGGGCGCCGGGCCGGTCGCCCTCGTAGTTCGAGACGACCGGGAAGTCGACGAGCACGACCTCGGCGCCCGCGGCCTCGAGGTCGAGCCGCGCCGCCTCCCACAGTTCGACGACCGACGCGCGGGTCTCGATGCGCTGTCCGGTCGGTCCGCCGATGCCGGGCTCACGGCCCGCCTCGGCCGTGCCCGCCTCGGCGTCGTCGTTCACGTACATGCGGGGCACGCCGAATCGCCGGCCCTCGAGTTCGGCCCTGGCCGACGGGGCATCCGACGGGGCGAGCGCCGAGTACGACGCGGGCCGCACCTCGGATGCCGCGGGGAGGGCGATCCACGGCTGCGCGCGCCAGAAGTCGCCGCGCGTCTCGGCGTCATCGGCGACGATGACGTCGAGCACCTCCAGCAGGTCGGCCATGGTGCGGGTGTGCGGCACGACGACGTCCATCGTCGGCACGAGCGGCCAGTTGCCGCGGGTCGAGATGACGCCGCGCGAGGGCGTGTAGGCGCAGAGCGCGTTGTTCGACGCGGGCGCGCGGCCCGACGACCAGGTCTCCTCGCCGAGCCCGAACGCCGCGAACGACGCCGCGGTGGCGGTGCCCGAGCCGTTCGACGAGCCCGAGCCGAACGCGGCGGTCAGGAACTCCGCGTTGTAGGGCGACTCGGCGCGGCCGTACACGCCGCGCTGCATGCCGCCGTTGGCCATCGGCGGCATGTTCGTGAGCCCGAGGCAGATGGCGCCCGACCCGCGCAGCCGCTCGATCGTGAACGCGTCGCGCTGCGCGACGAGGTCGGCGAACGCCGGGCTGCCCGCTGCGGCGGTGAGGCCGCGCACGAGGTAGCTGTCCTTCGCGGTGTACGGGATGCCGTCGAGCGGCCCGAGCAGCTCGCCGCGGGCGCGACGGGCGTCGGATGCCTCGGCCTCGACGAGCGCGTCGGGGTTGCGCACGACGACGGCGTTGAGCGCCGTCGCGGTTCCGGGCACGTCGTAGGCGTCGATCCGGTCGAGGTAGGCGCGCAAGAGGTCGACGCTCGTGGCGGCGCCGCGCTCGAGCGCTCCGCGCAGCTCGGCGATGGTCGCCTCGACGACGTCGAAGGTCGGTGACGCGCCGGTCGGCCCACCGCTCATCGGGCCACCGCCGGCTGCTGCTGCGTGATGCAGTGGATGCCGCCGCCGCGGGCGAACAACGGGCGGGCGTCGACCGTGACCGCGCGGCGGCCGGGGTAGGCCGCCTCGAGGATCTCGCGCGCCGCGGCATCCGCCCGCTCGTCGCCGAAGCCGCAGGCGATCACGCCGCCGTTGACGACCAGGTGGTTGACGTAGCTCCAGTCGACGAAGCCCTCGTCGTCGCGCAGCGTCGCCGGGGCGGGCAGGTCGATGAGGTCGAACGTGCGGCCCGAGGCATCCGTCTCGGTGGCGAGCTGGGCACGCAGGTCGCGCGTGACCTCGAAGTCGGGGTGGGCGGGGTCGCGCTGGTCGTGCAGCAGGATGCGGCCGGGCGACGGCATGGTCGCGACGATGTCGACGTGCCCGTTGGTGCCGAAGTCGTCGTAGTCGCGCGTGAGGCCGCGGGGCAGCCAGATCGCCTTCGTGGTGCCGAGCGTGCGGGCGAGCTCGGCCTCGACCCGGGCGCGGTCGGCGTACGGGTTGCGGCGCGGATCGAGCTGCACGGTGTCGGTCAGCAGGATCGTGCCCTCGCCGTCGACGTGGATGCCGCCGCCCTCGTTGACGAGCACGGAGCTCACGAGCTCGGCGCCGACCAGTTCGGCGATGATCCGGGCGTGCTCGGCGGACTTGCGCCACTCCGACCACGCCGGCGCGCCCCAGCCGTTGAAGATCCAGTCCACCGCGCCCAGCAGGCCGGGGTGCTCGTCGTCGACGACGAACGTCGGGCCGTGGTCGCGCATCCAGAACTCGTCGACCGGCGCCTCGACCTGCGCGACGCCGTCGCCGAGCATCGCGCGGGCGCGGGCGCGCTCCGACGGGTCGATGAGCATCGTGACGGGCTCGAACTCGGCGACCGCGTGGGCGACGGCGGTCCAGGCGGCGTACCCCTCCTCGCGCTCGGCGGCCGATTCGCCGAGGGTGGGCCCCTCGGCGGGGAACGCCATCCAGGTGCGCTCGTGCGGTGCGGTCTCTGCGGGCATGCGCCAGGTCATGCGTGGCCTCCGGTGTTCCGTGCTTCGTGCTTGGTGCTTGGTGCGTCCGTGCGTCGGTGCGTCCGTTCTTCCGCGAACGGTTCGCCTCGCGTATATTGATCACACGATCAATACCGAGAAGGTACGAGAGGATGCCCCGGATGTCAAGGTCGCCCCGCACCCGAGCCCCTCGCACGGCACCGGGCGAGCGGCGCGCCCAACTCGCCGAGGCCGCCCGCTCGCTGGCGCTCGACGAGGGCCTCGCCGCGGTCACGATGCGTGCCGTCGCGGCCCGCGCCGGCGTGACACCCGCCCTCGTCGCGCACTACGCCGACGGCATGGACGAGCTCGTCGCCGAGACGTTCGGCACCGTCGTCCGCGCGGAGATCGACGAGGTCGTCACGATGCTCGCCGCACAACCGACGCCCGTCGCGCGCCTCGGCACGCTGCTGCGAACCCTCCTCGACGGCGGCCGCGACGACGTCACCGTCGTGTGGGTCGAGGCGTGGGCGCTCGGCCGCCGCAACGAACCCCTCGGCGAGCGCGTGCGCACCGAGATGGACGCGTGGCAGGCGGTCATCCACGACGTGGTCGACGAGGGGATCGCCGAGGGCTCGTTCCACGCCGACGATGCGGCATCCGTCGCCTGGCAGTTGCTCGGCATGATCGACGGACTCAATGCGCAGGCGCTCGTGCGCTGGCGCGACGCCGGAGCGCGGGGCTCGCTCATCGCCCACGCCGTCGAGGGCATGCTCGGCCTGCCGCGCGGCGCGCTCGCGGAGGCATCCGCCGCGTAGGGGCCGCTCCGGAACGTCCTCAGTCGGGATGCTCCGCCAACCACGCCTTGGCGAGCTTCACGGGCGCGGCGGCGAGGAACGCCTCCTCGACGAGCTCCTCGAGGCGCCGGTCGCTGATCGCGTCCAGGTGGACGAGGATCGCCGGGAATCCGTCGAAGTGCGGCGTCGTGAAGAAGATCGCCGGGTCCTCCTCGGCGAGCGCGAACTTCACCGCCTCGTCCTCGACGCGCGCACCGAGCACCGGACCGGACTGCTCGGCGATCCCGAGGTGCTCGAGATCGCCCTTGCGCAGGGGCCGCTCCCACACGAACCCCTTGCCGTGCACTCGCCAGTGCGCCGACCCCCAGCTGACGTGCTCGCTCGTGTCGGGATACGACAGAGCGAGACGGCGGATGCCCTCCCAGTCCATGCGCGCGAGAGTACGCGCACTCGGGTCGCGCGTCGAGCACCTCGTCGGCGCGCTCGGTGTCGGCGGCACGCGTTAGCGTGGCAGCACCCGGAACCCGCCGGGGCATCCGCGAAGGAGTCGCATGCGCGTCCTCGACGGCTCCGTCATCACCAGCGCGAGCGACCTGAAGAAGGCGTCCGACTGCGAATTCGCGTTCCTCCGCGAGCTCGACGTGAAGCTCGGACGTGACACGGTCTTCGAGCAGACGAGCGACGCCATGCTCGAACGCGCCGGCACCCTCGGCACCGAGCACGAGCTGCGGGTGCTCGAGCGCTACCGCGCCGAGTTCGGCGACGGTGTGGTCGAGATCGAGCAACCCGACTCGCGTGACCGCGACGCGGTCGAGGCCGCCGTCGCGACGACCATCGCGGCGCTCGAGGGCGGCGCGCCCGTCGTCTACCAGGCGGCGTTCGCCGATGTCGGATTCGTCGGATTCGCCGACTTCCTCGTGCGCCGCCCCGACGGTCGCTACCGGGTGCAGGACTCGAAGCTCGCGCGCAGCGCCCGGGTGACCGCACTGTTGCAGCTCGCGGCCTACTCCGAGCAGCTCGACCGGCTCGGCATCCAGCGCGACGACACCGTCGAACTCCTCCTCGGCGACGGCACGACCAGCGAGCACCGGCTCGACGACATCGCCCCGGTCTACGTGCAGCGCGTCGAGCGGCTCCACCAGATCATCGACGAGCGCCTCGCGGCCGACGGCCCGGTCGAGTGGGGCGACCCGCGCTACCACCACGACGGCCGCTGCGCGACGTGCGAGCTCGAGGTGCAGGCCCACCGCGACGTGCTCATGGTCGGCGGACTGCGCGTGTCCCACCGCGAACCGCTCGCCGCGGCGGGCATCACCACGATCGACGAGCTCGCCGCCTCGACCGGGTCGATCGACCACCTCGTCGACTCGACGATCGACGGACTCCGTGCGCAGGCCCGGCTCCAGCTCGCCGCCGAGCGCGCCGCCGCTGCCGCGGAGGCATCCGGCACCCGCGCACCCGACGACCCGCCGCTCCCCCCGCCCGTCGAGGTGCGCGACGCGGGCGCCATCGCGGCGATCCCCCGCCCGTCGCACGGCGACCTGTTCTTCGACTTCGAGGGCGACCCGCTCTACACCGAGGGCGCCGCGACCAGCTGGAACCTCGACTACCTCTGGGGCATGACCGACGAGCACGACACGTACACCGCGTTCTGGGCGCACTCGTTCGCCGAGGAGCGCGAGGCGCTCGTGCGGTTCCTCGAACTCGTGAAGCTGCGCCGGCAGGCGCACCCCGACCTGCACATCTACCACTACGCGGCGTACGAGCGGACGCACCTGACCTCGATCGCCGCACGCCACGGCGTCGGCGAGGCCGAGGTCGACCAGTTGCTGCGCGACAACGTGCTGGTCGACCTCTACCCGATCGTCAAGCGCGCGGTGCGCGTCGGCAGCCGGTCGTACTCGATCAAGAAGCTCGAGCCGCTCTACATGGGCACCGAACTTCGCGAGGCCGACGTGAAGTCCGGCGGCGACTCGATCACCGAATACGTGCGTGCCCGCGCCCTCGTCGACTCGCCCTCCGGCGCCGACCGTGCCGAGGGGCAGGCCGTGCTCGACGACCTCGCCGACTACAACCGCTACGACTGCGTCTCGACGCGGCGCCTCCGCGACTGGCTGATCGGCATCGCACGCCGTGAGGGCGTCGTGCCCGTCTCGCCGGAGGAACTCGTGGAGCGCGTGGGGGGCAAGGTGTACCAGGCGTCCCCGCTCGCGTGGTCGCTGCGCGAACTGGCTGCGCCCGACGAGCCCGGTGGCCCGCGCGACCCCGACCGCACCGCGCTCGCGCTCGCGTCGGCCGCGATCGACTACCACGAGCGCGAGGCGAAGAGCTTCTGGTGGGCGCACTTCCTGCGGGCCGACCAGCCGATCGACTCGTGGGAGAACGACCGCGACGTGCTGGTCGTCGACCCCGCGGCATCGGGCATCGACGTCGCCTGGCACGAAGAGGACGGCCGCAATCCGCGCCGCTCGATCCGGCTCGCGGGCCGCATCGCCCCCGGGTCGAAGTTCTCACCCGGGTCCGACGTGTTCCTCTTGTACGACGCCGACTCCGGCGTCCCCTCGCGCACGCGACGACCTGGGCAGCGCCGCACGACCTACGCCACGATCACCGAGGTCTTCGACGGCGGCATCGTCGTCGACGAGTCGGGCAGCCCGGATGCCACGTGGGCCGCCCTGCCCGTCGCCGTCGGTCCCGGCGCTCCGCCGAACAACGGCGCGCTGATCGGCGCCATCGGCGAGTGGGCGGGAGGCATCCCCGCGACGCTGCCCGCGCTGCCGCAGAACCCGGCGATGGACGTGCTGCGACGGCTTCCGCCACGGGTGCGCGGTGGCCTCGCGCCGGTCGAGCCCCTCGCGCCGGTCGCACCCGTCGCGTCGGGCGACGCCGCGCTCGATGCCGAGTCCACTGCCCGCTCCGATGCCGAGCCCGACTACGTCGGAGCCGTCGTCGACTCCGTGCAGCGGCTCGAGCAGTCGTACCTCGCCGTGCAGGGCCCGCCCGGCACGGGCAAGACCTACGTCGCCTCGCACGTCATCGCACGGCTCGTCGCCGAGCGCGGCTGGAAGATCGGCGTGGTCGCGCAGTCCCACGCGGTGATCGAGCACGTGCTCGAGGCCGTCGTCGACGCCGGACTCGACCCGGATCTCGTCGGCAAGGCCGTGAAGGATCCGGGCGAGGTCGGCGGGCGCGCGTTCACCGCACTTGCCAAGAAGGACCACCTCGCCGGGTTCACGGCAGAGCGGCCGGGCGGCTTCGTCATCGGCGGCACCGCCTGGGACTTCTGCAACGTCAAGCGGGTTCCGCGCGGGTCGCTCGACCTGCTCGTGATCGACGAGGCCGGGCAGTTCTCGCTCGCATCGACGATCGCCGTCTCGGTCGCGGCCCGCAACCTGCTCCTGCTCGGCGACCCGCAACAGCTGCCGCAGGTGAGCCAGGCCCTCCACCCGGAGCCCGTCGACACCTCCGCTCTCGGCTGGGTCGCCGACGGTCACGAGGTGCTGCCCGACGAGTTCGGCTACTTCCTCGCCGAGAGCCGGCGCATGCATCCGGCGGTCGCCGCCCCCGTCTCGCGCCTCGCGTATCGCGGCGAGCTGCGCTCCCATCCGTCGGCCGCCGCCCGGCGGCTCGAGGGCGTCGAGCCGGGCCTGCACCCCATCCCCGTGCTCCACGAGGACAACACGACCTACTCCCCGGAGGAGGCGGAACGCGTCGTCGAACTCGTCGCATCGCTGCTCGGGCGCACCTGGCACGACGCGGGCGGCACAACCGGGAGCCCGAAGCCGCTCACTGAGACCGACCTCATCGTCGTCACCCCCTACAACGCCCAGCTCACGACCGTGCGCGAGGCGCTCGACGCAGCGGGCCATCACGAGGTGCCGGTCGGCACCGTCGACAAGTTCCAGGGCCAGGAGGCGGTCGTCGCGATCGTCTCGCTCGCGGCATCCGACGCCTCTGCGGCACCGCGCGGGCTCGAGTTCGTGATCAACCGGAACCGGCTGAACGTCGCGATCTCGCGGGCGAAGTGGGCGGCGTACCTGGTCTACTCGCCCGGTCTGCTCGACGCGCTGCCGTGGCGGCCCGACGGCGTGGCGCAGCTCAGCGCGTTCATCCGGCTCGTCGGCGCCGATCGGCGCGGCAGCTCGGCGGGAGGCGGCGACCCGCGCGAGGGCGCCGGCTCGATTGGCGGCGCCGGCTCGAGCGAGGGCGCCGGCCCGAGTGGGGGCACCGATCCGGATGCCGTCGCCGCCCCGGATGCCGTCGCCGCCCCGGATGCCGTCGCCGCGAGGAGCGGCGACGCACCGGCTCAGCCGCCGAGCGCCGACACGACCTTGGCGATGCGCCGCGACCGGGTCTCGGGAGCCTTGGCGCCCTCGACGTTCACGACGTAGGCCTTCTGACGGCTCGGCGCGAGCCGGTCGAACGCCTCGCGCAGTCCGGCCTCGGCGAGCGCGTCCGCGAGGTCGGCAGGCGGGTCGACGGTGCGTGGATCGGTATCGAGTTCGAGGTCCACGACGATCGCGTCGCCGCCACCGAGACCCGTGGCGGCTCGCTTGTCGGAGCTGAACGGGATCAGGTACGTCCCGCCCATCGGCGCGATCGTGCTGCGGTACGTGAACCCGTTCACGACGACCACGACGGGCGGACGCTTGCCCGCACCGAGGGACTCGACGACATCGGGTGGAACCTCGATGCCCGTGTTCCGTTCGTCGACCAGCAGCAGTTCCGTCTCGAAGCGCATGCGGGCATGCTGTCACGTGTCGGCGCCGGGCCACCAGCCCCGGGTCACGGCCCGGCTCGCGCAGCTGGGAATACCCCACAGGGTTCCTACGTAGGGTATTGACATGACTTCCCCCACCGATCTCAACCCTGCCCGGATCACGATGTACGGCGCCGAGTGGTGCGGCGACTGCCGCCGCTCGAAGCGACTGCTCGACGGTCGCGGCGTCGACTACGAGTACGTCGACCTCGAGGTCGTCGCCGACGGTGCCGACCGCGCGAAGGCCATCTCGGGTCGCACGAACATCCCCGTGGTCGTGTTCCCCGACGGCACCCACTTCACCGAGCCGACCGACGCCGAGCTCGGCGCGAAGCTCGACGAGGTCGACGCCGAAGCGGCGTAGCCCCTTCGCTCCCGGGGACCCCGACACCAGTCGGCCGAGCCTCGGACGATCGCGCGAACTCCGGAGGATTTCGGGCGAGAACTCCGAGGTTCGTTCGATCCTCCGAGCTTGCGGAACATCGACCCTGATCACCCGTTGATCAGGTCGCCGTCCCAGGTCAGGTCGGCGTCCGCGGGGATCCGCACCGCCTCGAGCCCGGCGGTTCCGACGAGCTCCTCGACGAGCGCGCTCGACCCGCCCACCACGGTCGAGTCGAAGTCGATCTCGGTCGCGAGCACCCACGCGCGGTCTTCGGGCCAGACGAGGTTCGGCGACGGCGCGTTCCAGACCGTGCGAGCCCACGGTGCACGCGCCGGCCAGTCGGATGCCTCGAACTCCGCGATGCCCGCCTCGAACAGCACGTGCTCGCGGTCGGGCAGGGAGAACCGAGGTCCGGCGTCGACCTCGGGGCCGAGCGGCGGGCGGATGCCCGAGGCATCCGTTGCCGAGGCATCCGTCTCGCCGAGCGCGGAGAACGTCAGCACGGCGAACCCCGCGTCCGACAGCATGCCGCCGTGCCCCTCCCACACGGCCGCACATCCGGCGCCGGGCGTCGAGGTGTGCCGAGCGAGCGCGCGCGCGATGATCGCGAACGTCTCGGCGTCGAGGTCTCCCATGCTCGGCGGCGCGAAGCGCCAGCCGTCGCGGCCCGGAATGCCGTTCCAGCTCCCGTTCGCCGGGTCGGTCGCGGCGATGCGGTTCCACTGCACGAGCGGATGCCACGTCACCCCGACGTGCTCGGCGGCCTCCGCCCAGGTGGTGTCGCGGTACTCCCAGTCCTCGGGCGAGGCCCCGCTTCGGACCTCCTCCCAGGTCGCCCCCACCGGCCGTTGTGCGGACACCGGATGGAGGATGCGCGCGAACGCCTCGAACCCGCCGGGCACGATCGCACGCAGGTCGCCGAACCGCGCGACCATGCGGTCGCGGACCCAGTCGCCGCGCGAGACATCCGGTTCCCAGCGCATCCGCTCACGCTACCGGGACGCTCGGTTCGTGCCACCACCCGCCGCCTCCTGCGCGTGCGGGTTCGGCTCACGAGTGCGGCTTGTTCCCACACGTGCGGGATGCATGTCGCACTCGTGGACCGAACCCGCACGCGAACGACGACGCGTGGGTGAATCGGTCGGGACCGAAGCCTGCCGCGAGAAACATCTACCACAGCGCCGGGATGACCTCGCGCTCGTACAGTTCGACACCTGACAGGTCGTAGGCGGTCTCCGGGAAGTACGAGATCGCATAGGCGAGGCCGCGGTCGCGCGCGTCCGACAGTTTCGCGACGACCTCGTCGACGGTGCCGACGAGGGCTGCCGGCGAGCGGAATCCCTCGAGGTAGCGCGCGGTTCCGGCGGGGCCCAGGTACGGCGCGATCCGCGCCTCGATCGCGGCGAGCCGGCGCTCGACGTCGGCGGCATCCTCGCCGACGACCGTGTTGAAGTTCGACGACCGCGTGATCGACGAGAAGTCGCGGCCGATGCGCTCGCAGTGCCCGCGAAGCACCTCGGACTTGCGACTGAACGCCTCGGGGCTGTCGAAGAAGTTGGTGTACGACGCGTACTCGGCCGCGATCTTCAGCGTCACCTGCTCGCCGCCGCCGGCGACCCACATCGGGATGCCGCCCGGCTGCACCGGCTGCGGCTGGAAGATCGCACCGTCGAAGTCGTAGAACTCACCGTGGAAGGTCGCCGTGCCGGTCGTCCACGCCTGCCGGAACACCTCGACGCCCTCGCGGAGCATCCGCAGCCGTTCCGGGGCATCCGGGAATCCGTACCCGTACGCGCGCCACTCGTGCTCGTACCAACCCGCGCCGATGCCCATCTCGAGGCGCCCGCCCGAGACGTGATCGACGGTCGCGGCGACCTTCGCGAGGTATCCGGGGTTGCGGTACGCCATGCAGGTGCACATCTGGCCGATGCGCACGCGCTCCGTCGAAGCCGCGAACGCGGCCATGAGCGACCAGGCCTCGTGCGTCGCCTCCGTCTCGGAGGGCACCGGCGTGGTGTGGAAGTGGTCGTAGACCCAGATGGACTCCCACGGCGAGTCGGCGCGGTCGGCGCGCTGCGCGAGGCCGAGCATCGTCTCCCAATGCCGGGCCGCCGGCTCGATGCCGACGAGATCGAAGCGCCAACCCTGGGGAACGAAGATGCCGAATCGCATGCGCTCCAGCCTATGAGGCTCCAGCCTCATGAGGCGCAGCCGGTGATCTCAGCGCTCTCCCTGATGCCGCACCGGATGCCGGTCCCTACGTTCGGGCGAATGGGCTCCACGCATATCCAGCACTGCGATTTCTCCGCCGCCGATTTCCGCGCGGTCGCCTTCGGGGCCGCCGGCACCCGGCTCATCCGGGTCACCGGTCACGGCCTCTGCCCGAGCGCCGGATGGTCGCTCGACCTCGTCGCGACGAACGGCGGCATCGTGCCGCATCCCGAGAGCCTGTGGCTCGGATTGCGCGAGCAGGAGCCGACGGATGCCTCCGCGCGCGTGCTCACGGCGACCATGGTCGAGGCGATCATCGAAGACGCCGAGGCGACCGAGATCGTCATCCGCTTCGCCTGGCGGCCGTCGATCCGCATCCCCGTGGAGGACTTCGCGACCGGCGTCGGCGCCGAGCCGGGCGCGCTGCTCGCCGGAGTCGACTGAGCACGCCCGACGCGCGCTTCCGCCGCGCCCTTCCGCCGCGCGGCTACGCCAGTGCGAACCGGAGCTCGGCGACCGCCGGGCCCGTCCAGACGTCGCCGTCGAGGTCTTCGCCGCGCACGGTGACGACCTTGCCGCCCTTCGACATGACGAGCAGGGCGAGTTGCGGCAACAGGTCGCCTGCCCGGCTCCCGTCGGGCAGCTCGTCGCCCGCGCCGTTGCCGGCGGCATAGCTGATCGCACCGGACTCCCGGTCGAGCGTGCCGTTCACCGAGGTCGTGAAGTCGAACCAGAGCGTCTCGACGGCGCCATCGGCCGCCTGCCGCGCGATCGCCGAGAGATCATGTTCGACGCGGCCCGCGCTGGCCTCGGCGAGGCCCTGCAACGCCGTCGCGGCCTCGCTGAGATTGAGGTGCGACAACTGGGCGCGCAGCGCCTCGTCGATGGTCGCGCTCGTCAGCCGGTCAGCTCCGCCGGGCACGGCCACGATGCGCCGGCCGTTGCGGGCACGGTCGATGAAGAGGCTCCGCAGCGGTTCGGCCGCGAAGACGAACAGCGGCACCCGGTCATCGGGGTCGATCTCGTGCGCGGCCCGGCGGACGACGTCGACGACGCGCTTGGCGTAGAGGTCGAGGAGCTTCTTGTGCCCCTCGTCGCCGGTCATGCGGCTCGCGCCGGCGCCGAGCGCGTGTCCGCCGGCGGCGCCGCGCGGGCGGTCCTCGTTGGGCTCCCGGTTGGTCGCCTCGTCGAGGTTCGCCACGCCGGCCTGGTCGATGTCGAGCTTGGCGGCACGGTCGGTGGGCGTCGCGTGCCAGAGCGCCCACTCGTGTGCGGAGATCGTGACCGCGAACGCCTCCTGGTCCTGGCTCGGGGCCCGCAGCAGCTGTCCGAGCGTGAAGTGCGAGCCGACGTGCACGGCGTCGTCGAGCCGGTTCGGCAGCACGAACACCTCGTCGAAGCCGGGGGCGACGAAGATCGCGAGCGACCGGGCGAGTCCGCCCCAGAGTTGCTGATCGGCGAGGATGGCATCGCGTCGCGAGCGGAGCGCGTCGACCTCGCCCGTGCCCGCGCCGTCGGCGCGGACCCGTTCGATCGCCTCGTCGAAGCTCGCCTTGACGGCGACTTCGGCCCGCTCGCGCTCGGCGACCACGGGTGACGTCGAGGCGTACACGGTGATCGCCGGGTGGTGCTCACCCGCCAGGGTTGCGAAATCGGCGGCAGTGGGCAGCGCGTAGTGGACGGTCATTCGTTCCTCCCCCGGGGTACTCGCGACCCGCGACCGCGATGTCGCTGTCCCCCCACCCTACGAACCGCTCACCGTGAGCGACACCCCCAAGTGCCGGATGCCCCGTCGCTCGGCCTGCCCGAATTCCGGAACGCCGAGGCATCCGACGGCGTGTCACGCCCTGACGCGCCGCGCGACGGGCGGCTGATCCGGAGTTGAGGCGGGGTGGGAAAGGGCGGACGAACGGATGCCACGGCGCTCGGCCGTGGCATCCGTCGGGGCGTGCGGCTCAGCGCACCGGGTGGTTCGAGCGGATCACGCCGGTCGGGTCGACGGCGTGCTTGACCGCGCGGAGGCGCTCGAGCGCGTCGCCGAAGAGCTGCCCCGGGTCGCGGCGGTGCTCGGCGAAGTTGAGGTACTCGACCTCGGCACGCCACGGCTCGATGACCGAGAACAGGCGGCCGAGCGATCGCACGAGGGCGTCGCCGAGGCCGGGAACGGCCATGCCGCCGGCGAACACCAGGTATCCGGCGTCGAACCCTGCGGTCGCACCGGGCGCGGGCACGTCGAACCCGGCGGCTGCCGCTCGCGCCTCCTCGGGCCGGATGCGTCCGCCGAGGTGCCGCATCTCGATCGTCATGAGCGCCGTGCCCGACTCGGCCCCGACCGCGTCGACGAACGCGCGGATGGTCGCCGGCTCGAGTTCGCGGAGCATCATGCCGTCGCCGAAGCCGGGCGAGGGCTCCGGCGGGTCCATGTGCAGCGCGAGCAGCTCGGCCGTGGGCTGCGGGTGGAAGGTGTCGAGCTCGGCACCGAGCGCGCGCAGGTCGGCGAGCAGCTCGTCGGCCCGCTCGGGCGACTCCTGCACGACGGCCTCGACGACCACGACCGAGCGCCCCGACAGGAACGGCGGCAGCTCGGGCAGCGGCGGCAGGTGCAGGACGCGCCCGACGCTCATGACCGTGTCGGGCAGGTCGAGGGTCCACTCGCGCCAGGCCTGGAGCACCTCGTCGGCCCGCTCGACGGGGAAGAGCAGCATGCCGGCGACGACCGGGGCCACCTCGTGCAGGCGGAACTCCATGGCCGTCACGACGGCGAAGTCGCCGCCGCCGCCGCGGAGCGCCCAGAACAGCTCTGGGTCGTGGTCGGCGTCGACACGGCGGTGCACGCCGTCGGCCGTCACGACCTCGATCGCGAGGACGTGGTTCGCCGCGAGCCCGTGCGAGCGCGCCAACCACGAGACGCCGCCGCCGAGCGTGTACCCGACCACGCCGACGTCGTGCGACGATCCGGCGAGCGCGGTGAGGCCGTGCGGGGCGACCGCAGCCACGACGTCGCCCCACAGCGCACCCGGCTCGACGCGCGCGACACGCGCATCGGGGTCGACCTCGACGCCGCGCAGCTCGTGCATGCGAACGAGGATCGCGTCGGCGAGTCCGTGGTCGGCGGCGAGCGGGGCGGCGTTGTGGCCCGTGCCCTGCGGCGCGACCGAGAGGCCGTAGTCCCGGGCGGTCTCGATCGTGCGCACGACGTCGTCGACCGAGCGCGGCACGACGACGGCGGCCGGTCGCTGGTCGACGGCGAGGTTCCAGGCCGTGCGTGCGGAATCGAACCCCGGGTCGCCCGGGATCGAGAGGTCGCCGTCGAGACGCGACGCGAGCAGGGCGAGCGCTTCGCGCAGGCTCAGCGCGGAGACATCCGTACGCCGTGCCCGCTCGTCGGCGAGGCCGACGACGTCGGCGGTCGGCGGTGTCGGGACGCCCGGCACGTGCGGGCCGGCTTCGACGGCATGGAGGGGGACCGCGGGGGCGGGTGCGACGGCCGGCTCGGCGCCGGGCACAGGGGTGTTCACAGTTGGTTCCTTCCGAGGTTGCTCGTCGTGGGCCGGCGCTCTGGGCTGCTCGACGGCCGGAGTGGATCCCCGGCGCGCACGACTCACCCATCTGAGCGAGGTCGCGGCGGGGTCGCGTCAGGGCGATCCCGCCGATCGCCTCAGGGTTCTCCCTCCTCGTCGCGGTCCGACGTGACGGTCGGGCAGCGGGTCGGACAGCGGCCGGACGACGGGCCGGGTCGGGTCAGGGCGGAATAGCTCGGGAGGGGCATCCGTTGACCTGTGACGATGACCGCTTCGCCCGCCCTCTCCGTCCTCGACCTCGTTCCGGTGCGAACCGGCCAGACCTCGGCCGATGCCGTCGCCGCGTCGCTCGCACTCGCGCAGGCCGCCGACCGGCTCGGCTACGAGCGTTACTGGTTCGCCGAGCACCACAACATGCCGGCCGTGGCCTCGACGACGCCGCCCGTGCTGATCGCGGCGACGGTCGCGCGCACCGAGCGGATCCGCGTGGGCTCGGGCGGCGTGATGCTGCCCAACCACGCGCCGCTCGTCGTCGCCGAGCAGTTCGCGGCCCTCGAGGCCATCGCGCCCGGGCGCATCGACCTCGGCATCGGGCGTGCCCCCGGCAGCGACCCGGTGATCACGCAGCTGCTGCGCATCTCGGGGCCGACGGCCGACGTCGACCGGTTCCCCGACCACGTGTCCGACATCATGAGCCTGCTCTCGCCCGACGGGGCGACGCTGCGGCTCACGAGCGGCCGAGAGTACGCGATCACCGCGACGCCCGCGGCATCCGACGTGCCGACGGTGTGGCTGCTCGGCTCGAGCGACTACTCGGCGAAGCTCGCGGCCGAGCTCGGGCTTCCGTACGTCTTCGCGTACCACTTCTCGGGCGACGGGCTCGAGCGCGCCCTCGAGCTGTACCGCTCCGAGTACCGGCCCAGCGAAGCGCACCCGGAGCCGCGCACGATGCTGCCCGTGAACGCGTCGGTCGCCCCCACCGTCGAGGAGGCGAACGATCGCGCGCTGCCGCATCTGCGGTCGATGGCGCGCCTGCGTTCGAACCGGCCGATGCGCCCGCTCGAGACGATCGAGGAGGCGCTCGCCGCGCCGCGCGACTCGATCGGCGAGGAGCTCATCGCCGGGATGCGCCGGCGCTGGATCATCGGGGATGCCGCCGGCGCGGCGGCCGAGGTGCGTGCGCTCGCCGCGCGAGCCGGCGTCGACGAGGTCATGATCTCGCCGATCGCGGGTGCGCACGACGGCGAGCCGGCGGATGCCGCCCCCGGTCGCGTGCAGACCCTGGCGCTGCTGGCGGGCGAACTCGGCTGACGGCGCGTGTGCGCGCGGGCGGGCGGCGGCGCACCGCGTCGACGTCAGTCGCGCGGCGACGACGTCACCCGCGCTGCGACGCCTGACCGACCGGCGCGCCGTCGGAGTCCTGCTCCCACTCGCGCACGGCGCGCGCCGCGATGAACGGCGCCCGCTGATCGGCCCACTCCTCGACCGCGGCGAGCTCGGCCTGCTCCTGCGCGGCGACGAACGCGTCGGCGACCCGTCGGCCCGACTCCCGCCTGAGCTCGGCCCGGTACTCGGAGACCTCGAGCCGCGGTGCCGACTCGTCGCGCGCGCGCCGCAGTCGATCGGCGGCCCGCTCGCGTTCGCCGGCGACGATCGTGTCGTCGGTGATCGTCGCGATGTCGTCGTAGGCGGTCGGCGCCATGAGGTTCTGCAGGGTCTTCGTGAGCACGGGCATGAGCTCGATGCACACGAACAGCAGCGCGATCATGAGGTGCGCGAACGCGAGCAGGCCGTTGCGTTCGCCGATGCGCCACAGCGCCTCGAGGCGTGCGAGCATGCCCGAGCTCTGGTCGGCGGCCGCCTCGAACCGCGCGGTCTCGACATCGCGCGCGGCGGTCAGCCGCTCGAGTTCCGCACTGTCGGCCTCGAGGGCCTGTCGGGCCTGGTCGACCGCGGCGGCCGAGCCGGCCTCGATGCGGGCCTCGGCCTGCGCCTTCGCGTCGGCCTCGGCGGCCTTCGCGGCCTCGAGCGCGGCGAGCTTGCCGTCGCGGTCGAGCTTCTTCGACTGCGTGATCGGCCCGTCGCCGACGATGCCCGTGCCGCCCGTGCCGTCGAGCTCGGCCAGCCACACGCGGTTCGCCTCGTCGTAGGCGGCCTGCGCGGCGGCGGTCGCCGCCTGTGCCGCGACGTAGTCGGCGTCGCCGGCGAGCGCGGCGCGGCCGCCGTCGGCGATGAGGGCGCGCTGCTCGGCCACGCGCTGCTCGAGTTCATCGAGTCCGGCGTACCGCGGGTCGGCGGCGAGCTCCTCCTCGAAGGCCTGCTTCGCCTCGAGCACCATGACCTGGGTCTCCGCGGTGACCTCGCGCTCGAACACCTGCAGGGTGAGCGGGGTCGCGACGACGACGCCGATCACGAGGGCGAGACCCACCCGAGGCAGCGCCATGAGCAGGTTCGCCGACGCCTTGGGCTGGCGCGGCATCCCGACGACGAGCATCCGGTCGATGGCGAGGATCACGAGTCCCCAGACGATCCCGGCGACGACCGCGACCCAGGCCGGCGCCGCGAGCGCCAGGATCAGCGCATACGACGCGGCGAACGCGGAGACGGCTGCGGTCGCGATGAGCACGAGCCCCATCGCGAGGTATCGCGGGCGCTGGCCGGGGGCCAGCGGCAGCACGTCGGGCCGCGCACCCCCGAAGGTCGCAAGCCTGTCTCCGAGCCGGCTCATCGGTCCCCCCGATCCGTCGCGCGCCGGGGCGCAGCACGCCCCGGCCGAATCGTCAGGCTACGCCGATGACGGATGACTGTCACTGGGGGAATCCCCCGATCGGACCCTGAGCCCGGCGCGCTCACGCCGCCGGGCTCAGGCCGTCGCGCTCAGGTCGTCGGGCTCACGCCGCCAGGCCGAGCCTGCGCAGGTCGTCGTTCGACGCACGGTACTCGGCGCCGGCCTCGACGACCTCCTCGCGACGTACGCGGGCGCCGTTCTGCACCCTCGCGCCCCTGCCGATCTCGACGTAGGGGCCGAGCACGGCGTTGCGCCCGACGACGGCGCCGGGTCCGACGTGCGCGCGCACGCCGATGACGGCCCGTTCGGCGACGATCGCGTCGCGCTCGATCCAGGCTCCGGGGCCGATGTTGGCATTGGGTTGCACTTCGGCTCCGGGGTCGACGTAGGCCGTCGGGTCGACGAACGCGCTCGCGTGGACCTTGGCATTCGAGGCGACGAGCCCCTTGCCGTTGGGGTGCTTGCGGTATCGGCGCAGCACGCCTGAGTCGTCCTCGAACTCGACGTAGTGGATGCCCACGTGCTCCTCCCTTCGCGGACGGTCCGATTCCGTCCGGACATACGTACAACACGCGACCTGACCGGGGAATTCCCGGGCTCTCGGTGCCTCCCCGGAGGTGCGACGAGGGGTGCCACCGAAATCGGTGAGGGCTGGCACTGAACGGCGCCGGAATCGCTTGTCGAGGGTTTCTCGGCATGGCTAGCGTCGCTCGTCATGTCCACCTATCTCCTCTGCGCCAACCCCATCGAGGGGCACGTCGGCCCCGTCGTCGCCGTCGCCCGCGACCTCGTCTTCCGAGGCCATGACGTGACCGTCCTCACCGGCTCTCGCTTCCGCGCCCGGGTCGAAGCCGTCGGCGCCTCCCACCGCCCACTCGGCGGCATCGCCGACTACGACGACCGGTCCATGCACGACCTGCTTCCCGACCGCGACGCGCACCGCGGCATCGCCAAGCTGGAGTACGACATCCAGACGGTGTTCATCCGCCCCATCCCCGACCAATACCGCGCCGTCGACGAGGCGGTGTCCCACCTGCGTCCCGACGCGATCATCGCTGAGTCGGCCTTCGCCGGCGTGGTTCCGCTGCTGCTCGACGATCCGGCCGGTCGCCCCCCGGTCGTCGGCCTCGGCGTGCTGCCGCTCAGCCAGTCCGGGCCGGATGTCGCGCCCTACGGACTGGGGCTCACCCCGAGCCGCACCCGGCTCGGCCGCCTTCGCAATCGCGCACTGAACCTGTTCGTGCAGAAGGTCGTGTTCCGGCGCACCCAGCGGTTCGCGAGCGACATCCTGCGCTCGCTCGACCGGCCCGAGCCCGACTTCTTCATCCTCGACCTCACGGCGAAGTTCGACCGGTTCCTGCAACTGTCGGCCGAGGAGTTCGAGTACCCGCGCGAGCGGCTCTCCCGCAACGTCCGCTTCGCCGGCACGGTGCTGCCGCCGGCGCCCGATGCCGGCCCCCTGCCCGACTGGTGGGACGAACTCGACGGCACCCGCCGGGTCGTCCACGTGAGCCAGGGCACGATCGACAACGCGGACTTCGACCGACTCGTACGCCCGACCCTCGACGCCCTCGACGGCGAGGACCTGCTGGTCGTCGTCTCGACGGGCGGACGCCCGGTCTCGGAGCTCGGCGAGCTGCCGCCGAACGCTCGGGCCGCCGAGTTCCTCCCGTACGACCTGCTCTTCCCGAAGCTGGACCTGTTCGTGACGAACGCGGGCTACGGCGGTGTGCAGTACGCGCTGAGCCACGGCGTGCCGCTGGTCGTCGCGGGCGACACCGAGGACAAGCCCGAGGTGTCGGCGCGCGTCGGTTGGACGGGGGTGGGTGCGAACCTGCGCACGGGCACCCCGGGGGCACGTGCCATCGGGGCGGCGGTCCAGCGCGTGCTCGCCGATCGCGGCTACAGCGACCGCGCGACCGCGCTCGCGAACGCCGTCCGCGACTACGACGCGTACGAGATCATCGCCGAGGAGCTCGACCGGGCGGTCGCCGCGTCGGCCCTCCTCGAGGAGCTCCCCGTCGGCTGATCCGGCGGCGTGCGCGGGGCGCCGCGCGGGCCGGTGCGCGGGTCGGTGCGCAGGTCGGTGCGCGCGGCGCGGCCCGCGGCCGGCTCGCGCGCCTGCGCCGCGGCATCCGATCGGATGCGGCGGGATCACGCAGGCGAGGTTAGGCTCTCCTTGCCGAACGGATGCCCCGGTCGGCGCCCGCCCGGAGCGCACGAGCCCGGGCGCCCACGAGCCCTGGACCGCCATGACCTCCGCACCCGCCGACGAGTCCGCGACCGGCACCACGCCCGGCCCGGCGCCCATCGCCACGCCGAGCCCGGCGTCGGGCCCGACGAACGGCGCGCCGCTGCTGGCGCTCGACCGCGTCGGCATCCGGCACGACGGCGCGGGCGCTCCGACGCCCGACGGGGTCTCGCTGGAGGTGCGCGCCGGCGAGGTCGTGCTGCTGCTCGGCCCGTCGGGCTGCGGCAAGTCGACCCTCGCGCTCGCGCTCGACGGCCTGATCCCGCACGCGGTCCCCGCCGAGATCGAGGGCACGGTGCGCATCGCCGGACTCGACAGCCGCGAGCACCCCGTGGGCGTGCTGAGCGCGCACGTCGCGATGGTCTTCCAGGATCCCGACGCGCAGGTCGTCACGGGCACCCTGCTCGACGAGGTCGCGTTCGGCCCCGAGAACCAGCTGGTGCCGGTCGCCGAGGTGCTCGAGCGCTCCGAGCGCGCGCTGCGTCACGTCGGGCTCTGGGAGCGGCGGCACGAGAACCCCGACCGGCTCTCGGGCGGAGGCCGTCAGCGGCTCGCGATCGCGTGCGCGCTCGCGATGGCGTCACCCGTACTCGTGCTGGACGAGCCGACCGCGAACCTCGATCCCGTCGGCATCGACGAGGTGTACGGGGTGCTCCGCGAGCTCGCGAGCGAACGCGACCACGCGATCGTGCTCGTCGAGCACAACCTCGACGCCGCGGTCGACGTGGTCGACCGGGTGGTGGTGCTCGACCGGCAGGGCCGGCTCGTCATGGACGGCCCGGTGCGCGAGGTGCTTCGCGAGCGGGCGCACGAGCTGCTGGAGCTCGGCGTCTGGCTGCCGGTCTCGACGCTCGCGGCACTCCGCATGCGCGAGGCCGGGGTCGTGCTCGACCCGCTGCCCGTCTCGCCCGCCGAGCTCGCCGCAGCCCTCGACGCGACGAAGCTCCCCGCGCCCGCACGGCCCGCGTCCCGCGCGACGGGAGGCGATTCGCACGACGGGAGGTCGAATTCGCCGGGGGAGGCCTCCCGAGGCGCAGAACACCTCCCGTCCGCCGTCCCCGCACCCCCCGCCATCCGCGTGGCCAACCTGTCGGTGCGACGCGGCGGCAGGCGCGGACCGGTCGTCGTGCACGACGTCGACCTCGAGGTGGCGCGCGGCGACTTCCTCGCGATCGTCGGCACGAACGGCGCCGGCAAGACGAGCCTGCTCCAGGCGATCGCGGGCGTGATCCCGGCCGCGGGCGGCTCGATCGACGTGCTCGGCCTCGATCCGAGCCGGGCGGATGCCCGCGACCGCAGCCGCCGCATCGGCTTCGTGTTCCAGAATCCCGAGCACCAGTTCGTCGCCTCGAGCGTCGTGGAGGAGCTCGAGGTGGGCCTGCGGGTGCAGGGTGTCGACGAGGCCGATCGCGAGCCGATCGTCGAGCGGATGCTGCGCCGGTTCGGCCTCGAGCACCTGCGCGAGCAGCATCCGTTCCTCCTGTCGGGTGGGCAGAAGCGGCGACTCTCGGTCGGCACCGCCCTCATCGCCGGCGCCCCGGTGCTCGCGCTCGACGAGCCCACGTTCGGGCAGGACCGTGAGCGCGCGGCCGAGCTCCTCGGCATGCTCCGCGAGCTCAACGACGAGGGCACCACGGTGATCGTGGTCACGCACGACCTGCAGCTCGTCGCCGACTACGCGACCCACACGGCGGTGATGGCCGACGGACGGCTCACGGGCGTCGGCCCGACCGCCGAGGTGCTCGCCGGTCCGCTGATCGACGAGGCGGGGCTGCGGCATCCGCCCCTCGCTCAGGCGACCCGCGCCCTGCGCAACCATCCCGACTGGCACGGCGTCGCGCGACTGTCGCAGCTGCCCGCACCATCGGAGGTCGGGGCATGACCGCCGCGCCGGGCGCGACCGCGACGACCGCCGACGCCACCGCGGCGGAGACGCACGAGATCGACCCCTACGCCGAACAGGCCCCGCCGCCGGGCCGGTTCCTCTACCTGCTGAACCCGTTGGCGAAGCTGCTCGCACCGCTGCCCGTGATGCTGGCCCTGGTGTTCACGCGCGGCGTGCTGATCCCGACGGTGCTGATCGTCGCGACCATGCTGCTGCTGTTCATCGGCGCGAAGCTCTCGGGCCGGGTGATCACCGGACTGCTCGTCGGCACGCCGCTGATGGTCGCCGTGCTCGGCATCAGCTTCGGCATCTGGACCGATCCCGCCCGCGTCGACCAGACGAGCGATGCGGCATCCGTGGTGCTCCTCGAGATCGGCGATTGGCGGTTCACCCTGGCCGCCTACCTGGTCGGCCTCGCGACCGCGCTGCGGATCGCCGCACTCGTGCTGCTGTCGCTCCTCGCGGGGCTCACGAGCACGGGCCCGCAGCTCGTGCGGGCGATGGTGCAGAACCTGCGGGTGCCGTACCGCATCGGCTACACGGCGCTCGCGGCACTGCGGTTCGTGCCGAGGTTCGGCTACGAACTCGAGGTGATCCGCGCGGCCCACCGGGTGCGCGGCACCGACCACGGGCGCGGCCCGGTCGCGTGGGTGCGCCGGACGATCGGGCTCGCGATCCCGCTGCTGGCGAGCGCGATCCGCCACGCCGAGCGCGTCGCCCTGGCGATGGATGCCCGCGCCTTCGGCGCGCACCGCGCCCGCACCGAACGCACGATCAGTCGTTGGCGCGTGCGCGACACCGTGTTCGTCCTCGTGTTCTGGGCGGTCGTGGCCGCCGTCTACTGGTGGGGCCTCAGCGCCGGCGCCACCGTCACCGACCTCATGGAGACCCTGTGACCGACGAGACCCGCACCGCTCCGCGAACACCGCGCACCACGCGCACCAGCACGCGATTCCTGCTCGCGGTCGCGGCGATCGGCGTCGCGGGCGGACTGCTCAACATCGGCAACGCATACTTCTTCAACGTCGTCGCGGTCGCGATGCCCGCGCTGGCGGGCCTCGGCACGGGCGTCTACACGCTGCCGGTCGTCGTCGCGCAGGCCGCGACCCGGCGGGCCGGCGCCGCGGTCCTCGCGTCGCTCATCGCCGGGCTCACCCAGGCGCCGTTCGTGCCCGGCGGCATCGGCAGCGTCGCGTCGTACCTCATCATCGGCGTGCTCATCGAGGCCGTGTTCGCGATCGCGCGCTACCGCGTGTGGCGACCGTGGCTGCACTACGTCGCGACACTCGTCGTGGTGGTCTTCTACAGCGTGTTCTGGGGCGCGTACTGGAACCTGCCCTCGCTCGCGCTGCCGATGCAGATCGCCATCCCCGGGGTGCTCCTCGTCACGCAGCTCGCCTTCACCTGGCTGGGCCTGGTGATCGCCGGCCGGCTCGCCCGCACCGGCGTGCTTCGCGGGCTGCGGCGCGACACCGCAGCGACACCGGCAGCACCGAACGCACCCGAAGCACCCGAAGGGACCCCCGATGGCCAAGTCGCACAGTGAGCCCCTGAAGCCCGAACGCACGGTGCCGCTGCACCTCGAGGTGCTGCGGCGCGAGCGGATCAGCCCGTCGTTCGTGCGCGTCACCGTCGGCGGCGGACAGGTCGACCGGTTCGCGTTCCGCGGCGCCGACCAGTGGTTCCGGCTGTTCCTGCCGCCGGCGGGAACCGAGCTGCGCCTTCCCGACCGCGACGGATGGGGCGGCTACGCGCGCCTGCTCGCGATGCCGAGGGCGATCCGCCCGGTGATGCGCAACTACACGGTGCGGGCGTTCCGACCGGCAGGCGCCCCGGGCGCGACCAGCGGCGCCGAGCTCGACATCGACTTCGTGCTGCACGAGAACGCCGCCGGCGACCTCGAGGGCATCGCGGCGACGTGGGCCGCGACGTGCGAGCCGGGCGACGCGCTCGGCCTGCTCGACGAGGGCGTCGGGTTCGACGCCTCGATTTCAGCCCGGCGGTTCCTGATCGCGGGCGACGAGACCGCGCTGCCGGCCGTCGCCGGCGTGTGCGAGTCGCTCCCGTCGGATGCCTCGGGCGTCGCGTTCATCGAGGTGCCGGATGCCGCGGACGTCCAGGAGTTCGCGCACCCGGCCGGCGTCGAGGTCCGCTGGCTCGTCCGCGGACACGACGATCGGCCCGGATCGCTCGCCTACCGGGCCGCGACCGAGGTCGCGATCGATCGCCCCGGGGAGTGGGCGGGATACGCCGCCGGCGAGCAGGCGCTCGCGGCGGGCATCCGCCGACTGCTCGTCGCGAAGGGGGTCGACAAGCAGGCGATCTCGTTCTGCGGCTACTGGCGGCTGCCGAAGGATGCCCCCGCGATCGACGCACCCGTCGACGTCGCGGCCTGACGAGGCGTCGGCCCCGACGACGCTCGCACCGGTGTCGCGGCCCGTCGACGTCGCGCCCTGACCGCACGGCATCCGGAGACGCCGAAGGGGCCGGCTCGTTCGAGCCGGCCCCTTCGCGATCTGCATGGGATTAGCCCGCAGACGCCGTGTCGAGGATCTCGACGACGAAGACGAGCGTCTTGCCGCCGAGCTCGTGCGCGGCCGGGTCGGTGCCGTAGCCGTACTCCGGCGGGATCGTGACGACGAGCTTCGTGCCGACCTTCTGGCCGACGAGCGCGGCGCCGAAGCCCTGGATCACGCCGTCGGTCGAGAAGCTCGCGGGCTCGCCGCGCTCGTACGAGCTGTCGAAGGTCTCCTTGGTATCCCAGTCGATGCCCTCGTAGTTGAGCGTGACCGTGTCGCCGGCCTGCACCTCGGCGCCATCGCCCTCCTCGAGGACGGCCAGTTCGAGTTCCGTCGACGCCGGCGCGTCGGGGATGACCACGGTCGGTGCCGCGTCGTCGTTGAAGGTGATCTCGGGGACGTTCTCGGTCCACTCGGCCGGGGTGAGCGGCTGCACCTCGCCGGTGACGTCGGCGACGATGACGACCGCCTCGTTCGGGCCGACGCCGATGGTCTCGTTGCCCTGTTCGCCGTAGACGTCGGCGGCCGGCGCGACGGTCACGGTGCGGGTCCCGATCGGCACGCAGTCGATCGCGGCGGTGAATCCGGGGAGCGTCGCCTCGTCGCCGACGCCGAGCTGCGCGGGCTGCGAGACGAGCTGCTCGCCGGTGACCGACGAGTACATGCTGATCACGACGTCGACGACGTCGCCGGGCGCCGTGGTCTCGCCGTCGCCCTCGATGAGGATCGTGCGCTGGAGCTCGTCGGTCTCGACCGGCGTGGTGAAGGTCGCGACCGGTGCCGCCGTGCCGAACTCGCCCTCGACCTGCACGCCGTCGGAGAGGTCGCCGGACGAGAGGTCCTGGCACTCGGCGGTGGCCGCCTCGGTCGCGGTCGGCTCGGCCCCTTCGGGCGACGAGGCGCATCCGGCGAGGACCAGGGCGGAGGTGACGGCGAGCGCGATGGGCGCACCGCGGCGCATGGCGCGATTCATGGGAGGTCTCACTTCGATCGAAGGGCAGGACCCGTACAGTCTGCCGCCTCCGCATCACGATTGCCTGAACGGGCCCCGCTGACGCCCGGCGGGCGATCGGCGAGGGCGGCCGCGATGCAGGAATTCGGCGCAACCCGTCGCCCGGTGCCGCCCGCGCACGGCATGATATGCCCATGGGGGAAGCAATACTCGGCGACGACCGGATGCGGCACTTCGTGCACGATTCCGACCGGTTCGCCGCACTCGACGCCGAGATCTGGGAGCCGATCTCACTCGCGACCGTCCTGCGCTCAGCGCCGCAGGTCGGGGAACTCGTGCTCGACGCGTGCTGCGGCAGCGGTGCGTCGGCCGTGCCGACCGCTGAACTGGTCGGAATCGAAGGGCTGGTCGACGCCGTCGATCTCGCCGAGCCGATGCTCGGGCACGCGAGGTCGCGCGCCGACGCGTTCGGAGCGGCCGACGGGCTGCTGCCGCAACTCCGGTTCCACGCCGACGACGCGAGCACGTGGGAGACGGTCGGCTACGACCTCGTGCAGTGCGTGCTCGGGGTGTTCTTCTTCGACGACGTCGACGCGGGGGCGCGCCATCTCGCGTCGCGAGCGAGGCCCGGCGGGCGCCTCGTGCTCACGATCTGGGCGCCGAGCGCGTTCGACGAGTTCGAGCAGGCCCTGTACGCCGCCGTCGAGGCGGAGGGCGGCGAAGCCGGCGCCGCCGCCGTCGACCGGCACCGATCGCACCGGGCCGCCCGGAAGGTGCCCGACAGTGCAGGCGGCCTCGCGCACTGGATGCACACGATCGGACTCGTCGACGTGCGGGGCGAGGAGGTTCCGCGGCACGTCGACCTCGACGACGACCTCGCGTGGCGGATCGTGCTCGGCACGAGCCGGTCGCGGGTCATCGCCGACCTCGATGACGAGACACGCGAACGGGTCCGCGTGCGACTCCTCGACACGCTCGCGACGCGCGGGATCGATCGCGTCGACCTCACCGTCCTGATCGGCGTCGGTCATCGGCCGGCCGAGGATGCCCCGGCGGACGAGCCCGCGAGGGAGACCGCGGTCGCGGTCGCCGAGCCGGCGACGGACGTCGCCATCGCGATCGCGGAACCCGACGCGGAGGTGGCGACCACCGAGACGGATGCCGCAGCCGCGCCCCGGGCCGATTCCGAGAGCGAGTCCGGACCCGACTCCGAGGGCGAGCCCGGACCCGACCTCGACCCCGAGGCATCCGCCCCGGTCGAGCCGGACGCGAAGGCGGCGAAGAAGGAGAAGAAGGCGAAGCGGAAGGAGGAGCGCAAGCGCCGCCGCGAGCGCGACGAGGACGAGGCCGAGACCGAGACCGAAGTCGAGGACGAGGCCGAAGACGAGGCAGCGCCCGAGACGACGTGACGGTCTCGCTCAGTCCCCCGCCGGCGCGTCTCCCGTCTCGACGGGGCGGTCCTCGCGCGACCACTGGCTCCATGAGCCGGGGAAGAGCGCCGCGTCGATCCCGGCGAGCGCGAGCGCGACGACCGCGTGCGCACCCGTAACCCCCGAACCGCAGTACGCGCCCACGGCGGCACCGGGCACCGCGCCGGTCGCGGCGAACCGCTCCGCCAGTGCGTCGGGCGCGAGGAACCGCCCGTCGGCGTCGAGGCTGCCGCCGGACGGCGCCGAACGCGCGCCCGGGATGTGCCCGGCCTTCGGGTCCACCGGTTCGACCTCGCCGCGGTAGCGCTCGACGGCGCGTGCGTCGAGCAGCACGCCGTCGCGGGCGAGTGCGCCGGCGGCATCCGCGTCGATCACCGGCATCGACCCGAATCGCGCGGTCGCGTCGCCGGGCGGCGGCACGACGTCGCCGGGTTCGAGCGGATGCCCCGCCCCGATCCAGCCGGCGAGCGCGCCGTCGAGGAGGCGCACGTCGGCGAACCCGGCGTGCCGCAGCAGCCACCAGGCCCGGGCCGACGACTGGTTGCCGAGGTCGTCCATGACGACGACCGTGTCGCCGTCGCGCAGGCCCCACCGCCGCATCGCGCGGGTGAAGGCGGCCTCGTCGGGGAGCGGGTGGCGACCCGCCCCGTCACGGCCGTGGTCGGCGAGTTCGGCGTCGAGGTCGACGTAGACCGCGCCGGGCACGTGGCCGTCGAGGTAGGCGGGCCGGCCGTCGGGCTGCTGCAGGCTCCACCGCACGTCGAGCACGACCGTGCGCGGCGCACCCGGATCGCGCTGCTCGGCGTCCGCTGCGAGCCGGGCGGCGAGGTCGTCGGGCTGGATCAGGATCGGCATCCCTCCATCCTGCCCGTCGGAGCCGCCGCGGAAGGCGGTCGACCCGCCCGATAGACTGGTGGTTCGGGTCGAAACGCGGGTGAGGAGGTTGGATGCTCTTCAGCCTCGTCGCGTTCGGCGCGTTGTCGATCCTCACGCCGCTGCTCACGAGGTTCCTCGGGCGCCGTGTCTTCCTGCTGCTCGCCGTGCTGCCCGCCGCCGTGTTCGTGCTGCTGCTCGCGTGGCTGCCCGGCGTGCTGGCCGGCACGCCCGTCGTCGAGTCGGTCGAGTGGATCCCGGCGCTCGACATCGCGCTGAGCTTCCGCCTCGACGCGCTGGCCCTGCTGTTGGCGCTCGTCGTCACGGGCGTCGGCGCGCTCGTGCTCGTCTACTGCACCTGGTACTTCGACGACGACGAGCCGTCGCTCGGCCGATTCGCCGGGCTGCTGCTCGCGTTCGCGGGCGTCATGCTCGGGCTCGTCACGAGCGACGACGTGTACGTGCTGTTCACGTTCTGGGAGGCGACGAGCGTGCTCTCGTACCTCCTGATCGGCCACTACACGGGTCGCAAGGAGAGCCGCGGCGCCGCGCTCCAGGCCCTCACGGTGACGACGTTCGGCGGCCTGGCGATGCTCGTCGGGCTCGTGCTGCTCTCGGTCGAGGGCGGCACCACCTCGCTGTCCGAACTCGTCGCGAACCCCGTCACGGGGGCCGCGGGCGAGTGGGGCGTCGCCCTCGTGCTCGTCGGTGCGATCTCCAAGAGCGCGCTCGTGCCGTTCCACTTCTGGCTCCCCGCGGCCATGGCCGCGCCGACCCCCGTGAGCGCCTACCTGCACGCCGCGGCGATGGTGAAGGCCGGCGTGTACCTCATCGCCCGCCTCGCGCCCGGGTACGCCGACCTCGAGGTGTGGCATCCGATCGTGGTCGTCATCGGCGGCCTGACGATGCTCGTCGGCGGCTGGCGGGCGCTGCGCCAGTACGACCTGAAGCTGATGCTCGCGTACGGCACGGTCAGCCAGCTCGGCTTCCTCGTGCTCGTCACCGGCTTCGGCACGCGCGACGCGGCGCTGGCGGGCGTCGCGCTGCTGCTCGCGCACGCGCTGTTCAAGGCGGCGCTGTTCCTCGTCGTCGGCATCGTCGACCACGCCGCGGGCACCCGCGACTGGCGGAAGCTCTCGGGTGTCGGGCGGCGGATGCCCGTGGTGGCGACCGCGGCGATGCTCGCGGCCGCGTCGATGGCGGGCATCCCGCCGCTGCTCGGGTTCGTGGCCAAGGAGGGCGTGCTCACCGCCTTCCTCGAAGCGGCGACGGAGGGCACGGCCGGGCCTGCGGCGTGGGCGTGGCTCGCGCTCATCGCGACCGTCGCCGGCTCGGTGCTCACGGTCGCCTACAGCGTGCGGTTCGTGTGGGGCGCGTTCTGGACCCGCCCCTCGATCGAGCCGACCCCGCTGCACCGGCCCAGCCCGCTCATCACCGTCGCCCCGGCCGTGCTCGCCGCAGCGAGCGTCGTCGCCGCGTTCGCGATCGCCGGGATCGAGCCGCTGCTCACCGCCTATGCCGACACCCTCGCCGGGCCGCACGAATACCACCTCGCGCTCTGGCACGGATTCGAACCGGCGCTGTGGATCTCGCTGGCGGTCTTCGCGCTCGGCGCCCTCCTCGTGTGGGGTCGCGCGCGCGTCGCGCGCCTGCAGGCCGCGATGCCGCACCTCGTCGACGCGGGGCGCGGGTACCTCGGCATCGTGTCGGTCATCGACCGGTTCGCCGCGCGGCTCACGAGCCTCATCCAGGCCGGCGGACTGCCCGGCTACCTCGCGCTCATCATGGTCGTGTTCATCGGCGGGCTCGGCGTCGCGGCCATCGCGAACTCGACCTGGCCCGGGTCGGTGCGCCTGTGGGACTACCCCTCGCAGCCGTTCATCGCGTTCGTCATGGCGGTCGCCGGCGTCGCAGCGGCCATCGTCCGGCAGCGGATGACCGCGGTGCTGCTCGTCAGCGTCACCGGGTACGGCCTCGTGCTGCTGTTCGGCATGTCGGGGGCGCCCGACCTCGCCCTCACACAGGCGCTCGTCGAGACCATCGTCATCGTCGTGTTCGTGCTGGTGCTGCGCCGCCTGCCGAAGCAGATCGCGCAACAGCACCCGCCCGTGCACCGGGCGGCCCGCATCACGATCGGCGTGCTCTCCGGCGCGGTGATGGGCGTCATCGGCTTCATCGCGCTCGGCGCACGGGTCGAGCCGACCATCGCGGGCGGCCTGCCCGCCCTCGCGATCGAGGCGCACGGCAAGAACATCGTCAACGTGATGCTCGTCGACCTGCGCGCGTGGGACACGCTCGGCGAGATCGCCGTGCTCGTCGCGGTCGCCACCGGCGTCGCGAGCCTGCTGTTCGTCTCCGGGCGCACGGGCGGCGCGCCCCGGCTCGACGCGGACTTCGACCGCCGCAACCGGCTCCGCCCTGTTCCCGAGCCCGCATCGAGCATCCGCGCGCCGCGGCCGGGCCGAGCAGAAGCCGCCGGGCGCACGGATGCCTCGGCGGGCGGCGGCTCGAAGCGGGCGGCCGACGCCGCCTCGGACGCCGCCTCCACTCGGCAGACCTGGCTCATCGCCGGGCGCACGCTCTCGCCGCGGCGACGCTCGATCCTCATCGAGGTGCTCGTGCGCCTGCTCTTCCACCCCGCGATCGTGGTGTCGGTGTACCTGCTGTTCGTCGGCCACAACGCGCCGGGCGGCGGCTTCGCCGGCGGGCTGCTCGCGGGCCTCGCGCTCGTCGCCCGGTACCTGGCCGGCGGCCGGTACGAACTCGGCGAGGCCGCGCCCATCGACGCCGGGCGCCTGCTCGGCACCGGCTTGTTCCTGGCCGCCGGCACGGCCGCGTCGTCGCTCGTGTTCGGCCTCACGGTCTTCGAGTCGAGCTGGTTCGAGCTCGACGTGCCGGTGCTCGGCACCCTGTCGATCGGCACCTCGACGCTGTTCGACATCGGGGTGTACCTCGTCGTCGTCGGGCTGGTGCTCGACATCCTGCGCTCGCTCGGCGCCGAGGTCGACCGCCAGCAGGAGGAGGCCGACGAGGGCGACGGCGCGCAGCCCGAGGCATCCGAGCCCGGAGTTCCCGCCCCGACGGCACCGGCCGCCGACCGGCAGGGGGTGACGCGATGACCGCCTCGCTCACCCTCGTGGTGCTGATGGCCGTGCTGTTCGGCGCGGGCATCGCCATCATGCTCGAACGCAGCCTCACCCGCGTGCTCATCGGGTTCCTGCTCGTCGGCAACGCCGTGAACCTGCTGATCTACCTGATGAGCGGGATGCCCGGACTCGCGCCGATCCTGAACGACGGCGTCGATCCCGACGAGATCTCCGACCCGCTGCCGCAGGCGTTCGTGCTGACCGCGATCGTGATCAACCTGGGCATCACCGCGTTCATGCTCGCCCTCATCTACCGGTCGTGGTGGCTGGCGCAGCTCGGCGAGAAGGGCGACCTGGTCGACGACGACGCCGAGCTCGAGGAGGACGCCGAGGAGGCCGCCGACCTCATCCGCTCGTCGTCGGCCGACGACCTGGCGATCCAGCAGATCATCGATGCGAGCGACGAGGAACCCGACGAGGAGGTGGTGCGCCCATGACCACCGAATCCGTCGCCCAGGCCCTCGTGCCGCTGCTGGTGCTGCTGCCGCTGCTGGGCGCTGCGACCGCGCTCATCCTCGGCCGCCACCGCCGCGCCCAGATGGCGGTGTCGACGAGCGTGCTGGCCGCGGTCGCCGCGATCGCCGCCGTGCTGCTCGCGATCGTCGACCGCACCGGAGCGGGCATCGTCGTCGCGGTCGGCGCGTGGGAGCCGCCGTTCGGCATCGTGCTCGTCGTCGACCGGCTCTCGGCGATCATGGTGCTCATCTCGGCGCTCGTGCTGCTCGGCGTCCTCGTCTACGCGGTCGGGCAGGGCATCGCCGACCAGCACCGCGAGACGCCGGTGTCGATCTTCCACCCGTCGTACCTGATCCTCGCGGCAGGCGTCTGCAACGCGTTCATCGCGGGCGACCTGTTCAACCTGTACGTCGGGTTCGAGATCCTGCTCGCGGCGAGCTACGTGCTGCTCACCCTCGGCGGCACCGGCGAGCGCATTCGAGCCGGCGTGACGTACATCATCGTCAGCCTCGTCTCATCGCTGTTCTTCCTGTCGGCGATCGCACTCATCTACGGTGCGACGGGAACCGCGAACCTCGCGCAGCTCTCGGTGCGGCTCGGCGCGCTGCCCGCCGACGTGCAGCTCATCCTGCACCTGCTGCTGCTCCTCGCGTTCGGCATCAAGGCGGCGGTGTTCCCGCTGTCGTTCTGGCTGCCCGACTCGTACCCGACCGCGCCCGCGCCGGTCACGGCGGTGTTCGCCGGCCTGCTCACGAAGGTCGGCGTGTACGCGATCATCCGCACCGAGACGCTGATCTTCGCCGACTCCGACCTCTCGACGGCGCTGCTCGTCGTCGGCGGCCTGACCATGCTCGTCGGCATCCTCGGCGCGCTGACCCAGGCCGACATCAAGCGACTGCTGTCGTACACGCTGGTCAGCCACATCGGCTACATGATCTTCGGCATCGGACTCGCCACCGAGCTCGGCATCGCCGCCACGATCTACTACGTCGTCCACCACATCACCGTGCAGACCGCGCTGTTCCTCACGACCGGGCTCATCGAGCGCTTCGGCGGCGACACGTCGATCACGCGGCTCGCGGGGCTGCTGAAGGCGTCGCCGCTGCTCGCGATCCTGTTCTTCATCCCGGCGCTGAACCTCGGGGGCATCCCGCCGTTCTCCGGATTCCTCGGCAAGGTCGGACTGTTCGTCGCCGGCGCCGAGGGCGCGCCGCAGGCGGTCGGCGGACCCGCCTGGCTCACGTGGGCGGTCATCGCGGCCGGAGCTGCGACCTCGCTCATCACGCTGTACGCGCTCACCCGGTTCTGGAACATGGCGTTCTGGCGTGGACGCGACGAGCTCGAGGCCGGCTACGAATCGGTGCTGCTCGAGCAGGTGCAGGAGTGGGACGGCTCGTCGCCGATCGCGACCGCGAAGCGCACGACCCCGTGGCTCATGGTCACCGCGACCACCGGCCTCGTCGCCCTGACGCTGCTGCTCACCGTGTTCGCCGGGCCCCTGTTCGACCTCGCCGGCCGTGCGGCCGCGAACCTCACCGACGCCGAGACGTACATCTCGATGGTCTTCCCGGGAGGCATCCGATGAGCGACGAGCGGATGCCTCAGCCGGCCGGCTCCGACGCCGTGGGCGCCGGTGCCGCCCGCGTCGGTGACGGAGCCGAGCGGACGCCCCGCGAGCGCCGTGAGCTCACCCGGTGGCAGGCGGTGTGGCGGCAGGCGCCGCTGCTGCTCGGACTCGTGGTGCTGTGGCTGCTCCTCTGGGACCACATCGACGTGCTCACGTTGGTGACCGGCATCCTGCTCGCCATCGCCGTGACCCGCGCCCTCTACCTGCCGCCCGTGCTGCTGTCGGGGCGGTTCAACCCGTGGCGAGGGCTGCTGCTCGGGCTCCGCATGATGTTCGACGTGGTCACCGCGTCGCTCCAGGTCGCCGCGTTCGCGATCTGGCCGTGGTGGAAGCCGATGAACTCGATCATCACCGTGCAGCTGCTGACGCGCAGCGACCTGGTCACGACGCTCACGGCCGAGGCGATCTCGGTCGTGCCCGGCACCGTCGTCGTCGACATCGACCGCGAACGGGGCCTGCTGTACCTGCACGCGCTCGGCACCCGGACCGAAGCCGACATCGAACGGACGCGGAGCCACGTGCTCAGCACCGAGGAGTTCATCGTCCTCGCGATCGGCACGCACGAGCAGGCCGAGGCGGTGCGCAGTGAGCGGCGTGAGCGGCGGGCGGCGCGCGCCGCTGCGGCGTCCGGATCGGGCCCCTCCTCCGCCGACGACCGTGCCGTCGACGACCGTACCGTCGGCGGCGCCCCCGAGCCGAAGGAGCGCGAATGACCTTCCTCACCCTGGCCGGGATCGCGGCCGGCGTCATGTTCGGCATCGGCGCGATCGCGGCCGTGATCCGCATCATCCGCGGCCCGTCGATCCTCGACCGCGCGCTGGCGACCGACGTCCTGCTCGCGATCGCCATGTGCGCCCTCGGCACCGAGATGGCGCTCAACCGGCACACCGACACGCTCGTCGTGCTGCTCGTCCTCGCGATGTTCGCGGTGGTCGGCTCGATCTCGATCGCGCGGTTCATCGCGAAGCAGGATGCCTCGTGAACGGGTTCTGGCTCAGCCCCGTGGAGGTCGTCGTCGGCGTGCTCATCCTCGTGGGCGCGTTCCTGTCGATGGCCGCGGGCATCGGCATCCTGCGGTTCCCCGACGTGCTCACGCGCCTGCACGCGGCCACGAAGCCGCAGGTGCTCGGCCTCGCGCTCGTGCTGCTCGCGATCACGCTGCGCGCACCGAGCTGGGGCGTCGCGACCACCGCGGTGCTCGTGATGACCTTCCAGCTGCTGACGCAGCCGATGACGGCCCACATGCTCGGACGCAGCGCCTACCGCACCGACCACGTGCGGCGCGACCTGCTGATCCGGGACGACCTCGGCCGCGACATCGAGGAGCACGCCGAGGACTTCGCCGACGAGGCGCAGGGTTTCGGCGCCGGCGGCGAGGGCTTCGCCGACGGTACCGGTGAGTTCGCGGAGACCGGCGCGGAGACGACCGGGCGCTCCGGGGTTTCAGGGGTGCCCGGGGCATCCGGCACGTCCGGGGCATCCGGCTCGTCCGGGGCATCCGGCTCGTCCGGGGCATCCGGCTCGTCCGGGGCATCCGGCGAGGCCGCCGAGTCGGGCGGGGAGCGGCGATGACGGCGGATGCCGCGGTGTCGGGCGCGGCCCGCACCGAACGCCTCGACCTGCGCCCACCCGTCGCGAGCGACCTCGATGAGCTGTACGCCATCTGCAGCGACGCGCGCGTGTGGGGGCACTTCCCGTCGCTGCGGCACACCGACCCCGAGCGGACGCGCGCGATGCTCGAGCGCTGGATGGACGGCTGGCGCGAACACGGCCTCGACACCTGGGTCGTGCGGCCCCACGGTGAAGAGCGCATCATCGGCTACGGCGGGGCGGGTGTGCTCGGCGGACTCGTCTGGAACCTCGGATACCGGCTCGCCGCCGACGAGCACGGACGAGGATACGCGACCGAGCTCGCCGCCTCAGGACTCCGGCGGGCGAACGAGGTCGCGCCCGACCTCCCCGTCATCGCCTACCTGCTCGAGCACAACGTCGCCTCCGACCGGGTCGCGCGCAAGGTCGGGCTCGAACTCGCGTGGCGCGGTCCCGACGCGGGCAATCCCGACCCGGCGGCGATCAGGCTCGTCTACGCCGACCGCCCGCTCACCGAGGAGCAGCTCGCCGCCGCACGGCGATGAGCCCGACAGCGGCGAGCACGAACGCGAGACCGCCGTTCACCCGCGCCCGGTGAACTCCGGCCGGCGCTTCTCCTGGAACGCCGCGAAGCCCTCGCGGTAGTCGGCGGAGTCGCACAGCGCGGCCTGCGCCCGGTTCTCCTCCGCCATGGATGCCCAGAGTCCGAGCCGGTCGTCGCGCAGCGACGCGACCAGGCGCTTCGAGGCGACGAACGCCTGCGTGGCACCTGATGCCGCGGCGCGCGCCGCGGAGCGGGCGGCATCCGTCACCTCGTCGGCCGGGAAGACCCGCGAGAACAGGCCCGCGGCGACCGCCTCCGAACCTGACATCAGGCGGCCGGTCACGATGAGGTCCATGGTGCGGTGCGCGCCGAGCCGCTCGACGAACAGGGCATGCCCGCCCGAGTCGAGGGTCGCGCCGAGGTTCGCGAACGGCGATCCGATCTTCGCGGTGTCGGCGACGTAGACGATGTCGCTCGCGATGAGCAGGCCGAGGCCGACGCCGAGGCACGCACCGTGCGCGACGGCGAAGGTCGGAACCGGGAGCGCGGCCATGCGCTGCAACAGCGGCTCGACGAGTCCGCCGAGGTAACCCTGCACGTCGTCCTCGCGGGGGTCGACGTTCGAGATGTCGCGACCGGCGCAGAACGCCCGGCCCTCGCCGCGCAGCACGAGCGACCGGATGTCCCCGCCGGCGACGAGCCGCTCGGCCTCCTCGTACGCCGCCGAGAGCTCGCCCAGCGCCTGCTCGTCGAGCGCGTTGAGCTTGTCGGGTGCGTCGAGCACGACTTCGGCGACGCCGTCGTCGGCCGTGAACCTGATCATGTGGTGGCCCTTCCGGGAGGTCAGGCGTCGTACGAGACGACGACCTTGTCGGTGGTGGGGTGCGACTGGCAGGTGAGCACGTACCCCGCCTCGAGCTCGTCGGGCTCGAGTGCGTAGTTCTCGGTCATCCGCACACTGCCGTCGACGACCCGCGCGCGGCACGTGCCGCACACGCCGCCGGCGCACGCGAACGGCGTGTCGGGTCGCACGCGCAGCGCCGCGTTCAGGATCGACTCGTTCGCCGACACCGGCGTCTCGACCGTCGACGACTGCCCGTCGAGCGTGAACTCGACGGTGTAGGTCTGCTCGCCCTGCTCGACCACGACCGGCCGCGCGTGGCGCGGCTCGACGCGGTCGGCATCCGTCGTGAACAGCTCGTATCGCACGTGCGCCGGCTCGACGCCGCGCTCCGCGAGGGTGTCACGGGCGAGCTGTACGAGCTCGAACGGTCCGCACAGGAACCACTCGTCGACGGTCTCGGGCCGGATCAGCAGGTCGAGCATCGTGCCGAGCTTCTCGGCGTCGATGCGGCCCGACAGCAGCGGCGCGGTGCGCTGCTCGCGCGAGAGCACGTGGTGCACGGCGAGGCGCGACGGATAGCGGTCCTTCAGGTCGGCGAGCTCTTCGAGGAACATCACGTCGAGGGTCGACCGGTTCGTGTAGACGAGCTCGAACGTCGAGTCCGAGGAGCGCGCGAGCACGGTGTGCGCGAGCGCCATCAACGGCGTGATGCCGCTGCCGGCGGCGATGCCGACGATGCGCCGGCCGTCGAGGTCGGCGAGCGTCGAGGTGAACGTGCCCTGCGGGCTCATCACGTCGAGCGTGTCCCCGGCCGCGAGCTCGGCGTTCGCCCAGGTCGAGAACACGCCGCCGAGGTCGCGCTTGATGGCGACCGAGATCGACCCGGCACCGCCGTCGACGCCGCGCTGCGGCGGGCGGCAGATCGAGTAGCTCCGGCGGCGCTCGTGGCCGTCGAGTTCCTTTCGCAGCGCGACGTACTGGCCGGGCAGGTAGTCGTACTCGTCGGCGAGGTCGCCCGGCACGGCGAAGGTCACCTCGACCGAGTCGGCGGTGAGGGGCCGCACCTCGGCGACCTCGAGCGTGTGGAACCGGGCGCGGCGGCGCTTCGCCGGCTCGGCCTGCCGTCCGCCGACCGTGGCGGCGAGGAACGCCTCGGCGATCGAGGCATCCGATCCGGCCTGCGGCATCGTCGACGTGGGCGGGGTCGTCGTCGACCCCAGGTTGCGGGCGGCCATCAGAGCACCTTGAAGTAGTCGAAGGGCTCGAGGCAGTCGAGGCACTCGTAGAGCGCCTTGCACGACGTCGAACCGAAGCGGGCGAGCTCGCGGGTGTGCAGCGAGTCGCATCGGGGGCACTTGACCGCCAGCTGCAGGCGCACGGGACCGGCGTCTCGGGCGGCCGCGCGGCCGGTCGGCGCCTGGATGCCGTAGCGGCGGAGCTTCTCGGTGCCGGCCTCGCTCATCCAGTCGGTGGTCCACGCCGGTGCGAGCACAAGGTCGACGGTCACGTCGTCGTAGCCGGCGTGCGTGAGGGCGAGCAGCACGTCGTCGCGCATCGCGTCGAGCGCGGGGCATCCGCTGTAGGTGGGCGTGAGCGCGACGCGCACTGCGCCGTCGTCGGCGATCTCGACCGAGCGCAGCACGCCGAGGTCCTCGATGGTGAGCACCGGGATCTCGGGGTCGGTCACCGTCGCGGCGATGTCCCAGGCTCGGCGCGCGGCGGCGTCCGCCGGCACCGGGCGGGCGACGGATGCCTCCGCCGCGGCGCCCCGCGGCAGACGTTCGGCCACCGCGGTCACCACGACGCCCCCGGATGCTGCCGCGCGAGCACCTGCATCTCCGCGAGGAGCGGACCCAGGTGCTCGGTGTGGCGCCCCCGACGTCCGCCGCCCGAGGCGGTGAACGCGGTGCGGCCGACGGGCCGCTCGAGGGCCGCCTCGGCGAAGACCTCGTCGATCGCCGCATCGAACCGGTCGCGCAGCGACGACGGCAGCACCGCGACGCCGTCGGCCGCGAGGCGCTCGACGAGGTCGTCGTCCTCGAACAGCTCGTCGACGTACGGCCAGGTGTCGGCCACCGCGGTGATCATGCGGCGACGCGACTCGTCGGTGCCGCCCGCGAGACGCAGGGTCCACTGCACGGCGTGGTCGCGGTGGTAGTCGACCTCCTTGGCCGACTTCGCCGCGATCGCGGCGAGCGTCGGGTCGGTCGACGCGGTGAGGTCGCGGTACAGCTCGAGCAGGTAGCAGGATGCCACCAGCTGGCGCGCGATCGTGTGCGCGAAGTCGCCGTTCGGCTGCTCGAACAGCCAGGCGTTGCGCCACTCGGGCTCGTCGCGCCAGTACGCGAGGTCGTCCTCCGAGCGGTCGGTCGCCGATCCCGCGTAGTGCAGGAGCGAGCGGGCGTGGCCGATGAGGTCGAGGCCGATGTTGCCGAGGGCGACGTCCTCCTCGAGCTCGGGCGCGCGCGTGATCCACAGGCCGAGCTGCTGCGCGAGCACGAGGGCGTCGTCGCCGAGCCGCATGGCGTAGGCGGCGGCATCCGGTGACGCGGTCTGCCCGGTGCCGGTGAGTCCGGCGCCGGCGAGCTCCTCGGCGAGCTCGACCTGGTCGACGGTGACGTCGCCGTGGACGTCGTGCAGGTCGTCGGCGTGCGTCTCAGGAACCGTGCTCACAGGTGCTTCACCCCCTCGGACTTCGTGTAGTACACCGCGTGCCGGAAGTTCTTGCCGGCCGGGCTCTCGAAGAACGCACCCTTCGCGTCGGGGTCGCTCGTCGTGATCGCCGCGGCGGGCACGACCCAGATCGACACGCCCTCGTTGCGGCGCGTGTACAGGTCGCGCGCGTTCCGCACGGCCATGTCGGCGTCGGGTGCGTGCAGCGAGCCGACGTGCACGTGGCTCAGGCCGCGGTTCGCGCGGACGAAGACCTCCCACAGGGGCCAGGACTCGGTTCCGATCTCGCCGGGGGTCGACATCACGCCACCGCCCCTGCTGCCGCGAGCGCGCGCTCGGACTGCTTGCGGGCGTACTGGGCCGCGGCCTCGCGCACCCAGGCGCCCTCCTCGTGGGCCTTGCGACGACGGCGCAGGCGCTCGGCGTTGGCGGGCCCGCGGCCGGCGAGCACCTCCTCGAACTCGGTCCAGTCGATCTCGCTCATGTCGTACTGCCGGGTCTCCTCGTTCCAGGCGAGGTTCGGGTCGGGCAGCATCACGCCCAGCACTTCGGCCTGCGGCACGAGCATGCCGACGAACCGCTGGCGCAGGTCGTCGTTCGAGAAGCGCTTGATGTTCCACGCCATCGACTGCGCCGAGTTCGGCGACTGGTCGTCGGGCGGCCCGAACATCATGAGGCTCGGCCAGTACCAGCGGTTCACCGCGTCCTGCGCCATCTCGCGCTGCGCCTCGGTGCCCTGCATGAGTTCGAGCAGGATCTCGAAGCCCTGCCGCTGGTGGAACGACTCCTCCTTGCAGATGCGCACCATCGCCCGGCCGTACGGACCATACGAGGCGCGGCACAACGGCACCTGGTTGCAGATCGCGGCACCGTCGACGAGCCATCCGATCGCGCCCATGTCGGCCCAGGTCGGCGTCGTGTAGTTGAAGATCGACGAGTAGCGCGCGCGGCCCTCGATGAGCTGCTGCATCATCTCCTCGCGCGTGATGCCGAGCGTCTGCGCTGCCGAGTACAGGTAGAGCCCGTGGCCGGCCTCGTCCTGCACCTTGGCCATGAGGATCGCCTTGCGCTTGAGGCTCGGCGCGCGGGAGATCCAGTTGGACTCGGGCTGCATGCCGATGATCTCGGAGTGCGCGTGCTGGCTGATCTGGCGGATGAGCGTCTTGCGGTACGCCTCGGGCATCCAGTCGCGCGGCTCGACGCGCGAGTCGGCGGCGATGAGCTCGTCGAAGCGGGCACGGTCTGCCTCGGGTTCGACCACGCTCAGGTCTGCGGGTGCGGTCATCGTCGACTCCTGTGTCTGTGCGGTTCCGGATCCGGTCTCGGGTCGGCCTGGCCCGGACGTCCGGCATCCGGTATTACTAACCGATCGTTCAGTTAGTATATAGTCAATTCCAGCGCCGGAGCAACGGTGCCCCAGCACCCCCGGAACGACGGGGCTCGACCTCGAACTCGATGAGGAGTCGCAGATGACGGATGCCGCACTGAACCGCCGGATGATGCAGCGGGATCGCGCCTCGGCGTCGCTCGGCCTCGTCGTCGAACGCGACGATCCCGGCTACGCCGTCGTCTCGATGGTGGTCCGCGAGGACATGACCAACGGGTTCGACATCACCCACGGCGGCTTCGTGTTCGCACTCGCCGACACCGCATTCGCGATCGCCTGCAACGAGGACCACTTCGTCACGGTCGCCGCGGGCGCCGACATCTCGTTCCTCAAGTCCACCGTCGCGGGCCAGACGCTGACCGCGACCGCCGTCCGGCGCACGCGCAGCGGCCGCACCGGCATCTACGACGTCACGGTCGTCGACGAGCAGGGCGACGCCGTCGCCGAGTTCCGCGGCCGTTCCATCTCCACCAACCGCAGCTTCTGACCGACGACAGCTGACCGACGACCCGCAAGGAGCATCCGTGTCGACGACGACCATCTCCCCCGAAGCATCCGGCACCGAAGCATCCGGCACCGAGGCATCCGCCATCGTGGCCGCCCCTGCTGCCGCCGTGAACGGCGGCGCGGCGCCGGACCCTGCGACGCTCGATCGCGAGGAGCGCATGACGCGCGCCGAGATCGAGGCGCTCCAGCTCGAACGCCTGCAGCAGACCGTGCGCCACGCCTACGCGAACGTGCCGCTGTACACGCGCAAGTTCGACGAGGCCGGCGTGCACCCCGACGACATCCGTTCGCTGTCGGATGTCTCGAAGCTGCCGTTCACGACCAAGGAGGACCTGCGCCAGACCTACCCGTTCGGCATGTTCGCCGTGCCGATGGCCGAGGTCGCGCGCATCCACGCCTCCAGCGGCACGACCGGGCGCCCGACCGTCGTCGGCTACACGAAGGGCGACCTCGAGCGATGGGCGCAGCTCGTCGCACGGTCGCTGCGCGCCAGCGGGGTGCGACCCGGCATGAAGGTGCACAACGCCTACGGCTACGGCCTCTTCACCGGCGGACTCGGCGCCCACGCCGGCATCGAGGCGCTCGGCGCCACCGTCATCCCGATGTCGGGCGGCCAGACCGCCCGCCAGGTGCAGCTCATCATGGACTTCGAGCCCGACGTGATCCTCTCTACCCCGAGCTACCTGCTCACGATCGCCGACGCCATGGTCGAACAGGGGATCGACCCGCGCTCCACGTCGCTCAAGTTCGCCGTGCTCGGCGCCGAGCCGTGGACCAACGAGATGCGCCACGAACTCGAGCAGCGGCTCGGCATCGACGCGCTCGACATCTACGGGCTCAGCGAGGTCATGGGCCCGGGCGTCGGCAACGAGTGCGTCGAGACGAAGGACGGCCCGCACATCTGGGAAGACCACTTCCTGCCCGAGGTGATCGACGGCGACACCGGCGCCGTGCTGCCCGACGGCGAACGCGGCGAGCTCGTCTTCACGTCGCTCACGAAGGAGGCGTTCCCGGTCATCCGGTACCGCACACGCGACCTCACGCGACTGCTGCCGGGCACCGCGCGCCCCGGCATGCGCCGCATCGAGAAGATCACCGGCCGCAACGACGACATGATCATCCTCCGCGGCGTGAACCTGTTCCCCACGCAGATCGAGGAGATCGTGCTCGGCATCGAGCACCTCACGCCGCACTTCATCCTCGAGTTGACGAAGCAGGGCCGGATGGATGCCATGAAGGTGCGCATCGAACGCCATCCCGACCTGCCCCGCGAGACCTGCGAGGCCGCAGGCGTCGTGCTCGCGAAGAAGATCAAGGTGCTCATCGGCTCGTCGGTCGAGGTGCAGGTCGAGGAGCCCGGCACGCTGCCGCGCAGCGAGGGCAAGTACAAGCGGGTTTACGACCTGCGGTGAGGCATCCGCGCCGGATCACCTTCGACGGGCCCGTGATGGGAGGATGAGCACGATGTCCGAGAACGGTTCCAGCACCTCGATGCGCAGGGGGCGCCCCGGCTACGACCAGCAGGGGATCCTCGACGTCGCCGTCGCCGCCTTCAACCAGTACGGCTACGACGCGACGAGCATGGGCGTGCTCGCCGAGCGGCTCGGCCTGTCGAAGTCGGCGATCTACCACCACTTCGCGTCGAAGGACGAGATGCTCGACCGGGCGCTCGACACCGCGCTCAGCGGCCTCGAACGCGTCGTCGACGAGACGGATGCCTCCGGCGGCCGCGCCGCCGACCGGCTCGACCGGGTGCTCCGCGGCGCGGTACACGTGCTGGTCGAGCACCTGCCGAGCGTCACGCTGCTGCTGCGCGTGCGCGGCAACACCGACGTCGAACGCCGGGCGCTCGAACGCCGCCGCGCGTTCGACAAGCGCGTGACCTCGCTCGTCGAGGAGGCCCAGCGCGAGGGGTCGCTGCGCAGCGACATCGACGCGAGGGTCGTCTCGCGCCTGGCGTTCGGCATGATCAACTCGATCGTCGAGTGGTACCGCCCCGGCGGGCGCGAGGACGCCGACGGACTCGCCGACGACGTGGTCGCCGTGGCTCTCGACGGGCTGCGCATGCCGACCTCGAACCGCGTCGAGGAACTGCTCGGCTGATCCCGCGGGACGGCCGCGGCGACGGAGCGGGCGGAGCCCGCCGATGGAGGGGGAACCATGATCGAACCGCTGCGCGACCTGCCCGACGGCGTCCTCGGATTCCGGATCGTCGGCACCCTCGAGGCATCCGACTATCGCGACGTCTTCGATCCGGCGATCGACGAAACCATCGCGGACGGGCGCGGCCTCCACCTCGTCGTGGTCATGGACGAGGCGTTCGACCACCTGTCGTTCGGCGGCATGATCGAGGACGCGAAGCTGCTCGGCCGACCGCTGTCGGCGTGGAAGCGGGCGGCGTTCGTCACGGACCACGACGTGCTGGCCGGCATCGCGACGGTCTTCGGCGGGCTCGTGCCCGGCGCGTTCAAGGTCTTCCCGCTCGAGCGGCGCGATGCCGCGATCGCCTGGGCGGCAGAGGGGGTCGGCGCAGACGTGGTCGGCGCAGACGTGGTGGGCGCAGACGGCGTCGGCGCCGAGACGGCCGGCGATGCCGGGCGCTGACGCTCCGACGAGAGACGGAATGCTGCTCACCCGCACGCTCGACGCCGATGAAGTCCGCCGACGTGCGGAGCAGCTGCTCGCGCTCCAGCGCGCGGCGTACGCCGTCGAAGCCCGACTGATCGGCGACGACCGCATCCCGCCGCTCCACGAGAGCGAGCGCGACCTGACCGACGCACAGCTGGAGTGGGTCGCGACCTTCGACGGCGAAGCGATCGCCGGCGCGGTGGGCTACACGATCGAGGCGGACACCGTCGACCTCGACCGGCTCATGATCGACCCTGCGTACCACCGAATGGGCCTCGGCACCGCACTCGTGACCCGGGTCATGTCGAGCGCGCCGCGAACGATCGTGTCGACCGGTCGCGAGAACGCTCCGGCCCGCGCACTCTACGAGCGACTGGGCTTCGCGCATGACGGCGACGCCGAGCCGGTTCCCGGGCTGTGGGTCTCCCGATACCACCGGGATGCGGTCGATCCGCGGCCGGGCTGACCCCGCGATCCGAGATCCGGCCGGTCTCCCGTGCGGGATCGGCGCGCTCGGATCAGCCCCCGGACCCCGCCGCGGCCCTCGCCGCCATCGCCGCCTCCCGAGCGCGTTCCTCGATCTCGCGGATGACGCCCGACTTCGCGTCGGCGTAGTCGTTCATGTCGTTCCAGGGCCTCGCGATCAGGTCGCGTTTGGTGCGCTCGTAGAGCCCGCGGTCCGCTGCGTCGCGGCGCAGGTGGTCGCGCAGGAGCAGGTAATCGTCGATCGCGGGGTCGCCGCGCTCGAGGAGGTGCACATGCACGTCGCGGGCCGGCGTGCGCACCATTCGGTGCCCCGGCTCGCGGACCCGGAGCTCGTACCCGGCCGCGAGCAGCGGGTCGAGGTAGTCCTCCTCTGCGGTGATGTCGTCGACCACCACGACGAGGTCGACAATCGGCTTGGCCGCGAGACCGGGCACCGCCGTCGAGCCGATGTGCTCGATCACGGCATCCATCCCGGTCAGCGCACCCCGGATCCGGTCGCGTTCGTCCCGGTACCGCTGCGCCCACCGGTCGTCGTGCTCGTGCAGCCCGACCCGAAGCGGCTCCGCACCCCCGACGAGGTCGAGGGTTGTCACGTCGGGCCGACGTGGTCGACGCCGATTCACGCCGACGGGTCCCCGCCGGCCCCCCGCGCCGCGGCGGCGGCGCGCTCGACCCATTTCGGCACCTCGCCGTAGGTCTGGAAGCTCACGAGTGCCCCGGCGGCGCTCTGGTCGATCAGCTGCTGCATCCGGCGCTGCCGGGTCGCCTCCTGCTTGGCGGTGAGCACCCAGTGCGTCACCTGGCGCCGATAGGTCGCCGTGGCGGACTGCCAGAACGCCGTCGCGGCGGGGTTCGCCGCCAGCAGCGCGGCGAACTCGGGCGGGAACTCCTTCGCGGCGCTCTCGTGCGAGTACACGCCGGTGCGGTCGTCGCGACGGCGTTCGTACGCGGCGATGCCGGCCGGAAGCATCCGGCCCTCGGCCGTGAGTCGCTCGATGTGCGCGACGTTGATGGCCGACCAGATGCTCGAGGCCTTGCGCGGCGTCCACCGCTGACGGACGGCGTCGTCGTCGATGCGCTGGGCGACGGAGTCGATCCAGCCGAAGCAGAGGGCCTCGGGCACCGCCTGCTCCCAGGTCAGGGGCCGGTCGTCGACGTGCTTCTTGTAGAGGCCCATCCAGAGCTCGGTCGCCGTCTCGTGGTTGGCCTCCAGCCATGCGCGGAACTCCTCGGGCCCCGAGAAGAAGACCGCGGGCCGCTCGGGCGTGCCGCCGGGGGTGCCGATCTGGGCGCTCATACGCCGAGTCTGTCAGGAACCGCCGACGACCGTGCCGGGTCGGCTGGACCGCCCGGCCGGCGCGGGCGGGCCGGCTCAGGCCGGCCGGCGCGGTCGGGCCGGCTCACGCGGGCCGGGCGACGTGCGATCCCCCGTGGCCACGCGACCCGAAGCTCCACCAGTGGTGGCGGGCGGCGGCCTCGGCGCCCGAGGCATCCGCTTCGAGGCGTTCGAGGATCACCCGGCGCTGCTCGAGCTCCTCGGCCATCCGGGCGTCGCGGTCGGCGACGAGGTGCGGGAAGGCGAACTCCGAGATGTACATGACCACTCCTGAGATGTGTTGGTCATCCCAGACTCGTCTCTGAGGTACCCCCCGGACATCGGGTGGTCGCCGTATTCTCGCCTCGCCGGGTGCGCGCCGCCGCGGCGCGGCCTAAGGCATCGCCCCGCCGCCTCAGTCATCGCGCCGTCGGCCCGCTGGAATCCTCAGGAGATGTGCATCGATGGCCGCCCTACGGCGGTCGAACCCTCAGATCTCCTGAATTTCGGCGCCGGTCGCACGCACGAGCCGGCCGCGGCGGGAGCAAGCCGCGCCGCGAGCACCAGGCCCCTCAGACCCCGACGGCGGCCGGCTCCCGCTCCTTCGCCACCAGCGTGAGCACGTCGTAGGTCGCGACGAGTTCGTCGTCCTGGTTCTTCAGCACTGCATCCCAGCGCACCTCGCCGTACTCGTCGGTCTCGCGCGGCGAGATCTGCTTCGCCGTGAGCTCGACGCGGATCGAGTCGCCCGGCGACACGGGGGTGATGAACCGCAGGTTCTCGAGGCCGTAGTTCGCGAGCACGGGCCCGGGGGCGGCATCCACGAACAGGCCGGCGGCCCACGACACGAGCAGGTAGCCGTGCGCGACGCGGCCCGGGAAGAACGGGTTGGCGGCCGCGGCCTCCTCGTCCATGTGGGCGTAGAACGTGTCGCCGGTGAAGTTCGCGAACGTCTCGATGTCGTCGAGCGTGACGGTGCGCGACGCCGAGATGACCTGGTCGCCGAGGCGCAGTTCGGTGAGCGACTTGCGGAACGGATGCTCCCCCTCGGGCCGTGCCGTCGCGCCGGCGTGCCACACCCCGGTGAGGGCGGTGAGCATCTCGGGCGAGCCCTGCACGGCGGTGCGCTGCATGTGGTGCAGCACCGCGCGGATGCCGCCGAGCTCCTCGCCGCCGCCGGCGCGGCCGGGGCCGCCGTGCACGAGGTTCGGCAGCGGCGATCCGTGTCCGGTCGACGAGCGCGCGTCGTCACGGTCGAGGAACAGCACGCGCCCGTTGTACGCGGCGATGCCGGAGGCGAGCTCCACGGCGACCTGCGGGTCGTGCGTCGCGACACTGGTCACGAGCGAGCCGCCGCCGCGGGCGACGAGAGCGGATGCCTCCGCCGTCGTGCCGTAGCCCACGATCGAGGCGACCGGGCCGAAGGCCTCGACCTCGTGCAGCGCGTCGGCCTGCGCATCGGCGAACCGCAGCAGCATCGGCGCGACGAAGGCGCCGTCGGATGCCTCTCCGGTCGTGCCGTCGGCCAGGCTCACGGCCGGGGCATCCGTCGACCCGATGACGAGTTCGCCGCCGGACTCCTGGAGCCGCCGCACCTGACGCAGCACCTCGTCGCGCTGCGCGATCGAGGCGAGCGGGCCCATCGTGACGCCCTCGGCGCGTGGGTCACCGACGACGACGCGTTCGGCGATGCGGGCGCGCACCGCGTCGATCACCGCGTCGACGGATGCCTCGGGCACGATCGCACGGCGGATCGCCGTGCACTTCTGGCCCGCCTTGGTGGTCATCTCGACGACGAGCTGCTTGACGTAGGCGTCGAACTCGGGCGTGCCTGCGACGGCGTCGGCGCCGAGCACGCTCGCGTTGATCGAGTCGGTCTCGCTCGTGAACCGCACGCCGCCGGTCTGCACGGCGTCGTGCGCGCGGAGGCGTTCGGCGGTCGACGCCGAGCCGGTGAACGCGACGAGGTCGCCGAGGCGCAGGTGGTCGAACAGGTCGGGCACGCTGCCGGAGACGAGCTGCAGCGAGCCGTCGGGCAGGAGTCCGGACTCGACGAGGATCCGCACGAACGCCTCGGCGAGGTACCCGGTCGGCGTCGCGGGCTTCACGACCGTGGGCATGCCGGCGAGGAAGGCGGGCGCGAACTTCTCGAGCGACCCCCACACCGGGAAGTTGAACGCGTTGATCTGCACGGCCACGCCGGGCAGGCGGGTGTGGATATGCCGCCCGAGGAATGAACCGTCCTTCGACAACTGCTCGACGGGCCCGTCGACGTGCACCTTGGCGTTGGGCAGCTCGCGGCGGCCCTTGCCCGAGTAGGTGAAGAGCACGCCGATGCCGCCGTCGATGTCGACCCAGGAGTCCTGCTTCGTCGCACCGGTCCGGCTCGACAGCTCGTACAGCTCGGCCTTGCGCTCGGTGAGCGCGAGCGCCATCTGCTTGAGCAGCACCGCGCGCTGGTGGAACGTCAGCTCGCCGAGCGAGGCCTGGCCGGTGGTGCGCGCGTACTCCAGCACGGCGCCGAGGTCGAGGCCCTCGGTCGACACGCGCGCGACCACCTCACCGGTCGACGCGTCGCGCACCTCGGTCGCGGACGCCGTGGCATCCGAGGCATCCGGCGCCCACCAGGCGCCCCGGACGTAGCTGGGCAGGATCTCGGTCATCAGGTGGTCCTCTCGGTGGTCGAGTAGCGACGAAGGAGCGTATCGAGACCCGCTCACGGCTGGTCCCACGTGTAGAAGCCCTGCCCGGTCTTGCGGCCGAGGTTGCCCTCGGCGACCATGCGGCGCATCAGGGCGGGCGGTTCGAATCGTTCGCCGAGGGTCGACGACAGGTACTCGGCGATGCCGAGGCGCACGTCGAGCCCGACGAGGTCGGTCAGCTTCAGCGGACCGACCGGATGCTTGTACCCGAGCGTCATCGCCGCGTCGATGTCCTCGGCGCTCGCGACGCCCTCCTCGAGCATGCGGATCGCCTCCAGCCCGAGCGCGACGCCCAGGCGCGACGACGCGAAGCCGGGCGCGTCCTTCACCACGATCGGCGTCTTGCCGATCGCTCGCACCCAGTCGCGGGCGTCGACGACGAGGGATGCCTCGGTGCCGGCGCCGCGCACGATCTCGACGAGCGTGGACGCGGGCACGGGGTTGAAGTAGTGCATGCCGAGGAACCGGCCCGGCCGCTCGAGCAGCGCCGCGAGCTCGTCGATCGAGATCGACGACGTGTTCGACGCGAGGGCGGCGCCGGGCGCGATGACCGCCTCGACGCGGGTGAGCGCGGCGATCTTCAGCGACAGGTCCTCGGGCACGGCCTCGACGACGAGGCCGCATCGGGCGAAGTCGCCGAGGTCGGTGCTCGTCGCGAAGCGGGCGCCGTAGGCGGCGGCATCCTCGTCGGCGGTGCCGCGGGCGACGGATGCCGCGACCGACTCGAGCACGCGGGCCGACGCGGCGGCCGCGGCGTCGGCGTCGCGCTCGACAACGGTGACGCGGGAGCCGGCGAGCAGGAAGGCGTGCGCGATGCCGGCGCCCATGCGCCCGCCGCCGAGCACGCCGACGTCGGCGGGTGCGCCGTCGGTGCCGCGAGACCCGCTCATCGCTTCCTCCGTTCGAGGAACTCGGTCATGCGTCGCTCCTTCTCCGGGCTCTCGAAGAGCTCGGCCTGCTCGGCGAGGTCGGCGTCGGGGTGCGCGGCCCGCGGCAGGCGGAAGACGCGCTTGGTCGCCATGGTCGCCGCCGGATCGTTGCGCGCGATGCGGTCGGCGATCGCGTGCGCGGCGGGCAGCAGGTCGTCGGCGTCGTGCAGCGACGACACGAGCCCGATCGCGAGCGCCTCGTCGGCGTCGATCGTGCGCCCGGTGAGCAGCAGCTCGGCCGCGCGGGCGTCGCCGACGATCTCCTTGAGCCGCCAGCTCGCGCCGGCCGCGGCAAGGATGCCGAGTCCGGTCTCGGGGTTGCCCATCTTGAGCGACGGCGTGCCGATGCGGATGTCGGCCGCGTACGCGAGTTCGGCGCCGCCGCCCAGCGCGTACCCGTCGAGGGCCGCGATGACGGGCATCGGCAGCTCGGCGATGCGGATGAACGCGTTCGCGTTGATGCCGCGCAGCGCGTCCTCGGCGCGACGGTCGCGCAACTGCGCGATGTCGGCGCCCGAAGCGAAGACTCCGTCGGCGCCGGTCAGGATCAGGATGCGCGGCTCGGCCTCGAGCTCGGCGCAGAGCTCGTGCAGTGCGTCGATCGTGGCCTGGTCGATCGCGTTGCGCCGGTCGGGCCGGTCGAGGGTGGCGACGACGCGATCGTCGCGACGTTCGACGCGGAGCGGTTCGGGTGCCTCGATGTGCGCGGCCGCGTCGCTCACGAGACGCGCTCCACGATGAGCGCGGAGCCCTGCCCGACGCCGACGCACATGGTCGCGAGGCCGTACCGCGACCGTTCGCGTTCCATGCGGCCGAGCAGCGTCACGACGAGGCGCGCCCCCGAGGAACCGAGCGGATGCCCCAGCGCGATCGCGCCGCCGTCGGCGTTGACCCGCGACTCGTCGAGCCCGAGGCGGCGCATCGACGCGATCGACTGCGTCGCGAACGCCTCGTTGAGTTCGACCGATCCGATCTCGTCGAGGTCGAGGCCCGAGCGCTCGAGCGCCTTCTCGGTCGCCGGCACCGGGCCGAGGCCCATGATCTCGGGCGCGAGGCCGGCGCTCGAGCCGACGACGACGCGGGCGCGGGGTACGAGCCCGTACCGTTCGACCGCGGCGCCGCTCGCGACGAGGATCGCCGACGCCCCGTCGTTGAGCGAGCTGGAGTTGCCGGCGGTCACGACGGATCCGCCGGGCACGACCGGGCGGAGGCCGGCGAGCGCCTCGAGCGTGGTCTCGGGTCGCGGACCCTCGTCGACGAGCACCTCGCCGCGGTGGGTCGGCACGCCCACGATCTCGGCCTCGAAGCGCCCCGCGGCGATGGCGGCCGCGGCCCGCTGCTGCGAGCGCAGGGCGAACGCGTCGGCCTCCTCGCGGGTGATGCCGTCGACGCGGGCGACCTCCTCGGCCGTCTCGGGCATCGAGAACGTCGCCTTGTCGCGGGCGACGAGCTTGGGATTCGGGAACCGCCAGCCGATCGACGTGTCGTATTCGGCGCCGGGCTTGGCCCAGGCGCGGTCGGGCTTCTGCTGCACCCAGGGCGCGCGGGTCATCGATTCGACGCCGCCGGCGACGATGAGGTCGGCATCGCCGGCACGGATCGCCTGGGCTGCCATCGTGATCGCCGACATGCCCGATGCGCAGAGGCGGTTCACCGTGATGCCGGGAACCTCGTCGGGAAGCCCGGCCAGCAGCACCGACATCCGACCGACGTTGCGGTTGTCCTCGCCGGCCTGGTTGGCGGCGCCGAGGATGACCTCGTCGATGGCGCCGAGTTCGCCGGCGACGTCGAGGCCGGCGCGGCGCACGAGCTCGCCGACGACGAGTGCGGCGAGGTCGTCGGGCCTGACGCCCGCGAGCGCGCCGCCGTAGCGGCCGACGGGCGTTCGCACGCCACCGACGAGATAGGCCTCGGGCATGTGGGCTGCTCCTGACTGCGTTGTCGTTGGGACTCGTCCGGCTCGTCTTTACTGACCGAGCGTTCGGAAAGTAATTATGGCATGCCGCGCGCGCCGCCCGCCACCCGAGGCGTGCGCCCGCCGGTCCCGCACGTGCCGGTTTCAGGAGATCGGAGGCTGTTCAGGACGGAATCCGCAGATCGGTCCTGACCAGCCTCCGATCTCCTGAATGCAGCCCGTCGCCCAGGTGCGACTTGCCTGCACACGACGGATGCCCCGGGCGCGCGGGCCCGGGGCATCCGATCGGAACGACGTGCGAATCAGTCGAGCAGATTCCTGCCCTTGGTCTCCTTGACCAGCGAGACGCCGATGAGCGAGATCACCGACGCGATCGCGATGTAGACGCCGATCGTCCACGACTGGCCGGTCGAGCTGAACAGCGCCTCGGCGATCATCGGGGCGAACGCGCCACCGAGGATCGCGCCGAGCGCGTAGCCGATCGAGACACCCGAGTAGCGCACGTTCGCCGGGAACATCTCGGCGTAGAGCGCCGCCTGCGGGCCGTACGACAGGCCCAGGCCGAAGGTCATCACGAACAGCGCCGTGAAGTACCAGAAGATGTTGCCGGTGTCGATGAGGAACCACATCGGCACGGCCCACAGGGCGAGGAACACGTAGCCGATCTGGAACGTGCGGATGCGACCCCAGCGGTCGGAGATGCGTCCGCCGAACAGGGTGAAGACCAGCCAGCCGAACGACGCGAGCGTCGTCGCGAGCAGCACGGTCGGGCGGTCGAGGCCGAGCACGGTCACGGCGTACGTCGAGAAGTAGGCGATGAGGAGGTATCCGGCCGCGTTGTTCGCGATGAAGATGACGGCGGTGAGGATGACGTTCTTCGTGTTGTGGCGGAACAGCTGGCCGAGCGGGGCCGAGGACTCCTTGCGGCGACGCACGAGCTCCTCGAACACCGGGCTCTCCTCGACCGCACGGCGGATGAGGTAGCCGACCACGATCAGCAGGATCGAGAGCAGGAACGGAATGCGCCAGCCCCACTCCATGAACGCCTCGGGCGACTTCGACGAGGTCAGGATCCAGAGCGTCGAGGTGGCGAGGATCATGCCGATCGGCACGCCGATCTGCGGGAACGCGCCGAAGAAGCCACGGCGACCGTCGGGAGCGTGCTCGACGGCCATGAGGGCCGCGCCGCCCCACTCGCCGCCCGCCGAGAAGCCCTGGAGGATGCGCAGCAGGATCAGCAGGATCGGGGCGGCGATGCCGATCGCGGCGTAGGTCGGCAGGACGCCGATCAGCGCGGTCGACAGGCCCATCATGACGAGCGTGAAGACCAGCATCTTCTTGCGGCCCATCTTGTCGCCGAGGTAGCCGGCGACGACGGCGCCCAGCGGGCGGAACAGGAACGAGATCCCGATGGTCGCGAACGACAGCACCTGCGCGAGCCCGGGGTTGGACTCGGCGAGCGGTGCGAGGAACAGCGGAGCCAGCACGAGGCCGGCGGCCTGGGCGTAGATGAAGAAGTCGTACCACTCGATCGACGTGCCGACGAGGGTCCCGGCGAGCACCCGCCGTTCCTCGGACGGCATGCGCCCGCTCTGGGTCGGTTGGTTGACAGCAGTCGACATGCGAACTCCGTTGTTCTTGGTGTTTCGAAGGGGAAGGGGATCGTGGGACTGTCGATCCGAGTTCCTGACCGAACAATCGGTCAGGAAATGTGAGCGTACCGCAGGACCCCCCGGTCGCCGCAACCCCGGTGCACGCCGAAGCGGCGCATCGTGCGACGAACGGATGCCGCGGTGCGATGAACGGCGGTGCGATGAACGGCGGGAGCGAGCGGATGCCCCGGCGATCGGTCAGCCGCGCCCGCGGATCCGGTCGCTCCGCGCGAGGAAGGTCGCGGCGATCACCGTGCCGAGGCACAGCACCGCCGACCACACCGTGAGCCACAGCAGCCCGTTCATCGCCCCCACGAACGCGTCGATCGCCAGCACGATCGTGAGCACGACCGCGGCGCCCAGCAGCGCGTCGTCCGAGCGGAACAGCGGCGCGATCAACGCGAGCACCAGGATGGCGATGCTGCGGGCGATCCCGAACAGCGCGTCCTCCTCACCCAGGCCCTGCGCGGCGATCGCGCCCGCCGTGTGCGCCACGCCCGTCAGCGCGGCGATCGCCACGACGGCGTAGCAGATCCAGAACGCGGCGCCGCGTGCGGCCGGCTTCTTCGATTCGGACATGCGTCCAGCGTGGCCGCCGTGGGCGCCGTCGGTCAAGGATGGTCCGGTCGGCGGCCGACGGCGGTGGCGTCTGCGGCTGTCGGCGGCATCCGCGATGCTGGACGGATGAGCGAAGCGGACGCCGACACCCGAACCGACGCGCTCTCAGCCCTGCGCGAACTCGTCGGCCGCGACGACGCGCAGTTCCACGACGGGCAGTACGAGGCGATCGAAGCCCTCGTCGAAGGCCATCGTCGCGCGCTCGTGGTGCAACGCACGGGGTGGGGCAAGTCGGCCGTGTACTTCGTCGCGACCCTGCTGCTGCGCCGTCGCGGCGCCGGCCCGACCGTGCTCGTCTCGCCGCTGCTGGCGCTCATGCGCGACCAGGTCGCGGCGGCCGAGCGTGCGGGTGTGCGGGCCGTCTCGATCAACTCGACCAACGCGCACGAGTGGCAGGACGTGCTCGCCCGCCTCGACGCCGACGACGTCGACGTGCTGCTCGTCTCGCCCGAGCGGCTCAACAACCCGTCGTTCCGCGAGCAGCAACTGCCGACGCTCGTCCGCCGGCTCGGCCTCCTCGTGGTCGACGAGGCGCACTGCATCAGCGACTGGGGGCACGACTTCCGGCCCGACTACCGCCGGTTGCGAGACCTCATCGCCGAACTGCCGGCCGAGGTCCCGGTGCTCGCGACGACCGCGACAGCCAACAGCCGCGTCGTCGCCGACGTCGTCGAGCAGCTCGGCGGCGGGGCATCCGATGTCCTGACGATCCGGGGGCCGCTCGCGCGCTCGTCGCTGCGGCTCGGGGTGCTGCGCCTGCCCGACGCCACGAGCCGGCTCGCCTGGCTCATCAGCCACCTCGACGACCTGCCCGGCTCGGGCATCATCTACACGCTGACCGTCGCGGCCGCGGTCGACACCGCCCGCGTGCTCCGCGAGCGCGGGCACGACGTGCGCGCGTACACCGGGCAGACCGACGCCGATGAGCGCGCCGAGTCCGAGGGCATGCTGAAGCGCAACGAGGTGAAGGCGCTCGTCGCGACGAGCGCGCTCGGCATGGGGTTCGACAAGCCCGACCTCGGCTTCGTGCTGCACCTCGGCGCGCCGTCGTCGCCCGTCGCGTACTACCAGCAGGTCGGCCGTGCCGGCCGCGCCACCGACAACGCCGACGTGCTGTTGCTGCCCGGCGCCGAGGACCCGCAGATCTGGCACTACTTCGCGACCGCGTCGATGCCCGACGAGGACCGGGCCGGGCGCGTGCTCGCGGCCCTCGACACCGATCGGCCGACGTCGACACCGGCCCTCGAGGCGCAGGTCGACATCCGCCGCACGCCGCTCGAGCTCCTGTTGAAGGTGCTCGACGTCGACGGGGCGGTACGGCGGGTGCAGGGCGGCTGGGTCGCGACGGGCGAGCCGTGGACCTACGACGCCGAGCGCTACCGGCGCATCGCGGCCGAACGTATCGCCGAGCAGGAGCACATGGTCGAGTACGAGCAGACCCGCGAATGCAAGATGGCGTTCCTGCAGCGCTCGCTCGACGACGACACCGCGGTGCCCTGCGGCCGCTGCGACTCGTGCGCGGGTGCCTGGTACCCGTCGGGACTCGCCGCCGAGGCGGCCGAAGCGGCACGGGGCGCCCTCGATCGGGTCGGCGTGCCGGTCGAGCCGCGCGCGCAGTGGCCGACCGGCGCCGATCGGCTCGGGGTTCCCGTGAAGGGCCGCATCGCGCCCGACGAGCGTGCCGACGAGGGCCGGGCACTCGCCCGGCTCACCGACCTCGGCTGGGGCGGCGCCCTGCGAGACCTCTTCGCGGCAGGAGCCGCCGACCAGCCCGTGCCGCCGCAGGTACTGGCGGCCTGCGTGCGGGTGCTCGCCGAATGGGGGTGGTCCGAGCGGCCCGTCGCCGTCGTCGCGATGCCGTCGCGCTCGCGGCCGCTGCTCGTCGACTCGCTGGCGCGCGGAATCGCCGAAGTCGGCCGACTCCCCTACCTCGGCGCGCTCGAGGCGGTCGACGGCGGCCCCTCGGGCGGTCCGGGCGGAAACAGTGCATTCCGGCTCGCCGGGCTCTGGGGCCGACTCGACGCATCGGGCCTCGACCTGCCCGCCGGCCCGGTGCTCCTCGTCGACGACCTCGCCGACAGCCGCTGGACCCTCACCGTCGCGGCGCGCGAGCTCCGCAGGGCCGGCGCGACCGGCGTGCTGCCGTTCGTGCTGGCCCTGCGCGGGTAGGGGTTCCGCGCGACCCGTCCGAGGCCAGTTTGCGGCCGATCCTCGGCCGCCGCGCGCGGTTCAGGGCCGATCGGGCTCGACCGTCAGTCGGTCTCGACCGCGACCACCTGGCGACCGGCGTCGAGCCGGACCTCGCGCTCGGCGCCGTCGACGACCAGGTCGACGTCGAACCCGCCGTCGTCCTCCGCGGAGACCGCGTGCGCCTCGCCGCCCGCCTCGGCGACGGCAGCGTCGATCGCGGCCTCGAGGTCGGCCGCGTCGAGGATCCGCTCGTCCGAGTCCTCGGCGTCGGGCGCACCGACCCGCGTGGACCCGCCGGCATCGACGAACACGTCGACCTCGGTCCCGTCGCCGAGCAGCACGTCGACCGAGAACCCGCCGGCCTCCGCCTCGATCGAGGATGCGCCGACGCCACCTGCTGCGGGGACCGCGGCCGCGAGGGCGTCCGAGAACTCGGCAGCCGATGCGATCGCATCGACGTCGCCGTCGGCAGCGACTCCGTCCGCGGCAGCGTCATCGCGGTCGTCGTCGTTCACCTGCGTGGTCGCCGACCGGTCGTCGTCATCGCCGAGGTCGAACTCATCGAATGCGACCGCGGCGGCACCGGCCGTGAGGCCGACGAGCGCCACCGCGCCCACGATGATGCCGGTAACGGTCCACACCCGGCGACGCCGCGATCGCGGTGCAGGCGCCGTCACGGTCTGCTCCGCGGGTACCGTCTGCGGCGCCGTCGCGACCTGCGGTGCCGGCGCAGTCGCGGCCGGTTGCACGGGAACCGTGGGCGCCGTCGCGACCTCCGCCGTCGCGGCGGCATCATCCTCGGTCGGCTCCGCGGTCGGGGCATCCGAGGCGTTCTCATGGACGATCTCGTCGTCCCGGTGGTTCCGGTCGTCCTGTGGGGTGGTGTTCGTCTCGTTCATGGAACGAGTGTCGCGATCGGGCGCTGACGCCACCCTGAACGAACCTGAACGACGGTTCAGGCGAGCGGCAGACGCAGCTCGAACCGTGCGCCGCCGCCGGGTGCGGTGCCGACCGACACGGCGCCGCCGTGGTGCGCAGCCGCCTCGGCCACGATCGCCAGTCCCAGCCCGGCACCGCCGGCGTCGCGCGATCTCGCCTCGTCGAGCCGTACGAATCGGCCGAACACCCGCTCGCGGTCTGCCTCGGCGATGCCATCGCCGTCGTCGTCGACGTGGAGCACCGCCTCGCCCGAACCGGCCGTCACTTCGAGCGTGACCGCCGTCGATGCGTGGCGTCGCGCGTTGTCGCCGAGGTTCCGCAGCGCTCGGCGCAACAGGTCGGCGTCGCCGCGAATGCGCGCGGGTTCGGCGCTCACCTCGACCCGTGGTCCTCCGAGCGCGCGAAGCCGGTCGGCCTCCTCGACGACCAGGTCCGCCAGGTCGAGCGATTCGAGCCGCAGCGCCGTGCGCTCACCCGACCGCGCCAGGACGAGCAGCGCGTCGACGAGGTCGGCGAGGCGGCCGGATTCGGCGTCGACCACCTCGGCGAGGTGGGCGAGGTCGGTCGCTCCGGGATAGTCCCTGGCGAGCTCGGCGTGCTGGCGCAGGCTCGCGATCGGCGAGCGGAGCTCGTGCGATGCGTCACCGACGAATCTCCGTTGTTCGCGCAGGGCCCCGTCGACCCGATCCAACAGGGCGTTCATCGTGTCGGCGAGGGCACCGAGCTCGGCCGCTCCCGCCGGTGGGGCGACCCGCGCGGCGAGGTCGTCGGGCCGGATCGAGGCGACCTCGCGCCGCATCCGTTCGACCGGGCGCAGCGCTCGGCCGACCACCGCGGCGACTACGACGGCGATGAGCGCCGTGACCAGCGGAACCGCGACCGCGAGCAGCCAGGTGACCGCTGCGGTCGCCTCCTGCACGCCGTCGAGCGACCGGGCGACGACGACGCGACCGTCGTCGAACTCCTCGACGGCCACCACGTGCGGTTCGTCGTCGAGCACGACCCGTGCGCCGTCGTCATCCGGGAGCACCCCGAGCTCCGACGCCTCCTCGGTCTGCGCGACGACGTCATCGCCTCGCTGCACCTGGGCCACGAGATCGTCGTCGGCGGCGAGAGTCGCGCCGACCTGCGCGTCGCCGTCGTCGAGGCGGTCGGCGAGCGATTCGGCCTGTTCTCGCGCGACGGCGGCCTCGGCGTCCACGAGCTGGGCATCGAGCGCGACGACGAACAGCACGGCTCCGACGGTCAGGATCACGAGCACGACCGCGGTCGCCGCGGCCGTGACGCGCAGCCGGAGCGATCGACCCCGATGCGAGCGCCGCCGGTCGGCTTCGGTCGGCGCGTCAGTCATCGGGTCCCAGCCGGTATCCGGCACCTCGGAGGGTGGTGATCGACGAGCGCCCGAACGGCCGGTCGACCTTGTCGCGGAGTCGGCCGATGTAGACCTCGACGATGTTCGGATCGCCCTCGAACGCGTGGTCCCAGACGCCGGAGAGCACCTCGCGCTTCGAGACGACGGCGCCGGCGTGGCGCATGAGGAACTGCAGCACGGCGAACTCGCGCGCGGTCAGTTCGATCGCACGGCCACCGCGGTCGACGCGCCGGCTCGCGGGGTCGAGGCGCAGGTCGCCGACCTCGAGCACCGTGGGCCGTTCCCTGGCACCGCGCCGGATGAGGGCGCGCAGGCGCGCCACGAGCACGGCGAACCGGAACGGCTTCACGAGGTAGTCGTCGGCACCGGTGTCGAGCCCTTCGACCTCGTCCCATTCGCCGTCCTTGGCGGTCAGCATGAGGATCGGCGTCCAGTCGCCCTCGGCGCGCAGCGTCCGGCAGACCGAGTACCCGCTCATGCCCGGCATCATCACGTCGAGGATGATCGCGTCGTAGTCGTGTTCGCGCGCGAACCACAGCCCGTCGACGCCGTCGGATGCCACATCCACCGCGAAGCCCTCGGCTTCGAGTCCGCGCCGGACACCGTCGGCGAGGCGCACCTCGTCGTCGACCACCAGCACTCGCATGACGTCAGTGTGGCATCCGCGCGCTGAACCGGCGCTGAACCGCACAGAACCGCGCTCCAGCGCGACTCCCTCGCTGTGGCGCCCGATTCCACCCCTTTGCGACGACGCGAATGGCCGCTCCGGATGCTCCGGAGCGGCCATCTGCGTCCGCGCGACGCGCGACGCGCGACGCGCGAAGCGCGACGCCCAGATCAGCGCCCGATGGACACCTTCCGCGGCGTCTCGACGTTGCCCGCGGCGTCGATCGCGCGATGCTCGACCGTGTGCTTGCCCGGGCCGACGACGACCACGGCGGCGGCACCGGTCGTGCTCCGCCAGGCGCCTCCGTCCACCCTGGTCTCGATCCGGGAGACGCCCGAGCCGCCGGCATCCGTCGCGGCGACGCCGACGATGCGCACGAGCCCGAGCAGGTCGAGCTTTCCGGCGCCGCTCCTCGCGGGGGTCGAGTCGACCTTGAGCGCGAGCGAACCCGTCGACACGTTGCCGAGCACGTCGGTGGCGCGCACCTCCACGCCCCGCTTCGCGGTGCCGACGAGGGTGCCCGCGGCGTACGGCTGCCAGGAGCCGCCGTCCACGCGGTACTCGATGGCGGCGACGCCGGAGGCATCCGTCGCCGTCGCGTCGATCGCGACCGGGGTGCGGTACCAGCCCGCCGACCCGTCGGGCGCGCCGGGTGCCGTCGCGAGCGCGAGCTCGGGACCGGCGGTGTCGGGCACCGGCGCCTCGTCGGCGGCGATGACGAGCCAGCTCAGTTGCACGTCGGGGCCACGGGTCGGCCGCAGGGTGAACTCGATCCGGCCGTCCTCGCCGACGACGACATCGCCGTACGCCGCGGTCTGGTTCGCCGCGTCGAAGTCGTGGTCGGCCTCGACGACCACGCCGTTCACGGTGACCTCGGCGCCGCGGTCGTCCCACTGCGCCCACGGGTCGGCGTATCCCGCGTACACGGTGTAGCCGCCGGGCGCGAGCCCGTCGAACCGGTACGTCAGGTCGGCACCCTCGGTCGCGTAGCGGAGCGTCGAGAACATCGTGCCGTCCTCACCGCCGGCGACTGCGCTCTGCGAGCCGACGTAACCCCAGGCGGCCTGCGTGCCCGCGTCGACGCCGTACGCCTGGTCGGGGCGGCTGTTGCGCAGCGGCGCCTGGTCGGATGCCGCGGCGACGAGCGCCTCCCAGTCGGCGGTGCGCTTCCCGCCGGCGTTGACCGCGTACTGCACGTGGTCGGGCACGACCGCGATCTCGCGGGTGAAGGTGCGTCCGCCGAAGTCGGGAAGCGTACCCGTCGCGGTGACGACGCCGGCCGTGTCGAACGATCCGTCGAACGTCCACTCGACGCGCTGCTGCGTGTCGGCGCCGCTCTGGGTGACCGTGACGACGGGCACGTCGAACGCACCGCCCATCGGCACGCTCGCGGGAACGCCCGCGACGTCCCAGACGGCCCACTGGTCGAGCTGATCGAGGGTCCACTCGTCGTGCACCTCGACCGAGAGCGTGTCGCCGCCCTCGCCCATGTTCAGCGGGAGCCACACCATCTGCGCGTTCTTCAGGTCGCCGCCGCCGTTCCAGCGGTCGCCCATGTAGATGTACTTCCCCTGCTCGCGGTCGACCGGGATCACCGACGACGGCTGCGAGTTCCACGAGTTCGACGACGCCCACGACGGGAACGGGTCGCCCATGTTCGTCCAGGTGCCCATCAGGTCGGTCGCGGTGCCCCATCGCGACGGATTCGGCGACCAGCCGGTCGTGCCCGAGGTGATGAGGAAGTACCGCTCGTCGTGCTTGAAGATCGCCGGCGACTCGCGGTGCTCGTTCACGGTGATGCGGTTGTAGTCGACGCCGAGCACGGCCTCGTCGGCGGGCGTCGCCAGGTCGGTGTACTCGTCGTTCAGCTTGGAGATGAACATCGTCGCGTTCTCCTCGCTCGAGTAGATGATGTACCCGGTCCCGTCGTCGTCCACGAAGAGGTTCATGTCGCGGGCCATGCCCCGGTTGTTCGGGGCGTGGTTCGGCGGCATCGCGTCGTCGGGGGCGTAGTGCAGCCGGTAGCTGTCGATGTAGCGGAACGGCCCGAAGGGCGAGTCCGCGACCGCGACGCCGGCGGTCGCCTTGGCGTACTGGGCCGTCGACGTGGCCGACGGTCCGTCCATGTGCGCCCACATGACCCACTTGCCGGTGCGCTCGTTGTGGATCACCTTCGGCCGTTCGATGATCGGCGGCGTGACGCCCGCGACGGGCACGGTACCGAGGTCGCGGTAGACCGCGTCGCGCTGCTCCTGGGTGTAGTCGCCGTAGAGCTCCTGGAAGTACGGGTCCTCGTCGAACTGCTCCTCGGACGACAGCGCGCGCAGCGCGACGCCGCGGTCGGTCCAGTTGTAGAGGTCGTACGAGCTGTACACGTGCACGCCCGGTGCCGAGTGGTAGCCGTTGGTGCGGTCCTCGCCGTACAGGTAGTAGATCGTGCGGCCCTCGTCGTCGGTCGAGGGAACGACCTGGCCGCCGTGGGCCTGGATCACCTCGCCGTCGGTGTCGAGCCACTCCTGGCCGGGATGGAAGCTCGTGTACGGCGGCAGCGCCTCGGCGAGCAGGTCGAACGCGTCGGTCAGCCGGTCGTACGCCTCGCGGATCGCCGCCGCGTCGGTCGACGCGTCGTCGACGAGCCGCTGCGCCGCCTCGCGGGCGTCCTCGAGCGCACGCAGGCTGCCGGGCGAGTACTCGACGCCGTCGGATGCCTCGGACACCGCGAGCTTGGCTTCGAGCACCTCGGTGGTCCAGTCGACCGAAGCCCGCACGACCACGTAGCTCACGGCCGGGTCGAGGTACCCGTTCGTGCGCCCGGCCGGGCTGTGCACCGAGACGTCCAGCCGGCCGTCGGCCACGGTGACCGGGTACGTGCGTTCGAGCAGCGCCTCTCCGGGCGTGACCGTCTCGAGCGTGCCGCCCTCGGCGCGCAGCTCGACGGTGCGAGCGGCCCAGTTCGGCGGGAGGTCGATGCCGTAGGTGAGCTCGTACTCGCCGTCGGGCAGGTCGAACGCGTAGGCCACCTCCCGGTTGGAGAGGTTCGCACCGCTCGGCTCCTCGTCGACGAGCAGGGTGTCGGTGCGGTTCACCGACTCGCTCGAACTGCCGCGGACCGGGTTCGACGTCGGGCTGGAGACGTACCCCCAGCTCGCGCCGGTCGCCGCTTCGGTGCCGAACGCCTGGTCGGAGCGGGTCTGGTAGAGGCCCATCCGGTCGGTCGTGTCGACGGCGTCGGTCGTGACGGCGCCGGAGTTCGCGAAGTAGAGCGTGAAGTCGTGCTCGATCAGGTCGTCGAGGGTCGCCTCGGGGAACGCTGCGTCGCCGCCCTCGTTCGCCGGCAAGAGCGTGAAGGCCTGGTTGCCGCCGCCGTTCGACGTCCACAGGCCGACGGTTGCCCCGGCCGAGGTCGACTGCCCGGCCACGTCGAGCACGCGTTCGCGCGCGGCGTTCAGCAGCGTGAACGTGCGACCGTCGGTGCTGTTCGCGATCCACTGGGCGGAGGCATCCGCCCTGGCCTCGTCGTCGGTGAGCTGACGCAGCGTCGTGCCGTTCGCGTCGGCCGCGAGCGTGCGGCCGTCGGCCAGGCGCAGCGCGAAGCGGTCGCGGGCGGTGCCGTCGCCGTCGCTCAGGCGGGTCGCGGTCCAAACCTGGGTCGCGTCGGCGTCGGGGTCGGCGCTGCCGCCGAGCACGGTGGCGGGCGACCCGTTCGTCGCGGCGAGCGGCTTGCCGCTCTGCACGCCGACGAGGCGGAACTCGTCGCCGTCGCCGACCGCGGGTGCGGCGTCGGCGACGCCGGATGCTCCCGAGACGACGAAGGTCGTCACCGACTTCGCCGGAACGGTGAGCTCGGCCGACTTCGTCCCCGCATCGACCGCGACGGGCGCGCCCTCGACGAGCGCGGCGCTCGACGGGGCATCCGCCGGCGACTGGGTCGTGACGATCGGGGTCACGGTCGCACCGGGGGCGAGGTCGCCGAAGCCGGAGAGGTCGATGCGCACCGTGCGCTCATCGCCCGACGCGTTGGTGTGCACGAGCACGGCACCGGAGCCGTCCTGCTTCACGGCGCTCGTGGTCTGCGCGTCGTTCGTGGGGACGATGCGGTCGCCCGGCTCGATGTAGTGCGTGAAGTTGCGGAGCGTGTCGAACTTCGTGTTCGTCGCGACGCGGCACGACGGGTCGGCGTCGCCCGCCGCGATCCGGCGCTCGGAGTCGCCGTCGGCGTTGCAGTCGAAGTCGATGAAGACCGATCCCCAGTTCAGCTTCTCCTGGCGCTCCATGTTGAAGAGGTCCTCGACGGGCTGCCAGAGCACCCAGGCCGACGGGTCGAGTTCGCGCAGGTCGGCGGTGATGTGCTGGGCGATGCCGAGGCCGTTCTCGATCGACGAGGGGTTCCACCCGTTGCCGCCCCAGTTGCCCTCGACCTCGCTCATCCAGAGCGGCTTGCCGGCGGACTTGGCGATGTCTCGGGCGCGGAGCCGGTCGCCGGTGCCGTAGGTGTGCACGTTGAGCTGCTCGACGACGGCCTTCGCCTCCGGCGTCCAGCCGTCCCAGTCGGCGACGAACTTGCCCGGGTTGGTCTCGTCGGGGCCGGAGACCGCGGCATCCGTCGTCGTGTCGGACTCCGCGAGTTCGGCGGCGAGGGTCGTCAGCAGGTCGGCCTGGAGCGCCGGGCCGACATGCGCCCCCTCCTGACGGCCGCCGACCGGGGTCCCCGAGCCGTCCAGCGTGGTGCCCCAGTAGTTGGTGTTGGGCTCGTTCAGCGGGTCGATCGTGTCGAACGAGATGCCGTGCGCGTCTTCGACGTGCTGCGCGACGGTCTTGAGGTACGTTGCGAACTTCCCGAACGCCTCGGGCTTGATCTGCTCGGCGTTCGCGTCGAAGCCGCCCGAGACGTACCCGGACTCGGTCATGAAGTACGGCGGCGAGTTGCTGAACGCCTCCCACTTGGTCACGCGGTCCTTGATCGCATCGACCCAGGCCAGCTGCGCGGCATCCGCGGTGAAGTCGTAGTCGGATGCCTCATCGCCCGTCCATGCGGCGAGCATCCGGTCGCGGTCGGCGTACGAGGACGTGATCGCGCCGTCGGCGTCGCTCAGGGGGGCGTCGGGGTTCCACCAGCCCGGCACCGCGCCGCCGGCGCGGAGGTAGTCGGTCACGTCGGAGGCGTTGCCGCCGCCGATGTTGTACCTGGCGATGTTGAGGTTGAGGCCGTCGTCGCCGAAGACCGTCTCGATGAGTTCATCGCGGAGGTCGGCGGGGTAGGCGCCGGTGGCGTTGGCCATCCAGACGAGGCTCGTGCCCCATCCGTCGAAGGCCGGGCCGGTGACGGCCGGGTTGGGCGTGAGCACCACGTCGGGTTCCGCCGCTGCTGCGGCGAGCGGTGCGAACTGGAGAGCGCCGGCGACGACTGCCGCGGCCGTGAGGCTCGCGGCGGCGCGGGCGCGCGCATTCGAGGAAGACACCGTTGTCCGTTTCTGTCGGAGATGTTTACGTCAACATCGAGAGATGTTGACGCAAACATAGCGGCCGACGGGCGCGCTGTCGAGCGATTTCCGTCGATCGGCCGGATGCCCGCGCTCTCACGGCATCAGCTCGCGCCCGATGCCGCGCGCCGCCGGGCGGCTGCGCCTCAGGGCCGCCCGTACGGCGAGACCGACCAGGTCAGCTCGGCCAGCTTCGCCTGCCCGGAGATGCTCGGGTGGAAGTAGTCGAGGATCGAGATCTGGCTCGAGGTGAACGCGAAGTTCGCGACGGCCCCGCCGTCCCACGTGCAGTTCGGCCGGGCCTGGCACTCCGCGGCGAGCGCGGCGTTGAACGCGTCGACGCGGCCCTGCACGTCGGCGCGGCGCTGCACGTCGGCGGGCTTCGTGCTCGTCGGCGCCGCGAGCATCGACTGGCACAGCTTGGCGGCACCCCAGACGAGGCGCGCGCCCGTCCTCGACTTGTTCAGGTCGTACAGGCGCATCAGGCTCGGGATCGACGTCACGAGGATCTGCGTGTTCGGCGTCTGCACGGTGAGCACGTCGAGGGCCTGCTTGACCTGCGCACGGAACGCATCGGGCGCCGTCATCTCGGCGACGGTCCGCGTGCACGCGTCGTTCGCGCCGATCTGCACGGTGACGTACGCGGCCCCTGTCGCCGCAGCGGCCTGCGCCTGCGCGGCGAGGTTCACGGCCTTCGCCGATCGCGCCGACAGGTTCGTCGCCACGAGCCCGGGCACGCCCTTCGCGCGAATGCGGTTCGCGTGCGAGTTCACCCAGCCGACGTTGCCCGTCGACCAGCTGTACGTGGGGCAGTCGCGATACCCGCAGGCATCCGTCGCCTGGCTGATCGAGTCGCCGATCGCCGCCATCGACGGCGGCGGCGGCAAGGGCGCGGCCTGCGCCGGCCCGGCGACCGACCCGGCGAAGATCAACCCGGTCGCGGCTGCGGCGACGAGCAGCAGCCGACGGATGCCTCGGACGTTCGACATGTCGCGACCCTCCTGCACGGCTCGCGTCGATCGGCAGCATAGGGCTGGGCGCGGGGATGTCGGTGTTCGCGCGGCACGGTACTCTGTGCCCGGGTCGGCGGCCACCCCCCGTGCGGGGGAACCGCGTCCTGCGCCACGCAACCGTCATGCCGTCGACATCCGGCGGTCACATCCCGCGCGTACGTTCCCGACATGGAGGGGACACCGCGCTACCGCCACGACGAGGACGTCGCATGATCGATCACGTCGATCCGTTCATCGGGACCGGGGTCACCGACCTGCCGCCGCAGCAAGGGTTGGCGGCGACGTGGTGGTGGCCCAAGCCGCAGGTGGGCAACACGCATCCCGGCGCGACGTACCCCCTCGGCATGGTCTCGGCGTGCGCGTACTCGGGCGCCTACCCGACCGGGTACGGAGCGTACGACCTGAACACCGAGGGCGTGCCGCCGACCCTGCACGACGGGTCGCTCGCCTCGGGGTTCACGCACTTCCAGCAGTCGGGAACCGGTGCGATCCGCAAGTACTACAACTACTTCCGGGTGACGCCGATGACCGAGCCCCTCGACGAACTGGGCCGGATGTGGGAGCTGAGCGACGAGCGCGCGAGCCCGGGCCGGTACACCGCGACGCTCGAGTCGGGCATCAAGGCCGACCTCACCGTGGGCCCCAAGAGCGCGGTGCACCGCTACACGTTCCCGAAGCACCGGAACGCCCGGATCGTCATCGACTTCTCGCTCGGCGGCCTGTCGATCCCCTACGGGTCGACGACCCCGCTGCGCGCCCATCTCGAGACGCTCTCCCCCGGGGTCGCGCGCGGCGAGGTGGTCGTCGAGGGTGCGCCGCTCGCGGTGCACGTCGAGTGCGACACCCCGCAGTGGCGGCAGATGCTCTGGTACGACCGTCGGCTGATGCCGGGCGGCACGCGACTCGACTTCGACCACATCAGGCCCACGACGCTGCGCAGCTTCGGCCTCATGTGGGTCGGCCCCGCGGAGGCCGGCCAGACGATCGAGCTGCGCTTCGGGTTCTCGCTGCGCGGCACCGAGCAGGCGAGGGAGAACCTCGAGCGCGACTGCGGGCCTGGGCCCGATCGGTTCTCCCATCGTCGTTCACGCACCGAGAAGACGTGGAAGCGCAGCCTGCAGGCCGTGCGCGTCGACACCCCGTCGCCCGCCCGGCGCACGGTGTTCTCGACCGCGCTCTACCACTCGCTCATCAAGCCGTGCCTCGCGCCCGACGAGAGCCCGTTCTGGCCCACGCCCGGGCCGTTCACGTTCGACCTGTCGACGATGTGGGACATCTACCGCACCCAGCTGCCGCTGCTCACGACGTTGATGCCCGAGCGCGCCGTCGAGCTCGGCAACGCGCTGCTGACGATCGCCGAGGAGGAGGGCAACTTCCCGATCGGCTACCGCATGGCGCGCGGCAGCGACCGGTTCTCGCGGCAGGGGTCAGCGCTCGCGCACACCTTCCTCGCCGACCTCTGCCAGCTCGGCGTCGACGGCATCGACTGGGACTGGGCCCTCGTGCACATGCACAACGACCTGCGCCGCACCTACGGCGAGGACTACCTGCTGCACGGGCACGCGCACCCGATCAGCCACACGCTCGACCTCGCATTCGGGTACTGGTGCACGGCCAAGGTCGCCCGCCGCTGCGGCGACCTGAAGCTCGCCGAAGACCTCGAGCAGCTCGCCGGCCGCTGGGTGAACGCGTACGACCGCCAGACCGGGCTGCTTCGCACGTCGACCTTCTACGAGGGCAGCATGTGGAACTACTCGTTCCGGTTGCAGCAGGACATGGCCGGCCGCATCGGGCTCGCCGGCGGCGACGAGGGCTTCACGCGGCTGCTCGACCGGTTCTTCGGGTATGGCGCCGAGCCGGTGACGCAGCCCGGCCTCGCACCGTCGGCCGAGGAGATGGCCGCCGGGTACGCGCTGGGGCGGTTCGAGGGCCTCAACAACGAGCCCGACATGGAGTCGCCGTGGGCCTATATGTACGCGGGCCGGCCCGACCGCACCGCCGAGATCGTGCATGACATCGTCCAGCAGCAGTTCGGGGTGGGCCGCGGCGGCCTGCCCGGCAACGACGACTCGGGCGGGCTCAGCTCCTGGTACGTGTGGGCGTCGCTGGGCGTCTTCCCGGTGGCCGGGCAGAGCATGTTCCTGCTGAACGCGCCGTCGTTCGCGGAGTCGAAGATCCGCGTCGCCGGCGACGACACGTTCCGCATCGAGACGGTCGGGTTCACCGAGCCGCGCCCTGGCGGGCCCGCGCAGTACGTGCAGTCGATGGCGCTGAACGGCGCGCCGCTGACGCGGCCGTGGCTGCGGGCCGCCGAACTGCACCACGGGGGCACGCTGACCGTCGCCCTCGGGCCCGAGCCGAGCGACTGGGCGACCGCGGAACGGCCGCCGTCGTACGCCGCGCCAGATCCGACGGCGATCCCGGATGCCCCGGCCTCGCCGGCATCCGTCCCCGCCGCGCCGACCTGAGCGCGCGGCATCCCGCATCGACACCACCGAAACCGACACCGACACCGACACCGACACCAGACGATCACCACCAGACGATCACCGACCATCCACCGATCACCGACCGCCACCAGACCGGAGGACGCCATGACCGCCGTGACCCGCACCGCACCGACCCGCCTCGTGATCGTCGTGCGCGCCGATCCCGTGATCTGCGGCCACTCCGTGGAGGCGCGCAACCTCGCCGAGGTCGCCCTGACCCGCGGGTTCGACGACGTGCGCATCGTGACCTGGCCGATCGAGCGGCTCGAGGCGGCCGGGCTGCCGCTCAAGCCGCTCGACGTCGTGCTCCCGTACAGCCCCGGCATCACGGTCGAACGGCCCGAGCCGGTCGGCGACTACAAGGTTCCCGACAGCCGCTACCTCGCCGGCATCACGGGCCGGCTCGTCGAACTGTTCACCGACGGCGTGCCGACCGTCGCGCTCTCGCTCTACCTGAGCCCGCACACCGTTGCGGTCGCCGACGCGATGCGGGTCGCCTGGTCGACCGGCCTGCCGGTGAACGTCACGACGATCGCCGAGGCGGTCGGGTCGGATGTCACGAACATCGTGCGCGCGTGCGTCGCCGAGGGTCGCTTCGGACCGGCCGCGCACATCCTGTCGAGCTACCTGAGCCAGGACCACTGCGTCGCCGTGTCGGAGTACACGCGCGACCTCATCGTGGAGTCGGCGGCCGAGGTCGACGAGATCCACGGCACCCGGTTCGCCGACCAGTGCCGCGAACGCGTCGCGATCTCGTACCCCGCGATCGACTCGTCGCCGTACCTCGACCTCGACCCGATCGAGGTCGAGCGCGTCGCCGCCGCACGCGGCCTGCGCACGGGCGGATACGTGCTGTTCCTGTCACGGCTCGCACGCGCGAAGGGCATCGACGACCTCATCGACGGGTTCGCGCGGAGCGCGGCCGCACGCGAGGGACAGCGCCTGGTGATCGCGGGGCGCGGGCCCGAGGCATCCGAGTTGCACGCGGTCGCGGCGGCATCCGGCGTCGGCGACCTGATCGACTTCCTCGACGACGTCGGCGACGCCGAGAAGCCGTACCTGATGGCCGGATGCTCCGCCTTCGTGCTGCCCTCGAAGCCGCGGCCCGAGTTCGTCGAGACGTTCGGCATCGCGCTCGCGGAGAAGATGCTCGCCGGCGGCGGGCCGATCATCACGTGCGACACGGGCGGCATCGGCGAGGCCGTGGGGTCGTTCGCGACGATGGTTCCGGCCGGTGACGGCGCGGCGATCGCGACCGCGATCGACGAGGCGCTCGCGGTGCCTTCGGAGACGCAGGCCGTTCGCGCGGTCGCCGCGCGCGACTACGCGCTGCAGTTCGACCGGGTCAACGTGTTCGACCGGCTGTTCGCGCGCGTGCTGCCGGCACCCGACCAACTGCCGGTGCCGGTGGCCTGACCCCAGGGGTTCGTCGCTCCTGCACGGCCGGATCGGGCCGACTCGCGGAGCGCGGCGCGAAGTCCGCGAGCGAGCGGATCAGTGCGTGACGAACCAGGCGAGCGCGCCGGCGACGCCGAGGCCCGTGGCCCACGCGAGCAGTGCGAGCGGCTGACCGAGCGCGAGTCGGACGCGTCGCGGGCGCTGGGTGCGGTCGAAGACCGCGGCGGTCGCGGCGGCCGCGATCGCGCGGTCGGACTCGCGGAGCGTCAGCGGCGCGGTCGCGGGAACGGGCGCGGTTGCGGGCGCGACGACAGTGGAGGACAGCTCGGACACGATGGTCCAGCCTGCTCCGCCGGGTTGGGAGCCGGTCGTACGCGAGCCGTGGGCGGGCTGCGAGATACCTGTATGAATCCTCAGCTTCTGGGCGCAAGGAGGTCGGCGCCGAACCTATGCGAGCGGAACGCGAACCGGCCCGGCTCCACTGGGGAACCGGGCCGGGTGCGATCAGGTCGTGACGATCAGCGGTCGGAGTCCGCTGCGGCGGCGGCATCGACGGTGTCGGCGGACTCCTCGGCGGCATCCTCGACGATGTCGATCTCGTCGGCGGCGTCCGCGTCGATCTCGGCGGCATCCTCGACGAACACGACGTCGAGGACCTCGTCGACGATCTCGACCTCGACCGGCTCGATCTCGACCGGTCCGAGGTCGGCCAGCAGCTCGTCGCCGAGACGCACGTCCTCGAAGTCCACGTCGATCTCGGCACGGTCGAGCAGCTCGTTCATGCGGCGCTGACGGTTGCGCGGGATGAGCGTGACGACGCGGCCCGTGCGACCCGCACGGCCGGTGCGGCCGGCGCGGTGGAGGTACGTCTTGTACTCGTCGGGTGCGTCGGCCTGGATCACGAGGTCGATGTCGTCGACGTGGATGCCACGGGCAGCGACATCCGTCGCGACGAGCACGTCGACCCGCCCGCTCGTGAGCTGCTGCAGGTTGCGCGTGCGGCGCGCCTGGTTCAGGTCGCCGTGGAGGGCGACGGCGCGGATGCCGGCGTCCTCCAGGTGGTCGGTGAGGTCCTCCGCGAACGCCCGGGTGCGCGAGAACACGAGCGTCTTGCCCTCGCGGTCGGCGAGCTGCGCGACGATGTCGCGCTTGTCACGGTTGTCGATGACGAACACGCGGTGCTCGATGGTGCCCGAGGACTGGTCCTCGCCGGCGACCTCGTGGACGGCCGGGTCGACGAGGAACTCGTCGACGAGGGCCGCGACACCCGTGTCGAGCGTGGCCGAGAACAGCAGCTTCTGGCCGCCGTCGGCGGTCTCGCGGATGATGCGCTGCACGGGCTCGAGGAACCCGAGGTCGCACATGTGGTCGGCCTCGTCGAGCACCGTGATCTGCACCTGCGAGAGGTCGAGGGCGCCCTGACGGTGCAGGTCCTCGATGCGGCCGGGGGTGCCGATGACGATGTCGACGCCGCGGCGCAGCGCACCGACCTGGCGGCCCTGCGGCACGCCGCCGTACACCTGGGTCGTGAAGAGCCCGACGGACTGGGCGATCGGCTGCACGGTGCGGTCGATCTGGAGCGCGAGCTCGCGGGTCGGGGCGAGCACGAGGGCGCGCGGGGCGCGGCCCATCTGGCGCTTGCCGCCGGCCTTGCCCTTCGCAGCCCACATCTGCATCAGGCGCTCGACGGTGGGAGCGCCGAACGCGATGGTCTTGCCCGAGCCGGTGCGGCCGCGGCCGAGCACGTCACGGCCTTCGAGCACGACCGGGATGGTCGCGGCCTGGATGGGGAACGGCGACTCGGCGCCGAGGTCGCGCAGCGCGCGGACGATGTTGCCGCCGAGGCCGAGGTCGGCGAAGCCGATGCCGTCGACCTCGTCGGCCCGGATGGCCTGCGCCTCGAGGCGCTCGAGCACGACGTCGTCCTCCGGCGAGAAGCGCGGGCGCTCGTCCTTCGACGGGTAGAAGTCGGAGCCGCGACGGTCGGTGTTGCGGTCATCGCGGTCGAAGCGACGCGGAGCGCGATCGCGGTCCCGGTCGTCGAATCGGCGGGGCGCGCGGCCGTCGCGGTCGAACGAGCGGGTCGGGCGACGCTCGTCGCGATCGAACGAACGCGGCGCACGGTCGCGGTCGTCGAACCGACGCGGCGCGCGGTCGTCGCGTCGGCGGTCGTCACGGCGCGGGGCACGGTCGTCACGGTCGAACGAACGCGGCGCACGGTCGCGGTCATCGAACCGACGCGGTGCGCGGTCGTCGCGGTCGAACGAACGCGGCGCGCGACGCTCGTCGCGATCGAACGAACGCGGCGCGCGATCGCGATCGTCGAACCGACGCGGCGCACGCTCGTCACGGTCGAACGAGCGCGGGGCGCGGTCATCCCGGTTCCGGTCGTCACGACGGGGGCCACGGTCGTCGCGGTCGTACGAACGAGCCGGTCGGCGCTCGTCGCGGTCGTACGAGCGGGGAGCACGGTCGCGATCGTCGAACCGACGCGGCGCGCGGTCGTCACGCTGGCGGTCGTCGCGACCCGGGCGGTCGGCGCGGTGCGGCGTGCGACCCTCGGCGACCCGCTCGTCGCGCGACCAGCGCGGCTTGCGATCGCCGGCCGACACCTCGTCGGGGCGGTGGCCGCGGTGGCCGGCGCTGCGCGAGCCGGGCTTCTGCGTCGACTTCTTCGCGCTCCGGGCGTACGAGGGGTCGAAATTACGGGCGGGGCGACCGCCGGCGGGCTTCTTGTTCTTGGGCATGGATGACTTCCTGGGTTACCTCGAGTACATGGCGAGCACGCTGCGACGGCAGCGCGACCGTGAACCCGGGCAGTCTTCGACCGGGGCCGTTCACATACAGTGACTATCCGAGGCGGATGCCCCGGAACCGGCCCGTTGGACTCACAAACCCATCCGCGGCACTCCGCGGTGTCCAGAACCGACCTCACGATGGTATCGGATGCCCCTGTGAAACCGCCGGGCAGCGCCGGAATCGTGGCGAATCACCAGAGATAGATTGTATCGCGTTGCGATACGGGATACACTGGATCCCGTGATCGCGAGCTTTCGACACAAGGGCCTCCAGGCGTTGTACGAGTCGGGCTCGAAGAAAGGCGTACAACCTGCGCACGCGCCGAAGCTCACACGAATCCTCGGCCTCCTCGACGTGGCGCAGTCGCCCGCCGATCTCGCGATCCCGGGATTTCGTACGCACGAACTCAAGGGCGACCTGACCGGTCACTGGTCGATCTGGGTGAACGGCAACTGGCGAGTGACGTTCCGATTCATCGGGCAGGATGTCGAACTCGTCGACTATCAGGACTACCACTGACTCAGGAGATGAACATGACGATGAAGAACCCACCGCACCCTGGCGAGATCATCGGCGACGACGTGCTCGGCGAGCTCGGATTGAGCGTCGCCGAGGCGGCGGCGCGTCTCGGCGTCTCCCGCGTCACCCTCAGCCGGGTCATCCACGGGCACTCCGGGGTGAGTCCGAACCTCGCGGTCCGCCTCGAGCGCGCCGGTGTCGGGACCGCCCGGGCCTGGATGGCGTTGCAGGTGAACTTCGATCTCGCCCGCGAGATCGAAGGCAGGCCCCACGAGGTGGTTCCGCTCGTCGTGGCGTGATCGCGCCCCACGCCTCGCCGCCCTCGGTCGAGGGACCGGGATTCCTCACTCCGAAGGGGGAGATCGCGACGTGCTGCCGCCGTTGAGGACGGTTCGGTCGTAGGTTCGCGGTGTGAAGCGGATTCGATGGCGTTTGACCGACGTGCTGGCACCGGCGGTCGGGGTCGTGTACCTCGTGTTGTGGTGGGTCGGTGAAGCCGGTCGATTGGGCAACGGCTCCGGCGGCGTGCTGGTCTCGCTCCTGCCGCTCCTGCTCTTCAGCCTCGCGATCATGGTCTCGCAAGTGTGGCCGGCCGTCTCGCTGGCACTCATCGGCGGAACGCTGGTGCTGCAGGTGCTCGTCGAGGGGGCGAGGTTCAGCGACACCAGCTGGCCCGCATACCTGCCCCTGCTCTACGCCGTGTTCAACGCGAGTGCGTTCGGGCGGCGCGCCGTTCACTGGATCACGCTGCCGGTCGCTGCGCTGTTCGCAGTCGCCGTATCGCTGCTCCTGACGTTGCCGTCGCTGGGTCAGTACGGGTGGCCGGTGTTCTACGCCCTGGACAACACGAATTTCTTCGCCTTGCCGGGAGTCGACTCCGGGCCGGCCGACCTACCGGCCGGTACCGAGGTCGTCTGGTGGTTCACGACGATCTGTCTCGTTGCGGAGGGGTTGGTCGTCGGCGCGTGGAGCGCGGGGCTGGCCATGCGCGCGGTTCGCCAAGCCGGTGCCGCGAAGCGTCAAGCGCAGGCGCTCGAACGCGGCCTCGTGCTGGCGGAAGCCGAGACGACCGCGCTCAGCGAACGCGAACGGCTCGCCCGGGAGGTGCACGACGTGATGGCGCACTCGCTCGCGGTGATCGCGGCACAGGCCGATGGCGCCCGGATGCTCGACTCGAGCCTCTCCGACGGCAGCACCCTCACCCTCGCCACCATCGCCGACGCCGCGCGAGACGGACTCATCGAATTGCGCCGACTGCTCGACCACGAACCCCAAAGCGCGGGTGCCGTTCAGCCGACGATCGCCGACCTCGACGAGCTCGTCGACCGAGTGCGGGGAGCAGGGCTTTCGTGCACACTCACCGGCCTGGGCGACCCGCGCCCGCTGGGGCACTCCGGGACGCTGGGCGTGTACCGCATCGTGCAGGAGGCGCTCACGAACGCGGTCCGGCACGCCCGAGCCGACGGGCAGGCGATGGTGACTCTCGACTGGCGCGGACCCGGCCTCGCCCTGCTCATCGCCACTCCCACCTCGACGCCGTTCGACGCCGCCGCCGCGCGGCCAGGGCGCGGCATCCGCGGCATGCAGGAACGCGCCCGGATCGCCGGCGGGTGGCTGACCGCCGGCCCCGACGAGGACGGCACATTCCTCGTGAACGCCTTCATCCCCGTCGACGAACCCGCAGCCGTCGAGGTGGGCGCGTGAGCGACCGGATCCGAGCCGCGATCGCCGACGACCATGTGCTGTTCTGCGCCGGAATCGAGATGATCATCCGCTCCCAGCCCGACCTCGAGTTCGTCGGCTCCGCGCACGACGGCCGCGCGGCGATCGCACTCGCACAGGAAGCCCGCCCTGATGTCATGCTCATGGACATCCGGATGCCGCTCGCCGACGGTCTGAGCGCAACGCGAACACTCGCCGAGGTCGCGCCGGAGACCCGCGTGGTCGTACTCACGACCCATCAGCGACCGGATGCAGTTGCGCACGCCATCGAAGCCGGCGCACATGGGTTTCTGATGAAGGACGCCAGACCCGAACTGCTGCTGACGGCGATCCGCACCGTCCACGACGGCAACTCCCTCTTCGCCCCGCCGACCACGGTCGCGCTGATCCGCGACCTCGTGCCGTCGCGGCGAGACGAGCCCGATCAACGCGCGATCGCGGAACTGACCCCCCGCGAGCAGGAGGTCTATCTCCTCGCTGCACGCGGCCTGTCGAATGCCGAGATCGCCGAGTCGGCGTATATCGGCGAGTCGACGGTGAAAACGCACATCTCGCACATCCTCGGGAAGCTCGAACTCAGTTCACGACTCCAGCTGATCGCCCACGCTCACGCCCACCATCTCGTCCGATGAGACGGACGTTCCGCCGATCGGTGTGAAGCCGGGTCGGTGCTCGGGCCCGATCCGAATGCACGGCCCGCTTTCCCGGGTCGGCCGCGGCCCGGACGTGAGGTAACATCACTCCACCTCGAAAGCCCGGAGCCCCCCGTGACCCGTTCCCTTCCCTCCGGCGGTCGCGGGTTCCGGCGTCGCCGGGCCTTCGCCGCCGCGGCCGCCGTCGCGGCGGCGCTCGCGATCACGGGCGCGCTCTCGGGCTTCCACCTGCCGTTGCAGGAGATCGACCCCGAGGGCATCGATGCCGCGAGCGAGGTCGTCGGGTCGGAGATCATCGGCATCCGCACCTTCACGGCGCCCCCGGGCATCGAGGTCGCCGAAGACCTTGAGTACGGCGCTCGCGAAGACGGCACGCTGCTCACGCTCGACGTGTGCAGTCCAGCGGTCTCGGTCTTCGGTTCGGCGCAGCCGGCGGTCGTCTCGGTGCACGGCGGCAGCTGGGCGCGCGGCGATAAGGCGAACGCCGACTGGCGGAACGTGTGCCTGTGGCTCGCGAGCGAGGGCTTCGTGGCGGCATCCGTCAACTATCGCCTCGTGCCCGACGCGACGTTCCCGGCGCAGATCGACGACGTGTCGCTCGCGGTCGAATGGCTGCGCGGCGCCGAGCAGCTCGACCGGTTCGGCATCGACCCCGCACGGATCGGCGTGTTCGGCGGCTCCGCGGGCGGCAACCTCGCCGCGCTCCTCGGCGCCGCCGGCGACGGGCCGACCGATGTCGGGTCGCGTGTCGCCGCGGTCGCCGAGCTCTCCGGTCCGGTCGCCCTCGACGCGCTGGGCACGGCGTCGGACTGGCTGCAGGGGATCACCGCGGCGTACCTCGCCTGCGAACCCGATGTGCTCGCCGACGGCGACTGCGACCTCGCGGCGGATGCCTCGGCCGCGAGCCATCTCGACGGATCCGACCCTCCCGTGTTCATCGGGCACGCGGAGGACGAGGTGATCCCGCTCGTGCAGTCCCTCGGCTACGCCGAGGCGCTCGAGGCGGCGCAGGTGCCCGTCGAGCTCGCCGTGGTGCCCGGCGGCGAGCACTCGATCGGCATCCTCGACGAGGCGATGCGCGCACGGGTGGCCGCGTTCCTGCACGCCCACCTCGGCTGAGGCACACGACCACTCCCCCGCGCAACGGGTCGACGGCGGGGCATCCGGCTGCGATCATCGGCGGGTGACCGACGCACCCGAGCCGCCGCCGATCGACCTGCCTGCAGGCGCAGCACTGCCACCCGGACTCGTGCTGCGGCGCCCGACGGCGTCCGATCACGCGGGGGTGGCCGTGATCCGCGATTGGTGGGGGCTCCCGTCGACGAGCGCGCTGCCGTACGTGCTTCCGCGCCTGTTCTTCCAGCACTTCTCCGACACGTCCTTCCTCGGCGAGGACGACGCGGGCCTCGCCTGCTTCCTCATCGGGTTCCGGTCGTCGGCCGACCCGCGGGTCGCGTACATCCACTTCGTCGGCGTGCGCCCCGACCTGCGGGGTTCGGGCCTCGCGCGCACCATGTACGAGGCGTTCTTCGCGCAGCAGGCGGCGGTCGGATGCCTCCGCGTCGACGCGATCACGGGCCCGGGGAACACGCGGTCGCAGGCGTTCCATCGCGCCATGGGGTTCAGGGTCACCGGCGACGCCGAGCTCGACGGGGTGCTCGCCTGGCGCGACTACGACGGCCCCGGCGAGCACCGGGTCGCGTTCACGCGGGCACTCCCGTGAACCCGCAGCGGACGCCCGGCGACGATTCGCCGGCGCACGTGTCGGCCCACGAGTGGCGGGTCATCCTGGTGCGCACGTGGCACGAGTTCCGCATCAACCAGTCCGCCGACCTCGCCGCCGCGCTGACGTACTACGCGACGCTCACCGTGTTCCCCGCGGCGTTGGCGGCGCTCTCCCTGCTCGGTGCGTTCGGCACGGCCGAGGAGGTCACCCGGCAGGTGCTGCAGGTGCTCGCCGACCTCGGCGGCGACGAGGTCGCCTCGGCGCTCCAGGGCCCGGTGGAGCAGCTGCTCGGGGCGTCGCACCAGTGGCTCGCGCTCGGCGTCGGCGTGGTGGGGGCACTGTGGTCGGTCTCCGGATACCTCGGGGTGCTCGGCCGCGGCATGAACCGGGTGCTCGACGTCGAGGAGGGGCGGCCGTTCTGGAAGTCGCGGCCGATCATGATCGCCGTGGCGGCGGCGGTGCTGGTGCTCGCAGCCGCGGTCGCGCTGCTCCTGCTCGCGAGCGGACCGGTCGCGGGCAGCATTCTGGAGAGCTTCGGGCTCGATCCTGGCGCGGCGTTCTGGTGGGACCTCGCGAAGATCCCGCTCGTCGTGCTGCTCACCGCCGTGACCGTGGGCATCCTGTATTGGGCGAGTCCCAACGTGCGCCGACGCAACTTCCGCTGGTTCGGGGTCGGAGCCACGGTCGCCATGATCGGGTGGATCGCCGTGACGGTGCTGTTCGGCTGGTACGTCTTCAGCTTCGGCACGTACGAGCGCAACTACGGCGTGCTCGGGTTCGCGGTCGCGTTCCTGCTCTGGGTCTGGCTGTCGAACCTCGCGATCATGTTCGGGGCCGTGCTCGACACCGAGGTCGAACGGGTTCGCGAACTCCGTGCCGGCATCGACGCCGAGGAGGACCTGCAGCTGCCGCTGCGCGACGACCGGTTGATCGAGCTCAATCGCGAGCAGCGCAACGCCGACATCCGCGCGGCGCTCGAGCTGAAGCCGCCGTCCGCGGTCGACGGGGCCGGGTGACGCCATCCCATCCCTCTTCGCGTGCGGGTTCCACCCGTGCGTGCGAGTTGCTCGGCGCACGGGTGGACGAAAGTCGCACGCGAAGAAGGGGAAGTGGACGGCAGGGAGCTCAGCCGAGCTGCTCGCGGTACCAGTCCATCTTCTCGTGCAGCCGCGACTGCCGCTCGCGGAGGCGGTCGATGTCGGCCTGCACGACCCGGTCGTGCGCCTCGAGCAGGGCGAGTCGCTCGACGAGCGTCGAGGCGTCCTGCGACAGCACGCAGTAGCGCTTGAGGTCGGCGATCGGCATGCCCGTGTCGCGGAGGCACTTGATCAGGTCGAGCCAGGCGACGTCGGACTGGCGGTAGCGGCGCCGCCCACCCGGCGTCCGCTCGATGGGACCGACGAGTCCCTCGCGTTCGTAGTACCGCAGCGTGTCCAGACTGAAGCCCGTCGCCTCGACGACTTCGGCGGGCGTGTACTCGTCCATGCGACCCATTCTGTCCGATCTCGGGCTCGGGCTTGAGCTGGAGCGCACTCCAGCTTGCAGGCTGGGTGGCATGACCACCATTCCCCTCGCGCTCGGCGCGATGATGTTCGGCACCACGATCGACGAGGACACCTCGTTCGCCCTGCTCGACCGATTCGTCGAGCGCGGCGGCCGCTGGATCGACACGGCCGACTGCTACAGCTTCTGGGCGAGCGACTCGGGCTTCGGCGGCTCGAGCGAGGCGGTGCTCGGCCGTTGGCTCGCCGCCCGGCCAGGCGTCCGCGACCGCGTGCTCATCTCGACCAAGGTCGGCGCCGAGCCGACCGTCGCCGACCCCGACGCCTGGCCCGCCTCCCGCGAGGGACTGTCGGAGCGGGCGATCCGCGATGCCGTGTCCGGAAGCCTCGACCGTCTCGGCATCGACCGGATCGACCTGCTCTGGGCGCACATGGAGGACCGGCGCGTGCCGATCGAGGAGACGGCCGCGACGTTCTCGGCGCTCGTCGACGCGGGCGTCGTCGACCGGCTCGGCGCCTCGAACCACCCGGCGTGGCGCATGGAGCGGGCGCGGGCCCACGCGGTGGCGATCGGCGGCACGCCGTTCTCGGCGCTGCAACTCAGCCGCAGCTATCTCGCGCCGCGGCCGGGTGCCGTGCCCGAGGGCCAGAATCACCGGTTCGGCATGATGAGCGATGAGCAGGTCGATTTCGCGGTGGAGAACGGCATGGACCTGTGGGCCTACACGCCCCTGCTCTCGGGTGCGTACGACAATCCGGCGAAGCAGGTCGACGCGGTGTACGACCACCCCGCCTCGACCGCCCGCCTGGACGCGCTGCGCGAGGTCGCCGAAGAGCTCGGCGTCGCACGCGGACAGGTCGTGCTCGCCTGGCTCGCCGGCGGGGAGACCCCGATCCTGCCGATCCTCGGCGGCAGCCGGGTCGAACAGCTCGACGCGGCACTCGACGGCGTGGAGCTGACGCTGGACGGCGAGCAGCGCGCACGGCTCGATGCGGTGGCGTGATCACCCGTCACAACCCTGAAACGCAGCGAGCGGCCGCCTGAAACGTGGCGTGTTTAGCGTGGGCTTAACACCGATCGAGCCCCCGCACACCGTCCGTTTCGAAGGAGTCCCATGCCCACCTCCCGCAGCATGCGCACGCGCTCGCGCGCCGCAGCCCTCCTGTCCACCGCGGCCGTCGCCGCGCTCGCCCTGTCGGCGTGCGCGAGCGGCGGATCGCAGCCCGCCGCCGAGGGCGGCGAGGCATCCCTCGGCGAGATCAGCGTGCAGTACTCGTGGATCAAGAACGAGGAGTTCGCCGGCGAGTTCTACGCGTACGAGAACGGCTACTACGACGAGGCCGGGTTCGACGAGGTCATCGGCGTCTCGGGCCCCGACACGGGCGTCGCGAAGCTGCTCTCCGGCACCGTGCAGGTCGCGCTCTCGGATGCCGCGTCGATCGGCGCGGCGATCGCCGAGGAGGAGGCCCCGCTGAAGATCATCGGCGCCACCTTCCAGAAGAACCCGTTCACGATCCTCTCGCTCGCCGGCGCGGCGAACATCGCGACGCCCGAGGACCTCATCGGCAAGAAGATCGGCGTGCAGGACTCGAACGCGAGCGTGTTCGCCGCCCTGCTCAACGCGAACGGGATCGACCCGAGCCAGGTCGAGGTCGTTCCGGTCGACTTCGACCCGACCCCCCTCATGGACGGCCAGGTCGACGGCTTCATGGCCTACCTCACCAACGAGGCGCTGACGGTCGAGCTCGCTGGCTACGAGACCACGAACCTCGCGTACGCCGAGAACGGCGTGCCGTACGTCGCCGAGACGTTCTCGGTCACCGACCAGTACCTCGCCGAGAACAAGGACCTGCTGAAGGCGTTCCTGATCGCCGAGATCAAGGGCTGGACCGACGTGTTCCAGGAGAGCACCGACGACACGGTGACGCTGATCCAGAAGTACTACAACGCCGAAGCCGAGGCATCCGAGGAGGGCCTCGAAGCCGTCTTCGGCGCGCTCGACCCGGTGAAGACCGCCAAGGGCCTCGAGGCCGAGAAGCTGCTGATCTCGACCGAGGAGACCGAGGCGAACGGCCTGTTCACCATCTCGGACTCCCTCAAGGAGGAGACGGTGGCCTCGCTCGCCGGCGCCGGCTGGGAGGTCTCGGTCGACGACCTCTTCGACACCACGATCATCGACGAGATCTACGAGGAGCACCCCGAGCTCCTCGACTACCTGCCCTGACCGACGCAGCGAAGCACCGACGCCCCACGAAGACACGATGAACCACGATGACACCCGGGATGCCGGTGCCGCTCGCGGCACCGGCATCCTGATCGACGGCCTCTCCAAGACGTTCACGGCCAGCCGCGGCCGAACCGTGACCGCCCTCCAGGACACGCACCTGCACACCGACCAGGGCTCGTTCCTCGCCCTCCTCGGCCCCTCGGGCTGCGGCAAGTCCACGATCCTGCGGATCCTCGCCGACCTCGAGACGCCGACCACCGGCGAGGTCCGCGTCGACGGCAAGACCCCGCATGAGCTGCGCCGGAACAGCGAGCTCGGCATCGCCTTCCAGGACCACGCGCTGCTCCCGTGGCGGAGCGTGCTCAGCAATGTGCGGCTGCCATTCGAGATCGCGGGCCGCACGCCCGACAAGTCCTACATCGACGAGCTGATCGGCCTCGTCGGCTTGAAGGGCTTCGAGAAGGCGAAGCCGGCGCAGCTGTCGGGCGGCATGCGCCAGCGCGTCTCGATCGCCCGCGCGCTCGCGCTGAAGCCGTCGGTGCTCCTGCTCGACGAGCCGTTCGGCGCGCTCGACGACATGACCCGGCAGAACCTGAACCTCGAGCTCCTTCGCATCTGGACGGAGAAGCCCGCGACGACCCTCCTCGTGACCCACGGCATCGCCGAGGCGATATTCCTCTCGGACCGGGTCGCCGTGATGTCGCCGCGACCGGGCCGCATCAAGGAGATCATCGAGGTCGACCTGCCCCGGCCGCGCACGCCCGAGATGATGCGGACCCCCGAGTTCCACGCGCTCGTCGACCGCGCCTCGGAGCTGCTGTTCGGTGCCGACGGCCGCGTCGCGGCGGAGGCCTGATGCGCCGCCGCGGCCTGCCGACGTGGCTCGCCGGCCTGATCGGCGGCGCCGTGCTCGTCGGTGCGTGGTGGTTGCTGTCGGCCACGGTCTTCGAGCCGCCGCCAGGGACGACGTTCACGCCGGTGCCGTCACCCTGGGTCGTCGTGCAGACGATCGTCCAGGACGGACTGGCCCCGTACTGGCAGCAATTCCAGGTGACCATCACCGAGGCGCTCATCGGGTACGCGTGGGGCAACGCGGTCGCGCTGCTCCTGGCATCCGTCGTCCTGCTCCTGCCGCAGCTCGAGACCGTGGTGACCCAGGTCGCCGTGGTCAGCTACTGCCTGCCGATGGTCGCCGTCGGCGGCATCGCGATCGTGGTTCTCGGCGGTGCGAAGCGCGCCGGCGACCCGAGTGCGACGGCGATCTTCCTCGCGGCGCTCGCGGTGTTCTTCACGACGGTCGTCGGGGCGCTGCTCGGGTTCAAGGCCGCCGACAAGGCCTCGCTCGACGTCGTGCGGGTGTACGGCGGCTCGCGGCTCACCCAGCTGCGCAAGGTGCGACTGATCGCGGCGACGCCCGCGATCCTCAACGCGCTGCAGATCGCCGTGCCGAGTGCGTTCCTCGGCGCGATCCTCGGCGAGTACATGGGGGCGGTCGACCGCGGTGTGGGCATCACGCTCATCAAGCTGCAGGGCGATCTCGACTCCGCGCGCGTGTGGGCGGTGTTCCTGCTGTCGGCGATCGTCGCGCTCATCGGGTACGGCCTGCTCGGGCTGATCTCGCGGGCCGTGACGCCGTGGCTGGCCGGAAGGCCGACGACGTGAACCGGGCCGTGATGCGCAGCGTCGGCCGCTCGCTGCTGAACGCGCTGCTGACCCTGGTGATCGTGCTCGCCCTGTGGTGGGCGGTCGTGAACCTCACGAACATCTCGCCCTACGTGGCCAAGGGCCCCGCCGAGGTGTGGCAGTTCCTCTTCACCGACGAGGATGCCGCGCAGAACCGTGCCGACCTGGCGCCGCTGCTCGTGCAGACGCTGCAGGACGCGGCGCTCGGCTTCGTCGTCGGCATGCTGGTGGCGCTCGTGCTCGCGCTCGCGTTCTCGCTGTCGAAGGCGATCGAGGCCGGGGTCATGCCGCTGGCCCTGCTCCTGCGCAGCATCCCGCTCGTCGCCATCGCGCCGGTGATCATCCTCATCACGGGTCGTGGCACGCCCGCGTCGGTCGCGGTGATCGGCAGCATCGTGGTGCTGTTCCCCGCGCTCGCGTCGATCCTGTTCGGTCTGTCCCGCGCGTCGAAGGAGAGCCTCGACCTCGTGCACGTCTACGGCGGCGGGCGCTGGTCGCAGTTGCGCAAGGTCAACCTGCCCGGCGCCCTGCCGTCGCTGTTCGCTGCCGCCCGCGTCTCGGTGCCGGGCGCGGTCACCGGCGCACTCCTCGCGGAGTGGCTGTCGACCGGGCAGGGCATCGGCGGCATGATCGTGAAGTTCACGGCGACGGCGAAGTTCGACGACCTGTGGGCGTCGGTCGCGCTCATCACGATCCTCACGCTGGTGCTCTACAACGTCGTGCAGGTGCTCGAGAACGCGGTCCTGGCCCGCATGGGCATGACGACGTCGGCGCGTTGAGCGTCGAAGCGGCCGGGTCCTGCGGGACCCGGCCGCTTCGCGTCCACGCGGCCCGGGCCTTCGGCGTGCCCGGCGTGCGCCGCGCGACTCAGCGCGGGTGGCCGTGCTGCGCGGCGACCGCCGGCAGGTCGGCGTGGAGGCGAGCGGATGCCTCGGCCGCGAGCGGATTCGTCGAGACCCCGTGCTCGCTCACGACCCGGCCGCCGACGTACGCCGCGGCGAGGTTGCGCGGGCTCATCGCGAGCACGTAGCTGCGCACCGGATGCCACAGCGGCCCGACGTCGGGGCGGCGCGGGTCGACGACGAGGAAGTCGGCGAACTTGCCGGGCTCGAGGCTGCCGACGCGGTCGGCGACGCCCATGATCTCGGCCGCGCCGAGCGTGTGCAGGCGCAGCGCGGTCTCGGGCGACATCGACAGCGGGTCCTTCGTGCGGGCGCGCTGCTGGGAGATGCCCATGCGCAGGTTCTGCCACGGGTCCGAGACGTCGGTGCAGGCCTGGTCGTCCAGCCCGATGCCGACCTTCATGCCCATGGCGAGCATCTCGGGCACGAGCGCGACGCCCGACGCGAGCCGGCCGTTCGACGCCGGCTGCCACGACATCGACGCGCCGCCGGCGGCGGCCTCGGCGATGATCTCGGGCGTCGTCTGGATGAAGTGGCCGAACATCATGCCGGGGCCGAGTGCGCCGGCGTCCCGGTAGAACGCGAACTTCGACTGCTGCAGCTCGATCGCCTCGGGCGACTCGAGGAAGTGCGCCTGGTTGGTCACGCCGAACCGGCGCATGGCCTCGACCTCGATCCACGCCGCGTCGTCGCGCGGCGACCACTGCACCTGGCCCATGATCGACGAGCCCAGCGCGAAATCGGGATCCATCGCCCTCGTGTGCGCGACCTGCGCGCCGAACCGCTCGAGGATCTCGTCGTCGGAACCCACCGTCGCGTCCATGCCGGCGGCATCGACGAAGCGGATGCCCGCGTCGAGGCATCCGTCGGCCTGACGCGTGTGGTACTCCAGCCCGCGCATCCGGGCGTTCCCGACGCGGCGGCCGTCGACCATCGACTCCCACGCCTGCAACGGGTCGGTGAAGTTGTACGCCGTCGTCACGCCGTTCGAGAGGAAGTCGAGCGAGCCGTGCAGCGTCGACCAGTACGCGTGCTCGGGCGACAGGTTCGCCGTGAAGCCGAGCATCGAGTCGCACCATCCGTAGAGCGTCTCGGTCACGCCGAGGCCGCGCAGCCCGCTCGTGAACAGGTGCGAGTGGCTCGAGACGAACCCGGGCGCGACGAACGAGCCGTCGACGTCGAGCGACTCGTCGGCGGTCGTGCCCGCCGGGGGTTCGCCGTCGCCGAGCGCGACGATGCGGCCGTCGTCGCCGACGAGCATCCAGCCGCCGTCGAGGTACCCGGGGTCGTCGGTTCCGGCGGGGACGGTGATCAGTCGGGCTCGGGTGACGAGCAGTGACATCGTGTGCCTCCAGGTGGTGCGGTCGTGCGTCTCGGTCAGGCGGCGCGGCGGTCGGCTGCGAGCTGCAGCACCGACTCCGCGAGCGCCCGGATGCCCCGGCCCACGTCGCCGACCGAGACGGCCTCCTCGGGGTGATGGCTCACCCCGTCGGGGTTGCGCAGGAACAGCATCCCGACGTCGGTGATGGAGGCGAGCGTCATCGCGTCGTGCCCGGCGGGGCTGAAGAGCACCGACGGCTCGTCGCCGCCCGCGGCGACGGAATCGCCCGAGGTGCCCGCGATGCCCTCGCGCAGCACGTCCTGCAGGAGCGGCGCGCACCCGACGGCGGCCGCGTTGTGGATCTCGCGGTGCCGCCAGCGCAGGCCGCGACGGCCCATGATCGCGTCGAGCTCGCGGGAGAGCTCGCCCCACACGCGGTCGCGCTCGCCGTCGAACTCCCCGCGGAGGTCGATCGAGAACCGGGTCTCGCCCGGGATGATGTTGACGCCGCCCGGGAACGCCTCGAACTGGCCGACCGTGCCGATGATGTGGTGCTCGGCACGGCAGATGCGCTCCACGGCGAGCGCGGCCTCGCTCGCGCCGAGCAGGGCGTCGCGGCGCAGGTCGTAGGGCGTGCCGCCGGCGTGCCTGGCTTCGCCCTCGACCGTCACCTGGAAGCGGCGTGCGCTCGCGATCGACGACACGACGGCGAGCGCTTCGCCGCGCCGGTGGAGCTCCGGCCCCTGCTCGATGTGGGCCTCGAGGTAGCCGACGAGTTCCTCGGGTCGGCGCGCGGCCTCACCGATGCGCGAGGGGTCGAGCCCGAACTCGATGGCAGCGACGCGCAGCGAGGTGCCGCCCGAGTCGGTGAGGTTCCACCAGTCCTCGTTCCACTCGCCTGCCACGGCGGATGACCCGAGCAGCGCCTTGCCGAACCGCGTGCCCTCCTCGTCCCAGAACGCGACGACCTCGAGGGCGAACGGCAACGGCGAGTGCCAGGCCTCGTGGCCGAAGGGATCGCTGCCGGGGCCGCCCGGTCCGCCCGGCGCGCGCAGGAGCCGCACGACCTCGATGGCGCTGAGCACGCCGGTGATGCCGTCGAATCGGCCGGCGTTCCGCACGGTGTCGAGGTGCGAGCCGAGCAGCAGCGCCGGCTCGTCCGGTCCGGACGTGGTCTCGAGCCTGCCGAGCTGGTTGCCCGCGGCGTCCTGCCTCGAGGACATGCCGACCTCGCGCATCCACCCGGCGGCCATGCGGTTCGCGGTGGCGTGCTCGTGGGTCAGGTAGACGCGTTCGATGGCGCGGGGCGTCGCGGTCACGCGGGCGAGTTCGTCGCAGCGCTCCATGACCCGGCGCGCCGCCGCCGTGACCGCGTCGGGCGAGATCTGCAGGAGCGAGGTCGTCGTCATGCCGCCCTCCGGTAGACGTCCTCGGCCGCTTCGACCCCCGCGACGGTCGGCACGGCCGCGCCGAACCGCCGCAGCACCTGTTCGAGCGCGTCGAGGGTCGTGAGCACGGCGTCCTCGCGGGCGTTGAACCCCATCGTGCCGATCCGCCAGACCCGACCGTGCAGGGGGCCGAACGAGGTGCCGATCTCGATGCCGAAATCCTCGAGCAGCGCAGCCCGGGCGGCGTCGCCGGGCACTCCATCGGGGATCTCGACCGCGACCACGTTGTGCATCTTGTGGCCGAGGTCGCCGAAGACGCCGAGGCCGAGCGCCTGCACGCCCGCGAGCATCGCCGCCCCGGCGACCCGGTGCCGCTCGATGACGGCTTCGCGACCCTCGAGCAGCAGCACCCGCGCGCATTCGCGTGCGGCGTACAGCATCGAGGTCGCCTCGGTGTGGTGGTTCAGCCGCCTCGGCCCCCAGTAGTCGAGGATCATGCCGAGGTCGAAGTAGTTCGACCGCACGAAGTCGGGCGACGACGGGTCGCCGGGTTCGCGGATGCCGGCCTCCACGCGCTTGCGACTCGTCACGACCTCGACCGCCCGGTCGGAAAGGGTGATCGGCGACGACCCGCTCGGCCCGCCCAGGCACTTCTGCAGTCCGGCGGTCGCCGCGTCGAGCCCCCAGGCGTCGGACTCGAACGCGTTGCCGCCGAGCGAAGCGGTCGCGTCGGTGGAGAACAGCACGCCGTGCTTCGCGCAGATCGCGCCGATCTCGTCGAGCGGCTGGTTCATCGTGGTCGACGTGTCGCCCTGTACCAGCGCCAGCAGCGTCGGGCGCACGCGGACGATCGCCTCCTCGATGACCGACGGGGCGAACACCTGCCCCCATTCGGTCTCGATGGTGTGCACCTCGGCCATGGCGCGTTCGGCGATCTCCGCGAGGAGGTGACCGAACCTGCCGAACACGGGCACGAGCACCCGGTCGCCGGGCCGGATCAGCGACACCATGACGGCCTCGATGCCGGCGCGCGACGTACCGTCGATCAGCAGGGTGGCGTCGTTGTCGGTGGCCCAGACGCCCCGGTAGAGCGCCTGGGTCTCGGCCATCGTGTTCGTCATGAACGGGTCGTACTGGCCGACGAGCGGCGCCGACATCGCCTCCAGCACGCTCGGGTACGCCGAGATCGGCCCCGGCCCCATGAGGAGCCGGGCGGGCGGGTCGATCGGGCCGGGGATCTCGAAGGTCATCGGTGGTCCTCTCCGGGAGGGGTCGGGGCTGAGATCGAGACGCTCACGGGGCATCCATCGGCGACGCGACGGCTGCGAGCCGGCGGGCGGTGCGCACGAGCGCGCGGTCGCTGCCGGGGGCGCCGATGAGGCTCACCCCCACGGGCGCTGCGCCGAGGGGCGAGTCGACCGTGAGCAGCGGGATGGAGATCGCGGGCAGCCCGGCGACCGATGCGGGGGTCGTGAGACGCAGGGTGTCGCTGCGGATCCTGTCGGCCTGTCCGGCGTCGACCGCTGCGCCGACCACCGTGCGCGCGGGTGCGGGCCCGGGCACCGTGGGCAGGATCAGCACGGCGTCGCGCACGAGGTGATGCAGGCGCTCGCGGAGTGCCGCGAGGTCGTCGCGCGCGGCGGCCTCGGCCTCGGCGGTGACCTCGGATGCCGCGGCGAACCGGGCCGCGACCGCATCGCCCAGTGCGGCCGGGTGCGCGGTCACCCACGCGCCATGGCTGCGCCACGCCTCGCCGCCCTGCACGGTGCGGAACGGCACCGCGTACTCGTCGAGTTCGCCGATCGCGACGCGTCCGAGGCGGGGACCGTCGTCGGATGCCGCGAGCCGGACGAGCAGCGCCTCGAACGCCCGGGCGGTCTCGGGCTCGGTGGCGGCGAGGGCCTCGTCGGCGACGAGCAGTCGCCACGGCAGGTCGCCGACGGGCCCCTCGTCGAGCGCCGTGTCGAGCACCGTGTCGAGCACCGCGTCGACGACACGCTGCAGCGTCTCAGCGTCGCGCGTGAGGTAGCCGACGGCGTCGAAGGACGGTGCGAGGGGCAGCATCCCGTCGCGCGGCACCAGCCCGTGCGTCGTGCGGATGCCCCACAGCCCCTGGTACGACGCGGGCACGCGGACCGAGCCCGCGGTGTCGGTGGCGAGCCCGATGTCGGCCTGGCCGGTCGCGACCGCCGACCCCGGTCCGCTCGACGAGCCTCCGGGGAGTGCGCCGGGCAGCGCGCCGTTCGGCGGGGTTCCGGTGTGCACGTTGTCGCCGGCGATGGAGTAGGCGAACTCGTCGGTGCGGGCGATGCCGCGGACCACGGCGCCGGCGCGCCGGAGTGCGCCGACCGCGGCTGCGTCGGCGCCTTCGGGGCGTGCCTCGGCGAGGAAGGCCGGGTTTCCGGCGCCGATCGGGTGGCCGGCGACCGCGAAGACGTCCTTGACCGCGACGGCGAGCCCGGCGATCGCGCCGCCCGACTCCGCATCTGCGGGAGCCAGCGGGTCGCCCACCACCCGCCAGATCGTCCGGTCGAAGGCCTGCGGCCTCGGTGTCACGTGCGCGGCGGTGATGCGCCATCCGTCGTCGTGTCGCTCCCACACCTGCGTCTGCAGTCCGGTGCCGCCGTCGTGGAACCGCGACACCGAGACGAGCAGCGCGATGCCGTCGGCGAGCGGGCGGTATTCGATCCGCTCGATCGATCTTGAAGGCACCCCGCCGCGCAGGCTGCGGAACGCGTGGATCGCGTCGTGTCCGACGAGCAGGCCGGCGCCGTCGCCGCGCATCGTGCGGTCGCCGGGCGCGAACGCGGCATCCAGCGCGTCGAGGTCGTTCGAGAGGATCGCCCGCTCGTACCGGTCGAACGCCGTGAACAGGTCGGCGGGGATGTCGTCGGGGAACCCGGTCATGCGCGGACCCCTTGCGCGCGGCCGACCGCCTCGTCTGCGATGCCGACGGCGGCGAAGTCGGCCAGCCGGATGCGCGCGTGCACCCCGCACACGAGGTCGACGACCTGCGAGATGTCGAAGTCGGTCGCGGCCGACAGGTAGGCGTAGGCCAGGTGCTCCGCCATGCCGTAGCGCGCGCCGAGCAGGTCGATGGCGGCACGAACGCACCGGCGCATCGCCTCGCCGAGGTCGGGGTCGAGCCCCGTCGGCACGAGGTAGTCGGGCGTGCGCACGAGGGGCCCCGCGAGATCGCCGAACGCGGCGAGCGCCTGCTCGCGCGGAACGACGTCGAACCGCAGCGTCGCCCGCAGCGACGCCTCGAGCGCGGTGAGTGCGACCTCGCCGTCGCCCTGCGCGAAGTGGGGGTCGCCGACGTAGGCCAGCGCCCCGTCGACCTGCACCGGCAGGTAGAGCACGGCACCCTCGACGAGCAGCTTGATGTCGACGTTGCCGCCGTGCGCGCCCGGCGGCACCGAGTGCGGGCGTACGTCGCCAGCGACGGCGACGCCCATCGTGCCGAGGAACGGGGCGAGCGGGAACTCGATGACGCGGTCGCCGCCCTCGACGAGCGGCAGCACCCCGACGAGCCCGCCGTCGCGCACCTCGACTGGGCTGAACACGCTCACGTTGTGCTCGCCGCGCGGCAGTTCGCCGACGAGCGCGCCCTTGCCGTGCCGGTTCGAGATGACGCCGTACGGCACACGCGGAACGAGCCGTTCGACGGTGATCTTCAACAGGTCGCCCGGGCGCGCACCCGCGACGCGGATCGGTCCGGTGACGACATGCGGTCCGTCGGCGAGCGGGTCGCGTGAGCGTTCAGCGGCGATGGTGATGGCGTCCTCGAGCACGTCGCCGGCCGCCACGCCCTGCGCGCCGAACCAGGCGAGCGGGTCCTTGCCCTGGTCTTCGAGGATGCCCTCGTGGCTCACCGTGTCGATCGTGACCGTCTGCCCGGGTGCGATGTCGAGCACCGGGGCATCCGCTTCGCACGGAAGCCGGCCCCACATGATCGTGTCGGGCCGAGCGGGTAGGTAGTGGTCGCCGGGCCGGTCGCCGCGCCCGGGCTGGAGGATCTCGACGGTCATGCGCCGGCCTCCCCTGCGTGGAGCAGGCGGCCGCGCGGCCCGGCACTCGACGCAGCGGCAACCGACGCTGCCTCGTCGACGTCGAACACCGGTCGACCGCGCAGCCAGGTGCGCCGGATGCGACCGGTGAGCTCGCGGCCGTCGTACGCGCTGATGGGGTTGCGGTGGTGCAGTTCCGCGGCGTGCACGGCATACGAGTCTTCAGGTCCGAAGACGGCGAGGTGCGCGGGCGCCCCCGTTTCGATGACACCCAGCCCGGTCAGGCCTGCGACCGCCGCCGGCCCGGTCGTGAACAGCGGCACGAGCGTCTCCAGTCGGATGCCCCGCGCCAGCGCCTCGGTCCACACCGCGGCGAACCCGACCTGGAGCCCCGAGATGCCGCCCCAGGCGAGTCCGAAGTCGCCGTCGCCGGCGTGCTTGAGGTCGGCGGTCGACGGCGAGTGGTCGCTGACGATCGCGTCGATGGTGCCCTCGAGCACGCCCTCCCACAGCAGGTCCTGGTGGGCGCGCTCGCGGATCGGCGGGCAGCACTTGAACTCGCTCGCGCCGTCGGGGATCTCGTCGGCCGTGATGGTCAGGTAATGCGGGCAGGTCTCGACGGTGAGGTGCACGCCGTCGGCCTTCGCGGCGCGGATCGCGGGCAGCGCGGCACCGTCGCCGAGGTGCACGATGTGCGCCCGCGCGCCGCTGCGCCGCGCGGCTGCGATGACGGCGTCGATGGCGGATGCCTCGCTCTCGGGCGGCCGCGACGCGAGGAAGCCGGCGTAGCCGCGCCCGAGCGGGCCCTCGCCGGTGAGCAGGTCGGGATCTTCGGCGTGCACGATGAGCCGCGAGCCGAGGGCCGCGATCTCGTGCATCGCGGCGTCGAGCTGCTCCCGGTCGAGGTGGCCGAACTCAGCGACGCCGCTCGGCGAGAGGAAGCACTTGAATCCGACGACGCCTGCGTCGTGCAGCGGCCCGAGGCGGCCCAGGTTGTCGGCCACCGCACCGCCCCAGAACGCGACGTCCACCCGAGCGGATGCCTCGGCCGCCGCGCGCTTGATGCGCAGCGCCTCGGCCGTGGTCGTCGGGGGGATCGAGTTCAGCGGCATGTCGACGATCGTCGTGACCCCGCCGGCGGCCGCCGCTCGCGTGGCCGAGGCGAACCCCTCCCATTCGGTGCGGCCGGGTTCGTTGACGTGCACGTGCGAGTCGACGAGGCCGGGCAGGAGCACCGCGTCCTCAGGAACGACGACCTCGGTCGCGCCTGGCACCGCGTTGTCGATCCCGAGCACCTGTGCGATGCGTCCGTCGTCGACGACGACCGCCGCCGGCCGGAACCGCCCGTCGACGAACGCGCGGGCGGCCCGGAAGACGGTACGGCTGGAGGTCATGCCGTGAAGCTATTGCTTAACGTGCGCCGCGGGGTTTCCCGGAGGTAACACTCGTGTGACGCAGCGCTTGGGCGGCGGGTTCGCGCAGGATCCGGAGACCTGACGCGCTCGCATCATGTACACACGATCATTCCAAATGTACAATTGCAGCATGTCCAACGTCAGCGTCGCGGATGCCCGTAGCCACCTGTCCGACGTGATCGCCCGCGCCCAGCGGGAGGCCGTCATCATCGAGCGGCGCGGACGGCCCGCTGCCGTCGTGGTGAGCCACGAGCGGTACGAGCGCATGCTCGAGGCGCTCGAAGACGCCGAGGATGCCGCCGCGTTCGATGCGGCGATGGCCGAAGAGGGCGAGAACGTTCCGTGGGACCAGGTCAAGAAGGACCTGGGCTGGGAGTGAGCTATCGGATCGAACTCCGACCCGCCGCCATCCGAGCGCTCAAGCGCATCGACCATCAGGACCGTGATCGCATCCGCGGTGCGATCGCGCTGCTCGGTCAGGATCCCCGGCCGCCGGGGGCGAAGGCGCTCCAGGGACGTGACGGCCTCAGGGTCCGCGTCGGCGACTACCGGATCATCTACACGGTCCAGGACGACGTCCTCCTGGTGGTCGTGGTGACACTCGGGCATCGCCGCGACGTCTACGACCGCTGACAGGCTGAGCCGTGACTCGTCGCATCAAGGAGCCGCGTTCGCGACCCGCATCCGGTCGAGCTGAGCGGCAAGCTCCTCGACCTCAGCAGCGGGTAACGAGAACACGCCCATGAATCCCCCACCGACGGGTTGAAACTCGATCGATTTCGTGTCGCGCAGACTCACCCTGAGTCCCAACCCGGTCGAACTCTCCGACCGGACCCGGCCGACCTGCACGCCGGAAACCAGGTGCCAACTGATTGTGGCCATGCAGCTCGGCTCGCGCGCCGGGCCGTCCCAGATCGACAGCCCGTCCGCGCCCAGGACGACGCTGAATTCGTGGGAGAGACGAACCGGGCCGTCACCGACAGTCGAGGCGAGTACTTCATTCGACCGTGCTGTACGGTTCGACGCGAACACCACGGCCGCACTATCACCGACGATCTGCGCAACGGTCCGATCCCGACCGCGACCGATGAGACGCAGGCCCGCACCACCGAGCCACACCGCCGCGAAGACCGCAGGCGTTCCGAGAGCGAGGACGAGCCCGAACTGTACTGAGATCGTCGTTGCCATCCGGACACCAACGGCCGATGCAACGAATACGACGACGAGAATGAGCACCCCTGGCATGAATCGTCTGCGATACACGCCCCGCGCCGGCACGAGGTGACCCTTGATCTGCCAACGAGATTCGCCCGGGGTCCGTCGAAGGCCGAATTTTCCCCGAGTCTGATCGAAGCGCCGAGGGCTTCCGGCGCTGGAATTGGGGTGAGGATCGCGCGACGCCGCGATTTCAGCGATGCGCTCCCCCTCGTCCAAAGGCGCTGGTTCGAACGGCCTCGATGCGGCCGAGGCGCGCAACGGATCGAGTTGGGCGCTTCGCGCGCGCCAGTCGCGCACGAACCCCCTCGTGAGGAACGCGAGGACGACCGAGGACACGAGTGCCGCACTCCCAGCACCGAACACGTAGACAGCGGCGGGGATGTCCGTGCCTGCCATTCGGCTATCCTCAGCCTCCGGCAACTGCTCGAGCAACTGTCCATCCACCGTCACGAACGAGCCGATTGCCACGAAGATGAGCATGCAGACTCCGGTGAAGACGGCAATGAGTTCGAGAATACGTCGCGTCATTCGCCCACCCGCCGCCCTCACGACCCACTGACCGTCAGCCAGATCGCGACCGCGACCTCGCCGGTGTCGTTGACGACGCGGTGCGGTCTGGTGGCTGCGAACGAGAGCGAGTCCCCTGGCCCGAGCCGCACCGAGCCGTCCTCGAACTGGAAGACGAGTTCGCCGAGCACGACCCGCCCGCTCTCGTAGCCGGCGTGCACGAGCATCGCGCCGTCGGCGCTCGACGACGAGCCGGGAGGATACGTCGACTCGAACCAGTCGACGCCGGCCGGCGTCGCGGGGGCGAGCCGGCGATAGGTGACGCCGCCGCCCAGGTGTGCGGCCGTGTCGTCTCCGGAGCCGATCGACACCAGCACGCCGGGCAGCGGTTCGCCGGCGCGGTCGCCCTGCTCCTCGCCGAGTGGGGGCGCGAACACGTCGAGATCGCCGAAGATCGCCGACACCGGCACGCCGAGCACGCCGACGAGTTCGATGAGGCGGTTGACCGAGGGCTGCATGGCGCCCGTCTCGATCTGCGACAGCGCACTCGACGAGATGCCCATCTCCCGTGCGACGGACGCGAGCGACCGGCCGGTCGCGGTGCGGATGCGCCGCAGGCGGGCGCCGATCTGCGCCGTCGATGCTTCGGGCATCCGTGCTCCGTTCTCGTGGTCGTCGTCATCGTAGAGGCCGCAGGGCCGGCCGGCGCAAGGGACCGCCGTGCCCGCATCGGCCTTAAGCGATGACTTAACGGAGCCGTTACACGGCGGTCACACCCACGGTGCGCACCGGTCATTGAATGACAGGAGTCCCACCCGTCCCCCCGACCCGGACCACCTTCCTGGAGCGAACACGCACATGCCTTCACGCCCGCACCGCCTCATCGCCACCGCCGCCCTCCTCGCGGCATCCGCCCTCGCCCTCGCGGGCTGCGCGGGCTCGCCCGAGCCGGCCCCGGCCGCCGAGGGCGAGACGGTCACCGTCAAGATCGGCACCCTGCGCGGCCAGCCGCATTTCTACCAGCCGTTCCTCTACGCCGACCACGCCGTCGACGGCGTGGAGTTCGAGGTCGTCACGCTCGACACCACCCCCGCTCTGTCGGACGCCCTCACCTCGGGCTCGATCGACTTCGCGATCTCCGGGGTCACGCCGTCGATCGCCTCGATCGCGCAGGACCGCGATCTGAAGGTCGTCGCCAGCGCGGCCGACGGCGGATCCGGCTTCATCGGCAACGGCGAGTCCTCGCTCGAGGAACTCACCGGCCAGAAGATCGGGATCATCCAGGGCTCCGCCCAGGAGGTCGCGCTGCGACTGCTCATCGAGGATGCCGGGCTCCAGCCCGAGGACTTCGAGCTCACGGCCATCCCCGTCCCCGAGATGGCGACGGCGTTCGCGGCGGGCGACATCGCGGCCTTCATGGGGGTCGAGATCGGCGTCTCGATCGCGAAGGGCAACGGCGGTGAGGAGGTCGTCGACCCGTACTCGACGCCGATCGGCAAGGTCAACATCGGCCTCATCACGACGGGCGCGTACATCGAGGAGCACCCCGACGTGGTGCAGAAGGTCGTCGACACGCACGCCGCGACCACCGAGTACATGGCCGACAACATCGACGAGTGGCTCCCCGGCATGGTCGAGGAGTTCGGCGGCGACCAGTCCGTGTTCGAGTCGGCGCTCGAGAACTTCTGGCTGCGGTCCGACCTCTCCGACGAGTACGTCGGCCAGCTCGAGGCCCTCGCCGAGGCCATGGCCTCGATCGGCCTGATCGACGAGGCGCCGACCGCGGACGACATCGTCGACACCTCGTTCGCATCCTGACCTCGGCGGCGCCCGGCACTCGCCGGGCGCCGCCCCAGCCCTCTGCAGGGGGCGAGCACCTTCCCGAAAGCGAGGACCGCGTGGCCGAGACCACGACCGAGGATGCGACCGCGCAGCGCGCGGCCCGCCCATCCGACACCACGCGCCCACCCCGGCGCAGCGCAGCGCGACCGACCCGATGGCGCCGGTTCCTGCTGGCCCTCCCCGTGCCGATCCTGTTCCTCATCGTGTGGCAGATCGGCCGCGAGCAGGCGTGGGAACTCCCCGTCGTCGGCATCCGCATGGGCTACCTGCCCGCGCCCGGCGACGTCGTCGTCTCGCTCTGGGACTACGCGTTCGGCGGACTCCGCGACGACGCGTCCTCAGGCGACCTCTGGGTGAACCTCGGTGCTTCGAGTCTGCGGATCCTCGTCGGCTTCGCGATCGCCTGCGGCATCGGGATTCCGTTGGGCATCGTCATGGGCCGCTCGTACACGATGGATTCCCTGTTCGACCCCTTCATCAACCTCTTCCGTCCGATCCCGGCGACGGCGTGGGTGCCGTTGGTGGGCCTGCTCATCGGTTGGGGCGACCAGGCGACGATCTTCCTCATCGCCCTCTCCGCGTTCTTCCCGATCGTGCTCGGCGCGATCAGCGGCGCGAAAGAGGTGCCGCAACGGCTCGTCGAGGCCGGGCAGATGCTCGGCGCCAGACGCTGGGAGATCCTGACGCAGGTCGTCGTGCCGGCGTCCGCGCCGGCCGTGATGAACGGCCTCCGCGTCGGACTCGGCATCGCCTGGGTCGTGCTCGTGCTCGGCGAGTCCGTCGGGGTCAGCGTCGGCCTCGGCTCGTCGATCATCCTCGCCCGCGACGTCGTCCGCACCGACATGGTCGTGGTCGGCATGATCGTGATCGGCGCCGCCGGATTCCTCTCCGACCGGCTGCTCGTCGGCGCATTCCGGCTGTTCACCCGCGGCCGCCCGCTCATCAAGTGAATCGACCGGAGCATCCGATGAATCACCAGCATTCCGCCGCTGTCCGCCTCGAGGCGCTCGGCAAGCGATACGGCGACGACGACACCGGGGTGCTGGCGGTCGCCGACGTCGACCTCGCGATCGCACCCGGCGAGTTCGTCGCGATCGTGGGCGCCTCGGGGTGCGGCAAGAGCACCGTGCTGCGCATCCTCGCCGGCTTCGAGACGGCCACCGAGGGCGCCGTCGAGGTCGGCGGCGCACCCGTCACCGCGCCCGGGCCCGACCGTGGCGTCGTGTTCCAGGACTACGGGCTGTTCCCGTGGTTGACCGTGCGCGAGAACGTCGCGTACGGCCCTCGCCGGCGCCGCGTCCCCGGGGCGCGCGTGCGAAAGCTCGCCGACCGCTTCATCGAGGCCGTCGGCCTGAGCCGCTTCGCCGACCGGTACCCCGGCGCGCTCTCGGGCGGCATGCAACAGCGCGTCGCGATCGCCCGCGTGCTCGCGAACGAACCGCGGGTGCTGCTGATGGACGAGCCGTTCGGCGCGCTCGACGCGCTCACCCGCTCCGACCTGCAGGCCGAGCTCAAGCGCATCCACGTCGAGACCGGCACGACGGTCGTGTTCGTCACGCACTCGATCGAGGAGGCCGTGTTCCTCGCCGACCGGGTCGTCGTCATGACGGGCGGCGCGGCGCACGGGGAACCGGGCCGCATCAGCCGGATCGTCGAGATCGACCTGCCCGAGCCGCGCGACCTCACGAGCGCCGCGTTCAACGAGCACAAGCGGGAGATCTCCGACCTCGTGCACGCCGGACAGCGGTAGCGTCGCCATGGAGAGGAGCCGCATGCGCATCGATGAGTTCAACGCCCTCGACGCCGACGCCGCCCGCGCGACCGCGTCCGTGTGGGCGGCGATCCCCGCCTGGGCCGACGAGCTCGAGGCCGGCCGCCCGTACCCGTCGGTCGATGCGCTCGCGGCGGCCGCCGCCGACCTCGCCGCCGTCTGGTCGCGCATCGACCTGGATGCCGCGCTGGCGCACCACCCGCGCATCGGCGAGCGCGCCCCCGGCACCGGCGCCGAGGCATCCGCCTCGCGTCGTGAGCAGTCGTCGATGTCGACGGCGACGGTCGACGTCGCCGAGCGGATCGCCGACGGCAATCGCCGGTACGAGGAGCGGTTCGGGCGCGTGTTCCTGATCCGTGCCGCCGGGCGTTCGCCCGAGGAGATGCTGGCCGAGCTCGAACGCCGGCTCGACAACGACGACGCCGAAGAGGCCCGCGAGGCGACCGGGCAGCTCGCCGAGATCGCGCTGCTCAGGCTGCGATCGACCGTCACCGGCCCCGACGAGCCCGCATCGGAGGAACGATGACCCACCTGACGACCCACATCCTGGATGCCGCGACCGGCGACCCGGCCGCCGGCGTCGCGGTCTCGCTCGCGCACTGGAAGCCTGGCCTGCACAAGTCGGCGATCGCCGAGGGCGTCACCGACGCCGACGGGCGGCTCGCGATCGGCCCCGACCTGCTCGACGCGGGCGACTACACCCTCACGTTCCAGACCGGCCAGTACTTCGCCGCGCGCGGCGTCCCGTCGTTCCACCCGTTCGTCACCGTGACCTTCAGCGTCGAGGTCGCGGACGACGGCACCTCCAGGCACTACCACGTGCCGCTGCTGCTGAGCCCGTTCGCCTATTCCACCTACCGAGGGAGCTGACCTGTGGCCGCTGTCCGCCTGGGTGCCAACAAGTACGGCAAGGCCGAGAACCGCATCGTGCGGATCGTCCGCGACACCGCACGGCACGAGATCGTCGACCTGAACGTCACGAGCCAGCTGCGCGGCGCCGCGCTCGAGGATTCCTACCTGACGGGCGACAACTCGCTCGTCATCGCGACCGATACGCAGAAGAACACGGCGTTCGCGTTCGCGAAGGAGCACGGCATCCCCTCGCCCGAGGAGTTCCTGCTGAAGCTCGGCGCGCACTTCGTCGACGGGTACGAGTGGATCGACGGCGGCCTCTGGCAGGCGGAACAATACGAGTGGGAGCGCATCACGGTCGACGGCCGCCCGCACGACCACTCGTTCGTGCGGTCGGGTCGCGCGACGCGGCTCGCGGCGGTGCAGCGGGTCGGCGGGAAGGTGCACGTGACCGGCGGCGTGAAGGACCTCGTCGTGCTGAAGTCGACGGGCTCGGAGTTCTCCGGCTTCCACCGCGACCGGTACACGACGCTGGCCGAGGCATCCGATCGCATCATGGCGACCTCGGTCACGGGTCGTTGGCGTTTCCTTCCCGAGGCGGTCGAGGCGGGGATCGACTACAACGGCCTCTACGCCGACGTGCTCGACGTGCTGCTCGCGACGTTCGCGTCGGTGCACTCGCTCGCCCTCCAGCAGACCCTCTTCGCGATGGGCGAGGCCGCGATCGACGCTCGACCCGAGCTCGCCGAGGTGCGCTTCGCCATGCCGAACAAGCACCACTTCACGGTCGACCTCTCGCCGTTCGGACTCGACAACCCGAACGAGGTGTTCATCGCGGCCGACCGCCCGTACGGACTCATCGAGGGCACCGTCATCCGTGAGGGCGTCGACGCGGCGCCCGACGCCTGGCTCGACCTGCCGGGCTTCGTCTGAAGCATCCGCCGGTTCCTTCCCCATGCAACGGGAAGGCGGCGCGGCGCGGCGCGCCCGATCCTCAGTGGGCGTGGCCGCCGACGCCGTCGGGGATGCCGTGGAGTTCGCCGTGCGGCACGGCGGAACCGCCGGCCTCGGTGCCGGCGAGCGCCGGCGTCGCCAGGGCGGCGACGAGTGCGGCCCCGACGGCCATGCCGACGAGCGACGTGCCGACGGGTTCGGACGGGCGGCCGTGCTGGCGACCGCGCCCGACCGATCCGCGCTGTCCGCGGCGCAGCGCGAGGGCCGCACCGATCCCGACGACCAGCAGCAGGGCGTCAGCAGCCAGCAGCGGCAGGGCCGCGAGGTCCAACTCCGCGGCGAGGCCGTTCGAGAGGAGCACCGCGGTGAGCAGCAGCACCCCGACGACGGCACCGAGCGTCGCCGTCGGGGCCGGGATCGCTCCCGCCCGAAGGGCGAGGACACCCCAGCCGAGTGCGGTCAGACCGCACCCGGCCAGGGTGACCGACGTCGCGATCCCCCTGATCGCGCCGTCGAGTGCACCGGCGCCGACCGCGACCAGCACGAGCCCGGCGCCGAGGGCGGCGAGCATCGGCCAGCTTCGGGTGAGGGTCGGCAGCAGTGCGCGCACGGTTTCGGCTCCCTATGCCGTGACCGCGCGGGTCCGGCCAGCACCGCGTTCGACGCCGACGCCGACGCCGAGCAGCACCAGGGCGCTCGCGAGGTGCAGGATGTGGTCCGCCGTGTTCAGCGCGAGGATGTTCGCGGCGGTTCCGGCGAGGAAGAAGCCGACGATGCCGAGCAGCAGGTACGCGGCGCCGACGACGGTGTTGACCGTCTTCGCTGCGGTCGCGCTGACGAGCCCGGCGATGAGCAGGGCCGCGCCGATGAGCAGGTGCGCGATGTTGTGCAGCGGGTTCACCTGGAAGATGCCGAGCAGCAGGCCGCCCTCGGTGGCGATGAAGCCGACGCCGCCGGTGACGGCGAAGCCGAGCAGTCCGACGAGCAGGTAGACGGCGCCGAACACCGTGGCGACGATCCGGTTCGGTGAGTTGCGCATGAGTTCCTCCTTGGGTTGCGGCTGTGACGCTGGATCGGTGCTGCGACCGCCGCACGATGCGGCGGTCGCAGCGGATTCGGATGGGCGAGGCCCGGTCACATGGTCGGCATCAGCACCGTGTCGATCAGGTAGACGGTGGCGTTCGCCGTCTGCACGCCACCGCAGATGACCGCGGCGTCGTTGACCATGAGTTCGTCGCCGGAGCCGGTGACCTCGACCGTGCCGCCCTGCACCGTGCTCTGCGTGCCCACGACCTCGTCGGGGGTGAGCTGACCGGGAACCACGTGGTACGTGAGGATCGCGGTGAGCGTGTCGGTGTCGGTCTTCAGCGACTCGATGGTGGCCGGGTCGATCTTCGCGAACGCGTCGTCGACCGGTGCGAAGACGGTGAACTCGTCGCCGTTGAGCGTGTCGACCAGGTTCACGTCGGGGTTCAGCTGCCCGGAGACCGCCGAGACCAGGGTGGTCAGGAGCGGGTTGTTGGATGCCGCGACGGCCACGGGGTCCTGCGACATGCCGACCACCGAGCCAGGCCCGTCGGGCACCTCCTCGGCGTAGGCCGCGCAGCCGGGACCGACGAGGTTCGCGGCCGGGTCCATCTCCATCGCCTCTTCGCTGGGAGCGGCCTCTTCGGACATGGCGGGCTCGTCGGACTCGGTGGACGTGCTGCCGCCCATCGAACAGCCGGCGAGGCCGAGTGCCGCGACCGCCGTGATCGAGAACACGGCCAACGCGGTGCGGGTGCTGCGGATCGATCGCATGGGATCTCCTCCTTGTTCGTCTGACGACTCGAAGGCGGGCCGTCACGAGGGATTCGGAGACCTCACGGAGACGGATTGGAGGAATCGCGATCCAATCGGATCGGGCCTCGGCTCCGAATCACGGATGACTCCCGAAACGAGGTATCCCGTGCTCGTACTCGCATTGATCGGCCTGGCCGGCGGCCTGATCACCGGCATCTCGCCGTGCATCCTGCCCGTCCTCCCGGTGATCCTGCTGTCCGGCGGAGCCGAGGGGGCCCGCCGCGACGACGCCGACGCCACCCGGCAGCCGTCACGCTGGCGCCCCTATCTCGTGATCGCCGGCCTCGTGGTGAGCTTCAGCCTCGTCACGCTCGTCGGCTCGGTGCTGCTCGGCCTCCTCGGCCTCCCGCAGGACGTGCTGCGCTGGACGGGTCTCGTCGTGCTGGCCCTCATCGGCATCGGCCTCATCGTGCCGCGGTTCGAGGAGCTGCTCGAGAAGCCGTTCGCGTGGATCCCGCGGAAGGCGGTCGGCACCGATCGCGGCGGGTTCGGCCTCGGCCTCGCGCTCGGGGCCGTGTACGTGCCGTGCGCGGGACCCGTGCTCGCGGCGATCACGGTCGCCGGGTCGACCGGGCGCATCGGCCTCGAGACCGTGGTGCTGACCCTCTCGTTCGCGATCGGCACGGCCGCGCCGCTGCTCTTCTTCGCGCTCGCGGGCCGAGGCATGGCCGAGCGGCTGTCGACGTTCCGCCGCCACCAGCGGGGCATCCGCATCACCGGCGGCGTCGTCATGATCGCGCTCGCGGTCGGGCTCGCGTTCAACCTGCCGCAGGCGCTCCAGCGGCTCGTGCCCGATTACACGGCCGACCTGCAGCGTCAGCTCGCGCAGTCCGACGAGGTGACCGAGGCGCTCGACCTCGGCGGACTCGTCACCGACGAGAACCGCGAACTCTCGAACTGCACCAACGGGGCGTCGGAGCTCGAGTCGTGCGGCACGGCGCCGTCGATCCGGGGCATCCAGCAGTGGTTCAACACCGACGGCGGCGCGGGCGTCGACCTGGAGGACCTGCGCGGCCGGGTCGTACTGGTCGACTTCTGGGCGTACTCGTGCATCAACTGCCAGCGGTCGATCCCGCACGTCGTCGCGTGGGACGAGGCGTACCGCGACGCCGGACTCTCGGTCGTCGGCATCCACTCGCCCGAGTACGCGTTCGAGAAGGAGCCGCGCAACGTGCAGGCGGGCATCGCCGACTTCGGCATCGAGTACCCCGTGGCGCTCGACAACACGCTCTCGACGTGGACGAACTACCGCAATCGGTACTGGCCGGCGCACTACCTCATCGACGCCGAGGGCACGGTGCGGCAGGTGTCGTTCGGCGAGGGGCACTACGAGGCGACCGAGGGGCTCATCCGGGAACTCCTGGCGGATGCCTCCCCGGGCGCCGAGCTGCCCGAGCCGACCGAGGTCGCCGACGACACTCCGTCGGCCGGCTCGACGACGCCCGAGACGTACCTCGGCACGACCAAGCAGGTGAACTTCGCCGGCGACGAGCCGTACCGGAGGTCGACCACGTCGTTCGCCCTGCCCGACGACCAGCCGCGCGACAGCTTCGCGCTCGACGGCGACTGGGAGCTCGGCACCCAGTCGATCTCGCCCGCCGCCGACTCCGGCTCCGGCTCCGACGCCGCGAGCGTGCGGCTGTCGTACACGGCCAGCGAGGTACGCATCGTCCTCGGCGGCGAGGGCACCGTCGTCGTGCGCGACGGCGACCGCACCGAGCGCATCGAGGTGGCCGGAGCGCCGAGATCCCACCTCCTCCGGAAGTCGGATGCCTCGACGACCGGCGTCCTCGACGTCGAGCTCCCCGCGGGCGTCGACGCCTACTCCTTCACGTTCGGATGACCGATGTTCGACTACCACACAGCCGTGCCGCCCGCGAGGGGCGGGGCACCCGAACGCCCTCTGCCATGCTTGTCCGCGTGGCGGACACCGGCGAAACGACGGCGGCCGGCGGCGTCGAGCCGCCGAGCCCAACGCTCGGCGACCTGCTGCGCGCGACCGCGACCGGCGACCGCGATGCCTTCAGCAGGCTCTACGACGCCACCGCTCCTCGCGTGTTCGGCCTCGTCCGGCGGCTCCTCGTCGACGCCGCTCAGGCGGAGGAGGTGACGCAGGAGGTGTATCTCGAGTCTTGGCAGACCGCCGCGCGGTTCGACCCGGCGAAGGGCGACGCGATGGCGTGGCTCCTCACCCTCGCGCATCGCCGCGCGGTCGACCGCGTGCGCGCCGCGCAGGCGTCGCACGACCGCGACCTCCGGGTCGGCGCCCGCGACCTGGACGTCCCGGTCGACGAGGTCGCCGAGATCGTCGAGACCCGCGTCGAGCACGAACGCGTCACCACGGCGCTCGGCGCGCTCAGCGACGCGCAGCGCGAGGCGCTCGCGCTCGCCTACTACGAGGGCTGCACGCAGTCGGAGATCGCCGCGAGGCTGGACGTTCCGCTCGGAACCGTGAAGACCCGATTGCGTGATGGGATGATCCGATTGCGAGAAGTGCTGGGGGTGACGACATGACCGGGCCGGATGCCTCCTCCCCGCGCGTCCCCGACGACCTGCGCGACCTCGTGCCCGCATACGCGCTCGGGGCGCTCGACGAGTTCGACCGCGCCCGATTCGAGCGCGCCCTCGCGACCGCGCCCGAACTCCAGGAGGAGGTCGACGCATTCCGCGCTGCGGCGACCGAGGCCCTCGGCGGCACGGTTGCGCCCGTCGAGCCGCCGCCGAGCCTGAAGGCAGGAATCTTCGATCGGCTCGACGGGATCGAGCAGGAGCCGAGCGCCCCGGCGCCGGCCACGGTGCCGGTCGCACCGGCGGAGCCCGCCGCGCGCACCGCACCCGCCGAACCTCCCGCGCCGGTCGTCCCCGACGAGCTCGCCGAGCGTCGGCGCCGGCGCGGGCGTCTCGGGGTGCTGCTCGCGGGCGCCGCCGCGGTCGTGCTGATCGTGGGCACCGCGATCGTCGGCGTCAACTGGGGCGGCCCGAACGGCTGGGGCGCGCAGCGCGACATGGCGTCGCTCGCCGAGGCATCCGACGCGCAGCAGACGACCGCCCAGGTGACCGGCGGCGGCGAGGTGACCCTCGTCTCCTCGGCCGAGCAGGGACGCAGCGCGATCATCGCCGAGGGGCTCGAGGACGTCGGCGAGGGCCGCACGTACGAGCTCTGGTACATCGGCGAGGACTCCGTGGTCTCGGCGGGCACCTTCGACGTGCGCAACGGCGAGACGTGGCGGATCCTCGACGGCGCGTTCGAACCGGGCGTCGCCGTCGGCATCACCGTCGAACCCGCCGGCGGCTCCCCCGAGCCGACGACCGAGCCGATCGCGGTGCTGGCGACCTGATCGGGCCCGGGCCGATCACCGGCCCGAACCGGTCACCGGTCACCCGTCCGAAACGGTCACCGGCCGGGCACGGTCACCACGGCATCGGCCGGTCGAGGCCGCGCTCGGAGTCGTCGGGAAGGTGGGGCAGTTCGCTCCCGCCGGCGCGGATGCACAGCCACCGCAGCTCGCCCGACTGCTCGGGTGGGCACCGCCAGGTGCGCCAGGCGCCCTGCCCGACACGGACCACCGTGCCCGGGCCGACGTCGAGCACGTCGTCGTCGACCGCGAACTGCCCGTGGCCCTCGAGGAACACGTAGAGCTCCTCGACCCTCGAGTGACGGTGCCAGTATCCGGCCTCCTCGCCCGGCGCCATCGCGTTCGCGGTCATGCCGATGAACTGCATCGTGAGCTCGTGATCGACGACGCGGCGCCCGTCGCGCGAGGAGTCCGGGCGGAATCCGCCGTAGTGCGAGCGCCAGTCGTCGAGCGCGCCGATCTGCGAGACCTCGTAAGCAACCATCCCGCCACCCTACGAGGCGGCACGCTCGTGAGGCAGCAGCTCGAAACGACCTCGCAACATCGCCCGCCTACACTTGACCGCCGGAGGGGCTCGCGGAACACCGCGGGCACCTCTGCCATCACCCTCCGTTCCCGCACCACCCCCGCGGGCACCCGAGAAGGCGCTCCCCCATGACTGCGAACCAGCCCATCACCGTGTCGATCCGTCGAGAGGTCGACCCCTCGCGTATCTCCGAGGCGACCGTGTGGGTGCAGACCGGCGTCAACCTCGCCAACAAGTACCCCGGGTTCCTCGGGTCGGGCTGGGTGCGCGCGGGCGACGACTCGACGGTCTGGCACATGCTGTACCGCTTCGCCGACGAGGCGACCCTCGACGCGTGGGAGCGGTCGAACGAGCGCACCTGGTGGCTCTCGATGGGCGAGGGGTTCGTCCGCAGCGAACGCAGCCGCCGCCGCACCGGCATCGAGGGCTGGTTCGACGAGCCGCCGACGGGCTCGATCTCGGCGATCGATCCGGATGCCGGGGCATCCGCCTCGTCGGTCGACCTGCCCGCCGCACCCCCGCGCTGGAAGCAGGCGACGACGATCTGGCTCGGGTTCTTCCCCGTGAACCTCGCGTTCAGCTACCTGCTGTCGCCGGTGCCCGGCTGGAACGACCTGCCGCTGTGGCTGCGCGTGCTGGCGACGACGCTCGTGCTCACGCCGATCATGGCGTACTGGGTGCTGCCGTTCGTGACGCGCGCGCTGCGCCGCTGGCTGGCGCCGCGGCGCTGAGCGCGCGGCCCGGGCGAACGGCGACGACGCGCTCCGCGCTACTCCGCTGCGTCGGCGACGTCGTCGCGCCCGAACCGGCGCGCCTCGCGGATGCGACGGAACACGAGCACCGCGAGGGCGATCGCGATCGCGCTGTAGACGAGGTAGTCGAGGTACTGCAGGTACTCCTCGAGCAGCGCGTGCTGGGTGCCGAGCGCGGCCCCCACGCCGATGAGCAGCGTGTTCCACAGGCCGGACCCGATGGCGGTGAACACGACGAACGAGCCCAGCGGCATCCGGTCGGCGCCGGCCGGCAGCGAGATCAGGCTGCGCACGCCCGGGATCATGCGGCCGAACAGCACGGATGCGCGACCGTGCCGGTGGAACCATTCCGCACCGCGCTCGAGGTCGGTGCGGCTCACCAGTCGCGTCCACGCGATCCATCGGATCGCGCGTTCGAGGCCGATCGCCGCCCCCAGCGCGTACAGCACGAGCGCGCCGACGACGGATGCCACGGTCGACCACACGATCAGCCACACGAGGTTCAGGTCGCCCGCCTGGCTGAGGTACCCCGCGAACGGCAGGATCACCTCGCTCGGGATCGGCGGCAGCAGCACCTCGAGGAACACCAGCACGCCGACGCCCACGTCGCCGAGTGCGTTGAGCACGTCGGCGGCGAAGCCTGTGAGTCCGGTGAAGCCGTGGTCGGCGGTGGCAAGCGTGGTCATGTCGTCGTCTCGGCTCTCGGCGCTCGGCGCCCGCGCTCGTGGGCGGGTCGGGGTCGGGTGTCGGGATCGCCGGTCCGGCGATGATCGTGCTCGGCGTCACGCTAGCGACGCGAGGTGAACGGAAGCTGGGTGTGCGGTTCGGTCGCGCGTCAGCGGTGCGCGCCGATGCGGCGCGAGAGCGTCCGCGCCGCATCCCGGACCGCTTCGCCGATCTCACGCGCCCGGTCGGCATCGGCCGGTTCGGCGAACGTCACCGCGATCGCCGCCGCCGGCCAGCCGACGTGGTCGAGCACGACGGCCCCGACCGATGCCAGCCCCGGTGTGACCTCGCCGTGCTCGCCGGCCACGCCGTCGTGTCGCACGCGCTCGAGCACGCGCTTGAGTCGCCCGTACGTCCAGTCCGGGGCATCCGCTTCGGGTGCGCCCTGCCGAGCCGCGAACGCCGTGCGGTCCGGGTACAGCGCCCGCAGCTGCGCGGGCGGCAGCACGGCGAGCATCGCACGTCCGGTCGCGGTGAGGTGCGCGGGCAGGCGCACGCCGACGTCGGTGACGAGCGACGGGCGCCGCGGTGCGCGCTCCTCGACGAGGTAGAGCACGTCGCGTCCGTGCAGCACCGCGAGGTGACCGGACTCGCCGACCCGGTCGACGAGCGCCGCGACGAGCGGGCGGCCGAGGCGTGCGAGCGGCTGCTGCCTGCTGAATCCGCTCGACAGTTCGAACGCGGCGACGCCGAGACCGTACCGGCGCTCTTCGGGCAGGTGCACGACGAACCCGCGCTCCTGCATGACGGCGAGCAGGTGGTAGACGGTCGAGCGCGGCAGGTCGAGCGCCGCGGCGATCGTCGCGGCCGGCACCGGGCCGCGCTGCGTCGCGAGGTGGGCGAGGATCGCGAGCGTCTGGTCGGCGGCGGGCACCTTCGGCTTCTCGTGGGCCATCGCCGCCTCCCTTCGCGTCCGCATCGGCGCTGCCTGTCCGGTATCCCGGACGCCAGCCTACGCGCGGAGCCTGCGGCGAGCGCACGACCGGGATGGAATCGGATCATGAGCGCCACGACCGTCATCCCCGCCGTCGCCGAGGTCGTCATCGGCACGGGCCCGCTCACGATCGACGAGGTCGTCGCCGTCGCGAGGTACGGGGCATCCGTCACGCTCGATCCGGCGGCGCTCGACGAGGTCGCCGCGAGCCGCAGCATCATCGAGGCGCTCGCCGACGACCCCGAACCGCACTACGGCATCTCGACCGGATTCGGCGCGCTCGCGACCACGTTCATCGCCGAGGACCGTCGCGCACAGCTCCAGGCGAGCCTCGTCCGCTCGCACGCCGCGGGATCGGGCGCCGACGTGGAGGCCGAGGTCGTCCGCGCGCTCATGCTGCTGCGACTTTCGACCCTCATGACCGGCCGGACGGGCGTCCGCCGCGAGACGTGCGAGACCTACGAGGCGTTGCTGAACGCCGGGATCACGCCCATCGTGCGCGAGTACGGATCGCTCGGCTGCTCGGGCGACCTCGCACCCCTGGCGCACTGCGCGCTCGTCGCGATGGGCGAGGGCGAGGTCCGCGTGATCGACCGCGCCGACGTCGCCTCGCCCGGGACGACGACGGATGCCTCGTCGGCGCTCGCCGCCGCCGGCATCCCGCCGCTTCGCCTCGGCGAGAAGGAGGGTCTCGCGCTCATCAACGGCACCGACGGGATGCTCGGCATGCTCGCGCTCGCGATCCACGACCTGCGCCGACTGCTGACGACCGCCGACCTCGCCGCGGCGCTCAGCGTCGAGGGCCTGCTCGGCACCGACGCGGTGTTCGCAGCCGACCTGCACGTGCTGCGCCCGCAGCGCGGACAGGCGGTCTCGGCGGCGAACCTGCGCGCGCTGCTCGCGGACTCCCCCGTGATCGCGAGCCACCGCGGTCCCGAGTGCACGCGCGTGCAGGACGCCTACTCGCTGCGCTGCGCGCCGCAGGTGCACGGGGCAGCGAGGGACACGCTCGAGCACGCGGCATCCGTCGCCGAGGCGGAGCTCGCGAGCGCGATCGACAACCCCGTACTCACGCCCGACGGCCGCGTCGAGTCGAACGGCAACTTCCACGGCGCCCCCGTCGCGTACGTGCTCGACTTCCTCGCGATCGCGGTCGCCGACGTCGCCTCGATGAGCGAGCGGCGCACCGACCGGTTCCTCGACCCGGCGCGCAACCAGGGCCTGCCGCCGTTCCTCGCGCACGAGGTCGGCGTCGACTCCGGCCTCATGATCGCGCAGTACACGGCGGCCGGAATCGTGTCCGAGCTGAAGCGCCTCGCGGCACCCGCCTCGGTCGACTCGATCCCCTCGTCGGCGATGCAGGAGGACCACGTCTCGATGGGCTGGGCCGCCGCGCGCAAGCTGCGCCGCGCGATCGACGGCCTCGGGCGCGTCGTCGCGATCGAACTGCTCACCGCGTCGCGAGGCCTCGCACTGCGCGCGCCGCTCGCTCCGGCCCCCGCGACGGGGCGGGCCGCGACGATCGTGACGGATGCCTCGGGCGGCCCCGGACCCGACCGGTTCGTGGCCCCGGAGATCGAGGCCGTGGTCGACCTCGTCGCGGTCGGCGCCCTCGTCGCGGCGGCCGAGGAGGTCGCCGGACGACTCGGCTGAACGAGCCTGCCCCGTCGGCGGACCTTGACCCGAACGGGGGGCGAACATGCCCGATCGGGTGTTGTGCGCCGTCGGCGGCGGGTGCGAGACTGACGGTGTCGGCCTTCCGGCCGCACGAACGGAAGATCCATGGCGTCGAGCAGAGCATCGCGAGAGCACCGAGGACCGATCCGGGCAGCGCATGCCCGGCGGGCCACGCTCGCGGTGTGGGCAGCGGGCTCCGCCCTGGTCCTCGCCCTCGGCGGCGTCTCACCGGCGCAGGCGGAGGAACCGGTCGTCGCGGCGACCGAGGCCCCGCTCGCCACCGAGACCCCGACCCCGCCGTCGGATCCGCCCGCCGAGTCCGACCCGCCGGTCGATCCCACCGATCCCCCGGTCGATCCCACCGACCCGCCCGTGGATCCCACCGACCCGCCCGTGGATCCCACCGATCCTCCAGTCGATCCCACCGACCCGCCGGTCGATCCCACCGACCCGCCGGTCGATCCCACCGACCCGCCCCGACCGAGGAGCCCCCGCCTCCCACCGAGGCACCCGCACCTCCACCAGCGCCCGCCCCGATCGCGAGCGCTCCGCTCCTCGTCGGCGACGGACCGGTGCTGCGCTTCTCCACGCGCGCCACCGCCGACACGGGTGTGCTGGAGCTGCTCGCGGCCCGCGCGGTGATCGACGAGGCGACGACGACCCTGCGCACCGCCGAGATCACGCTCGCCGGTTCGAAGGCGGCTCGCGAGGTCGCCCGCACGGCTGCTGAACGCCTCGAGGACACGGCGGCGCTCGCGCGCCAGAAAGCCGACGAGGCGGCCGCGGTCTCGTTCTCGGCCGAGCGCAGCGCCGACGCGGCCGACGCGTCGTTGCTCGCCGCGGTCGGATCGGGCGGCGACCTGCTCGCCGGCCTCGGCGGCATGTCGCGCATGGCGAACCTCAACGGCGACCCGGCGAAGCTGATCGAACGCGCGAAGGAACTCGACGAGCGGGCCGACGATGCCGAGGAGGCCGCCGGCCTCGCCTGGGACGACGTCGACGCCGTACCGGTGGAGTCCGACCAGCAGGAGGTCCGTGCCGCAGAGGTCGCGATCACCCAGGCGCGAGCCGAACTCGACGGGGTCCAGACGCGCGTCGCCGCCCAGAGCGTCGAACTGGTCGCCATGCTGCCGGCCGATGCCGGTCAGCTCAGCGCGCAGGGCTGGGCCGTTCCGGTCACCGGTCGCCTGACCGACGGGTTCGGCCCGCGGCCCAGCCGGCCCGCCGGCGCCAACGAGTTCCACCGAGGCACCGACGTCGCCGCCGCGTGCGGCACGCCGGTCTTCGCAGCGACGGCCGGCGTGGTGGTCGAGGCACGCACCTTCGGCGGGTACGGCAACTGGGTGCTCATCGACCACGGCTCGGGCGTCTCGACCGGCTACGCCCACCTCCAGGACGGCGGCATCCTCGTCTCGCCGGGCGAGTTCGTCGAAGCCGGGAAGCTGATCGGCCTCGTCGGCTCGACCGGCGCATCGACCGGCTGCCACCTGCACTTCGAGGTCCGCCTGAACGGCGTCGCCGTCGACGCGCGGCCGTTCCTCGCCGGTCGCGGGATCGCACTCGGCTGACCTGCCGTAGCCCGGCTCGTCTGGGATCGCAGACACGCGGCGAGCGGCATCCGTTGTCGCGATCGACGCGCCGCGCGAGCATCGGACCATGACCGACGCACCCACGCGCTCCCGCACCGTCCGCGCCGCCCGCGGCACCGAACGCACCGCGAAGAGCTGGCAGACCGAGGCGGCGCTGCGCATGCTCATGAACAACCTCGATCCCGAGGTCGCCGAGCGTCCTGAGGACCTCGTCGTCTACGGCGGCACGGGCAAGGCTGCGCGCAACTGGGAGGCGTACGACGCGATCGTGCGCACCCTCGAGCGCCTCGAGGTCGACGAGACGCTGCTCGTGCAGTCGGGCAAGCCCGTGGGCGTGTTCCGCACGCACGAGTGGGCGCCGCGCGTGCTGATCGCGAACTCCAACCTCGTCGGGGACTGGGCGAACTGGCCCGAGTTCCGCCGCCTGGAGCATCTCGGCCTCACCATGTACGGGCAGATGACCGCCGGCTCCTGGATCTACATCGGCACGCAGGGCATCCTGCAGGGCACCTACGAGACGTTCGGCGCGGTCGCCCGGTCGTTGGCGGCGAAGCGCGGAGCCACCGAGTCGGATGCCGCCCACGCGACCCTCGCCGGCACCCTCACGCTCACCGCCGGCTGCGGCGGCATGGGCGGCGCGCAGCCGCTCGCGGTCACGATGAACGGGGGTGCGGTGCTCATCGTCGACGTCGACGAGACGCGCCTGCGCCGCCGCGTCGAGCACGGCTACCTCGACGAGGTCGCGCCATCGCTCGATGCCGCGCTCGATCGGGTGCTCGCCGCCAAGGAGGCCCGCGAGCCGCTCAGCGTCGGCGTGGTCGGCAACGCTGCGACGGTGTTCACCGACCTCCTCGAACGGCGCACCCCGATCGACATCGTGACCGACCAGACGAGCGCGCACGACCCGCTCTCGTACGTACCCGAGGGCGTCTCGGTCGCCGAGTGGCGCGAGCTCGCCGCACTCGACCCCGAGCAGTTCACGCGCATGGCCCGCGCGTCGATGGCCAAGCACGTCGAGGCGATGGTCGGATTCCAGGCCGACGGCGCCGAGGTGTTCGACTACGGCAACTCGATCCGCGCAGAGGCCAAGCTCGGCGGCTTCGAGCACGCGTTCGACTTCCCGGGATTCGTGCCGGCCTACATCCGCCCGCTGTTCGCCGAGGGGCGCGGGCCCTTCCGGTGGGCGGCACTGTCGGGCGACCCGGCCGACATCGCCGCCACCGATCGGGCGATCGTCGAACTCTTCCCCGAGAACCATCACCTCCGCCGTTGGATCGAGCAGGCCGGTGCGCAGGTGCACTTCGAGGGCCTGCCGGCGCGCATCTGCTGGCTCGGCTACCAGGAACGCCACCTCGCCGGGCTGAAGTTCAACGAGATGGTCGCTACCGGCGAACTGAGCGCCCCGATCGTGATCGGCCGCGACCACCTCGACGCAGGCTCGGTCGCGAGCCCCTACCGCGAGACCGAGGCGATGGCCGACGGCTCCGACGCGATCGCCGACTGGCCGCTCCTGAACGCCCTGCTCAACACCGCGTCCGGCGCGACCTGGGTGTCGATCCACCACGGCGGCGGTGTCGGCATCGGCCGGTCCATCCACGCCGGGCAGGTCGTGGTCGCCGACGGCACCGACCTCGCCGCGGAGAAGATCGCGCGCGTGCTCGTGAACGACCCCGGCACGGGCGTCATGCGGCATGTCGACGCCGGCTACGACCGGGCGGTCGACGTCGCGCGCGAGCGCGGCCTCGACGTGCCGATGCTCGGCGAATGAGCGGAACCGTGCGAGCCGATCGGATGCTGCTCACGGGCATCGGCGAGCTCGTCACCAACGACCCGGCACCCGGCCGCGACGGGGGTGCCCTCGGCATCATCCGGGACGCGGCGGTGCTCGTCGAGGGCGGACACGTCGCCTGCGTCGGGTCCGGAACGACGGGAGGCGACCTCGAGTTCAACGACCTCGAGATCGTCGACCTCGGCGGCCGGGCGGTGATCCCCGGCTTCGTCGACAGCCACACGCACCTCGTGTTCGGCGGCGACCGGGCCGACGAGTTCGCGGCGCGCATGGCCGGGCGGCCGTACGAGGCCGGAGGCATCCGCTCGACCGTCGCCGCGACGCGGGCGGCATCCGACCGCGAGCTCCGGGCCAGGCTCGCCGGGTTCGTCACCGAACTGCACGCGCAGGGCACCACGACCTTCGAGGTGAAGACCGGGTACGGCCTCTCGGTCGCCGACGAGGAACGGCTCGCGCGGCTCGCACACGAGGTCACCGACGAGGTCACGTTCCTCGGCGCGCACGTGGTTCCGGCGGAGTTCGCCGACACCGGCGCCGAGGCCTACGTCGACCTCGTCGTGGGCGACATGCTCGCCGCGTGCGCACCGCACGCGCGCTGGGTCGACGCGTTCTGCGAGCGCGGCGCATTCACGGTCGAGCAGTCCCGCCGGGTGCTCGAGGCGGGCCGGGCCGCAGGCCTCGGCATCCGCGTGCACGGCAACCAGCTCGGCGTGGGCGGCGGCGTGGCCCTCGCCGTCGAACTCGGTGCGGCATCCGTCGACCACTGCACCCACCTGACGGATGCCGACGTGGCCGCGCTCGCGGCATCCGACACGGTTGCGACGCTGCTGCCCGGCGTGGAGTTCTCGACCCGCCAGCCGTACCCCGACGCACGCCGACTGCTCGACGCCGGCGCGACCGTGGCGCTCGCGAGCGACTGCAACCCGGGGTCGAGCTTCACGAGCTCGATGCCGTTCTGCATCGCGGTCGCGGTGCGCGACATGGGCATGACGCCCGCCGAGGCGGTGTGGGCGGCGACGGCCGGCGGTGCCCGCGCGCTCCGGCGCGACGATGTCGGCGTGATCCGCCCGGGCGTGCGCGCCGACCTCGTCGAGCTCGCAGCGCCGAGCCACCTGCACCTCGCCTACCGGCCGGGCGTGCCGATCGTGCGGCGGGTCTGGAAGGACGGCGCGCTCGTCAGCCCTCCTGCGAGATGAACCGGAACGACGCGCCCGTCGCGTCGGTGACCCGCGCGATCCTGCCGTAGGGGCTGTCTTCCGGCGGCTCGGCCACAGCACCGCCGAGCCGCTCCACCACCCCGCACGCGACGTCGACGTCGGCCGTGCCGAAGTACAGTTCCCACGCCGACGGGCGGGTGCCGGCGCTCGCGTCGGAGACGTCCCAGATGCCTGCGAGATCCGCTCCGTCGGCCGTGGTCAGCAGGGTGTAGCGGAACTCCGGGGTGTCCGACATCACGCGCGGCGTCCAGCCCAGCACCCGTTCGGCGAACGCGACGTCGGCCTCGTAGTCGCGGGTGAGCAGTTCGAACCAGCTCGGCGCGCCCGGCGCCTCGAACCGTTCGATCCCGAACGGAGCAGATGCCTCGCCGGCGTCCCGTTCCCACACCCCGATGAGTGCGCCGCCCGGCCCGAACGCGCCGGCGAAGATGCCGATGCCGGGCACCCGGTCGGGCCCGAACGACATGCGGCCGCCGGCGCCCGGGACCGCCGCCGCCATCGCCTCGGCGTCCTCGGTGACGAGGTACAGGCCCCACCAGTCGGGGCCGGGCTCCTCCGCGTCCCGCGGCGACATCCCGCCGACTCGCCCGCCGTCGAGCGTCGCGACGGCGTACCCGCCGCCTTCGACGGGTTCGCTGTCGACGTGCCAGCCGAGCAGGCGGTCGTAGAACTCGATCGATCGATCGAGGTCGCTGGTGTTGAGGTTGATCCAGCACGGCGCACCCGGCACCCGCGTCGCGGACTTCGGCATCACGACCTCCTTCGGGCCCGGCGGGCCTCGTTCAGCGCTTCGGGGTGTCGAGGCGCACCAGTTCGCCGGTGTCGGCGGCGGCATCCGCCCAGCGATCGATCGGCAGGCGGATCTCCGCGATCGCGCAGGTCGGCAGCTCGGCGTACCGGCCGGTCAGCCGCGAGACGAGTGCGCTCGACTCGGGGTTGTGCCCGACGAGCATCGCGATCGCGGCGGCGTCGTCGAAGGCGCGGATCACCTCGAGCTGGTGCGACGTGCCCGTCGCGTAGAGCGACTCGTCGAGCTGCACGGTCGACGCATCGAGCCCGAGCGCCTCCGCGAGCATCGCCGCAGTCGTCTGCGCCCGCAACGCGGTGCTCGACCGGATGACGTCGGGAACCGTGCCGCGCTCGGCGAGCCGGGCGCCCATCACCGGTGCGTCACGTCGCCCGCGGTCGTTCAGCGGGCGGTCGTGGTCGGCGAGGCCGGCATCGGCCCAGTCGGACTTGGCGTGGCGCACGACGAGGAGCGTCTTCACCAGCCCAGCCTGCCACCGACGTCACCTCGCCGCGAGCCCCGCCGCGAATTCGAGCACGCAGAGCGCGGCGAGCCGCACGGTCCGGCCGTCCGGGGCGTCGGCGGTGGCGTCGATCTCGACGAGGTCGGCCGAGCCCACCCTCGGGTCGCGGGCGGCCGCTCGCACCAGGGCGCGAAGCTCCCAGGCGGCGAGCCCGCCGGGCACGGATGCCGGGCAGGCGGGCACGACCGAACGGTCGCATGCGTCGACGTCGACGTCGAGGTGGACCGGCCCGCCCCCTGCGCCGGCGATCTCGAGCGCCTCGGCCATCACGTCGTCCGGCGCCCGCCCGTGCAGCTCGTCGCGGTGCACGACCGTGATGCCGAGGTCGGCGGCGCGCCGCGCGTAGAACACGGAGTTCGCGAAGTCCGCGATGCCGATCTGCACGATGCGGGCGGGATCGAGCCCGGCCTCGATGAGCCGGCGCACGGGCGATCCGTTCGAGACGCCGTCGCGGAGGTCGTAGTGCGCATCGATCGTGACCAGCCCGGCCCGGTCGAGGTCGTCGCCCCACGCACCGAGTGCCGTCGCGACGGTCGCCGAGTTGTCGCCGCCGAGCGCGAGCACCGCATCGCTGCGCCGCAGAGCGGATGCCACGAGCGCCCGCGTGCGCGCCTCGCCGTCGGGCCCGTCGGGCTCCACGACGTCGCCCGCGTCCACGATGCGGAGGACGTCGTCGAGGTCGAGCCCATCGGCGGCACCGGTCGCGCGCCGGTCGGGCATCGTCGACGGGCTGTACCTCGCGAGCGCCGATCGGATCGCCGCTGGCGTGGCGTGCGCACCGGTCGTCGAGAGCGACGTGCGCCATGCGGGAACGCCGACGATGGCGAGGTGCGCGCGCTGGTCGGTCGCGAGATCGTCGAGCGACGGCCAACCGCCCGCCCGCGGCCAGTGCGGGTCGTGCGGCAGCGCGGATGCCTGCGGATTCGCCATGCGCTCACGCTAACGATCGGGCGGCCGCGCGCCGAGGCATCCCTTCGGCCGGGTGTCTGCGATCCCGGACGACGAGACGTCTTCCGACCTGCGAGGCGAGCTCAGGCCGGTCGGTCGGCGCGCCAGGCCTCGATGAGCTCGGTCTCGCGCTCGGGCGACAGCCCGGCGCCGCGCTCGCGGTCGAGTCCCTGCTCGCGCTCCCACGCGAGCACGTCCGCCAAGGTCTGCTCGAGGGGCCGCACCCGCAGCCCCGCCGCGACGGCGGCCGCGTTGCTTCGGTCCTGGAACGCCGACCAGGTCGGGTCGATGATCCACAGTGCGAGCGACTCCGGGCCCGCCCATTCCGCCACGCCGCGCTCCTCGAGCCAGTCGGTCGCGACGGGCACGACCTCGCCGCCGTGTCCGCCGATCGCCCGGGACGCCTCGAGCACGGCGCCGAACGTCGAACGGTCGCCGACGGCGCTGAACGTGCCGGCGAGGCCGCGCTCGAGGCCGTCGAAGACGAACGCGACGAGGTCGCGCACGTCGATGACCTGCGCGGCCTCGGCCGCGATGTCGGGGACGAGCATCGGCGTCAGCGGGTCGCGTGCGGCGCGGGTCACATACGCCCCGATCCGGCCCGAGCGGTCGCCGGGGCCGCCGATGAGCCCGGGGCGCACGACGAGCAGCCGTTCGCCGAACGCGTCGCGGTAGGCCGCCTCGCACGCGACCTTGGCCTCGCCGTAGGTCTCGGGCGTCGAGCGGTCGTCGGCGAGGGGCTCCAGCAGGTCTGCCGACTCGTCGTCGCCGGGAACGTCGTGGCGGGCGTACACGTTGCCGGTCGAGATGAAGACGGCCCGTCGGGCGTGGTCGGCGAGCGCGGCGGCGGCTCCGCGCGCGAACAGCGGTTCGCGCGTGACGTCGATGACCGCATCCCAGTCGTGGGCCGCGACCGCGTCGTAGGCGCCGGGCTCGGCCCGGTCGGCCGCGACGAGCACCGCGCCGTCGGCGACCTCGCCCGCCTCGCCGCGCGCGAGGCAGGTCACGCGGTGTCCGCGCGCGATCGCCTCCCGCGCGAGCTCTCGTCCGACCCATTGCGTTCCACCGAGGATGAGCACGTCCATGCAGGCCATCGAAGCACGGCGTCGGATGCCTCGCGACCCACGTTCACTCTGCGCGAAGGGAATCCGCCGAGGGCGGAACGAACGGTGGCGAGGTGTTGCGGGAATACCCCCAGGGGGTATGGTGGTTGCGGAGGACATGATGGAGACGCAACGAACCGACGGCGACGCCGCCGCCCGCGAGCACCACCACCACGAGGGCCATGGAGGCCATGATGAGCACGTGAGCCACGAAGCGCACCACGGGCACGATCCGCACGAGGGCCACGAGGCACCCGGGTCTCACCGGCGTCACGGCGGCCAGGTCGCACACGCCGAGCACGGTGACCACACCGGGCACGCCGACCACACCGGGCACGCCGGTCACTCCGGCCACGCCGGGCACTCCGGGCACGGCGACCACGCCGGTCACGCCGGGCACGGCGACCACGTCGCCCAATACCGTCGCCTGTTCTGGATCATGCTCGTGCTGGCGGTGCCGACGATCGCGTTCAGCCCGATGTTCGCCTCGCTCCTCGGCTACCCGCTGCCCGACAGCGAGATCATCCCGTGGATCTCGCCCGCCCTCGGCACGGTGATGTTCGTGTGGGGCGGTCGGCCGTTCCTCGTCGGCGCCTGGTCGGAGATCCGCTCCGGGAAGCCGGGCATGATGCTGCTCATCGCGCTCGCGATCAGCGTCGCCTTCGTCGCGAGCCTCGGCGCGAGCCTGCACCTGCTCGACCACCGGCACCTCGACTTCTGGTGGGAGCTCGCGCTGCTGATCGTCATCATGCTGCTGGGGCACTGGATCGAGATGCGTTCGGTCATGCAGGCGTCGAGCGCGCTGGACGCGCTCCAGTCGCTGCTGCCCGACGACGCCGAGCGCATCATCCCGGCGCGAGCCGGCGCCGCCGGCACCTCGACGTCGACCGCGACCGGCACGACGACGGCATCCTCGACCGGCACCGCGACCGAGCGGGTCGCTCGGGCCGACCTGGTGGTCGGCGACCTCGTCATCGTGCGCCCCGGCGGGCGCGTGCCGGCCGACGGCACGGTCGTCGAGGGCGGCGCCGCCGTCGACGAGTCGATGGTCACCGGCGAGTCCGTTCCCGTGCCCCGCGGTCCCGGTGACCAGGTCGTCGCGGGAACCGTGGCGACCGACGGCGCGCTCCGCGTCCGCGTCGGCGCGATCGGCGACGACACCGCGATCGCCGGCATCGCCCGGCTCGTCGCGCAGGCGCAGGCGTCGAGTTCGCGAGCCCAGCGCCTCGCCGACCGCGCTGCCGGATGGCTGTTCTGGTTCGCGCTGGGAGCCGCCGCGATCACCGCTGTCGCCTGGACCCTGCTGGGCGACCCCGACGACGCCGTGGTCCGCACGATCACCGTGCTCGTCATCGCGTGCCCTCACGCCCTCGGCCTCGCCATCCCGCTCGTCGTGCAGATCGCGACCGAGCGCGCCGCACGCGGCGGTGTGCTGGTCACCGATCGCCTCGCCCTCGAGACGATGCGATCGGTCGACGCCGTGCTGTTCGACAAGACCGGCACGCTCACGAAGGGTGCACCCACCGTGACCGGCGTGGTCGCGGCACCGGGTTCGGGCATCGACGAGCGCGAGGTGCTCGCGCTCGCGGGCGCCGCCGAGACCGATTCGGAGCATCCGCTCGCGAAGGCGATCGTCGCGGAGGCGCACCGGCGCACCGATCACGTGCACCCGGCGACCGGCTTCACCGCGTCGCCCGGCGTCGGTGTCCGCGCCGACGTGCACGGCTGGGTCGTCGAGGTGGGCGGCCCGGGGCTGCTGAGCCGCGACGGTCACGAGCCGCTCGCGGAGGCCGCCGCGTGGAGCGCGCAGGGGCGGACCGTGCTGCACGTCGTGAAGGACGGCACCGTGGTCGGGGCGATCGCGCTTGCCGACGAGATCCGGCCGGAGTCGCGCGACGCGGTCGACGCCCTGCACGCGCTCGGCGTGCAGGTCGTGATGATCACCGGCGACGCCGAGCCGGTCGCGCGTTCGGTCGCCGCGGAGCTCGGGATCGACCGGGTGCTCGCCGGCGTCCGCCCCGAGGACAAGGCGGCCGAGGTGGCGACGCTGCAGCAGGAGGGCCTGACGGTGGCGATGGTCGGCGACGGCGTGAACGACGCCCCGGCGCTCGCCCAGGCCGATGTCGGCATCGCGATCGGCGCGGGAACCGATGTCGCCATCGCCTCGGCGGGCGTCGTGCTCGCGTCGAGCGATCCGCGCTCGGTGCTGTCGGTGATCGAGCTCTCGCGCGCCACCTACCGCAAGATGACGCAGAACCTGTGGTGGGCGGCCGGGTACAACCTGCTGTCGGTGCCGCTCGCGGCGGGCGTGCTCGCGCCGATCGGGTTCGTGCTGCCGATGTCGGTCGGCGCGATCCTGATGAGCCTGTCGACCGTCATCGTCGCCGCGAACGCCCAGCTGCTCCGGCGGCTCGACCTGCGGCCCGAGGCATCCGCCCGCGCGGTGCTCGACCGGGCCGGCTGAGTCGACGACCGACCGGATGCCTCCGCGCGCGGTCGCGCGGAGGCATCCGCCGTGCGAGAGGGCGACCGGGCGAGCGGGCGACCGGCCCCGGCGGTCAGGAGTCGGCGCGCACTTCGATCGGACTCGCATCGACCGCCCGGTTGTCGACCCGGAACGTCGCGTACTCGGAGCGGTAGCGGGCATCCGCGTACTCGACGGCACGCCCCGAGGCATCCTGCGAACGTCGCCGTTCGCGAAGCAGCGGCGCGCCCTCGTGGACGCCGAGCATCTCGGCGTCCAGCCGGTTCGCCGAGACCGCGTCGATCGTGTGGCGCGCGCTCGCGAGCTGGCAGCCGTGCCGTGCGAGCTCGGCGGACACCGATCCGCGCTCGGGGTCGAAGCCGAACAGGTGACGCCCGACCTCGGTCGGGAACGACGCGCGCTCGATCATGATGGGGACGTCGTCGAGCAGTCGCACCCGGACCAGGTCGACGACGGTGGCCCCCTCGTCCAACTCGAGCAGACCCGCGACCATCGACGTCGCGTGGCGCCGCTCGAGGGCGACGATGCGGGTGCCCGGAGCCTTGCCCTCGGCGCGCGCCCACTCGGTGAACGATCGGAAAGTGGTCAGCGACTGCGCCGGCACCACACGTCCGACCACCGGGGGCCGCCCTCGCCCGCCGACGACGAATCCCTCGGCGCGCAGCGCCGACAGCGCACGCCGGACGGGCCCGCGCGACGTGCCGAACTCCCGGCACAGCGCGGCCTCGCTGGGCAGCGGCATGCCGGGTTGCCACTCACCGCGCTCGATGCGCTGCCGGAGCTCCGCACGCACGCGCTGGGCCACGGGAGCGGTCGCGGTGGACATGCCTCGACCCTATGGAGCGCGGGTGCCGGGCGCGGTGGCATCGACCGGACGCCTCGGTGAACACTCGGCGACCATCCACTGAACGCGACGTGATCTGCGTCAGCGCACACCCGGTGCGGTCTCGCGGGCACGCCGCAGCATGGCGACGAAACCGTCGAGGTCGAGCGCCGAAGGATCCGCGAACGTCACCGCGGCCGCACCCACCTTCACCCTGCCGAGCCGGTCGGCCCACCCGCGCACCAGGTACTCGCCGCCCTCGACGGCGTTCACGTACACGCTGAAGTGCTTCGACTGCGCGGCGAGCCCGACGAGGAACCAGTCGACGGCCGGGCCGCGCGGGCGTTCCTGCGCGATCGCGCCGTACCCGATGATCTGCTGGTCGGTGCCGCCCCAGAACCTGCCCGCCCAGAGCGTCCGGTCGAGGCCGGCGAAGATCGGGGCGATCACGGCGTCGAGCTCGCGGAGCTGCCCGCCTCGCGCGTCGCCGAGATCAGCGGCCGCCTCGGCCAGCCACGCGTCGACGTCGACCCCGGTGCGCTCCATGCGGCCGAAGCTACCAGTCGACCGGGTCGGCCGCGTGGTCGACGAACGATGCGTCCGTCAGCCGGCGAGCGCGTACCCCGCCTCGTCGACGGCCGCGGCGACCGCCTCCGGGTCGAGCAGTTCGTCGCTCGCGACGCGCACCGTCGACGACCCGCCCGCGACCAGCCAGACGTCCACGGTCTGCACGCCGTCGAGCACGACGAACGCCTCGGTCACCCGCTCGACGCACTGCTCGCCGGTCAGACCCGTGAGGTCGTACTCCGCGACCACCCGGTCGTCGAGCTCGGCGAGCACGCGCGCGCGGGCACCGGCGCCGGTATGCCCGCCGGCACCGCAGGAGCAGCCGCCGGCGCCGCCGCAGCAACCGCCGCCCGCGGCGGCCGGGCCGACTCCGGTGAGCCCGAGGTCGAACCGGCCATCGGCGCTGATCCTCATGCGCGGTCCTCCGGTCGCTCGGTGCCGCCGGGGGCCTCGTCGGGCGCGGGCGCGTCGGGCGAGGCATCCGCCGCCTGCTCGGCCGGAGCAGCGTCAGCCGCCGGTTCAGCCGAGGCAGTCTCAGCCGCCGCCGCCGCCGCCTTCGCCGCCCGCTTCGCGGCACGGCGTTCGCGGCCGCCCTCGACCAGGTCGTACAGCACGGGCAGCACGATCAGCGTCAGCAGCGTCGACGACAGCAGGCCGCCGATCACGACGACCGCGAGCGGCTGCGAGATGAAGCCCGAGTGGCCGGTGATGCCGAGCGCCATCGGCAGCAACGCGAAGATCGTCGCGAGCGCCGTCATGAGGATCGGCCGGAGACGGCGGGATGCACCGTGCAGCAGCGCGTCGCGCACCTTCATGCCGCGGTCGCGGTACTGGTTCACGAGGTCGACCAGCACGATCGCGTTCGTGACGACGATGCCGACCAGCATCAGCACGCCGACGAGCGAGGCGACGCCCAGCGGAATGCCCGTCGCAACCTGCAGCGCGATCGCACCGGTCGCCGCGAACGGCACCGACACGAGCAGCAGCAGCGGCTGGAGCAGCGACCGGAACGTCGCGACCATCACGATGTAGACGATCAGGATCGCGGCGAGCAGCGCGAGGCCGAGCTGGCCGAACGACTCGGTCTGGTCGGCGGTGACGCCGCCGATGGTCGCCGAGGTGCCGTCGGGCAGGTCGACCTCGGCGAGGGCCGTCTGCACTGACGCGCTCGCGGTACCGAGGTCGTCGCCCTGCGGGGTGGCCGAGACGGTCGCGCTGCGCAGTCCCTGCACGGTCGTGACCGTGGCCGGGCCGTCGACCTCTTCGATGGTCGCGAGGGTGTCGAGGCGCACGAGGCCCGCTGCGGTCGGCACCTCGAGCGCCTGCAGTTCCTCGATGCTCGTCGGCGGGTTCTCGGTGGCGAGGTAGATCGTGAGCGTCTGCTCGTCGATCACGATCGAGCCCACGGTCTGCGGCTGCATCGCGGCCGAGACGTATCCGCCGAGTGCGACCTCTGAGAAGCCCGCGGCGGCGGCGGCCTCGCGGTCGACCTCGACGGCGATGTACGGGCGACCCTCGGCGAGGTTCGAGGTCACCTGCGCGAGCCCGTCGATGCCGTCGAGTTCGTCGACGACCGCGTCGGTCGCCGCCTGGAGGTCTTCGGCGTTCGAGGCGGTGATGTCGACCTCGATGTCGTTGGACGCACCGAACCCGCTCGACGCGGCGAGCGTGACCTCGCCGGCGTCGTCGATCTCGGCGAGCTCGTCGCGGACCTCGGCCTGGAGCGCGTCCTGGTCGGCGGACTCGTCGGTGGTCACGGAGTAGGTGACGGTCGAGCTGCCGCCGCCGAGGATCGCGGCGATACCGCCGCCGGAGCCGATCGACGTCTGCACGGTCTCGATGCCCTCGGTGTCGAGCAGCACCTGCTCGACCGACGTGGACGCCTCGTCGAGCGCCTCGAGGCTGGTGCCGACCGGGAGTTCCTGGGTGACCTGGAACGTGTTCTGCCCCGAGGAGCCGAGGAAGTTGGTCTTCATGAACGGCACGAGCGCGAGCGTCCCGCCGAGCACGAGCACCGCGACGATCAGGGTCACGACGCCGTGCTTGAGGGTCCACTCGACGACGGGCAGGTAGCCGCGCTGGAGGCGCGACGGGTGCTCGAGCTCGTCCTCTCCCGGCGCCGAGGCGCCGGCATCGTCGACGAACGCCGCAGCCGCGGTCTGCTCGTCGTGCTTGTGCGGCTTCGCGGGCTTGAGGAACCAGTACGCCAGCACGGGCACGATCGTCAGGGCCACGAGCAACGAGGCGAGCAGCGCGATCGTGACCGTCAGCGAGAACGGCCGGAACAGCTCGCCGGTGACGCCCTCGACGAGCGCGATCGGCAGGAACACCGCGACCGTCGTGATGGTCGACGCGGTGATCGCGCCGGCGACCTCGCGCACGGCGCGCACGATCGTGGAGGCCTTGTCGACGCCCTGGACGAGGTGCCGCTTGATGTTCTCGATGACCACGATGGAGTCGTCGACGACGCGGCCGATCGCGATGGTGAGCGCACCGAGGGTCAGGATGTTCAGCGTGTAGTCGGCGACCTGGAGCCCGATGAACGTGATGAGCACCGACGTCGGGATCGAGATCGCGGTCACGAGCGTCGCGCGCACCGAGAGCAGGAACACCAGGATCACGATGACCGCGAACACGAGGCCGAGCAGGCCCTCGGTCGCGAGCGCCTCGATCGACTGCTCGATGTACGGGGCCTGGTCGAACACGACCGTGAAGGATGCCCCGGGGTTGGTCGTGTCGAGCGACGACTCCAGGTCGGGCAGCAGCGCGACGACGGCGTTCGAGACGTCGACCGTGTTGGCCGCGGGAAGCTTGGTGACGGAGATCGTGAGGGCGGGCTCGCCGTTCACGCGCGAGATGCTCGTGACCGGGTTCTCGGTGAGCTCGACGGTGGCCACGTCGCCGATCGTCGCGGCGACGGGAGTCGCGGCCGCCTGGGCGGCAGCGCCGGCGGCGGCATCCGCGCCGGCGCCCACGCCGGTTCCGGCATCCGCTCCGGTTTCCGCGTCGGCTCCCGCGCCCGCGTCGGTTCCGGCATCGGCACCGGCTTCCGCGCCGGCACCCGCATCGGGAGACGGGAGCGCCGGCTGGGTCGCGCCGACGAGGGGCAGGGCCGCGAGGTCGTCGATGCTCTCGAGGCGGGAGCCGGTCTGCACCGAGAAGGTCGTGTCGCCCTCGGTGATGGTACCGGCGGGCAGGAGCACGCCGTTCTGCTGGAGCGCGTCGCGGATCGCCTGCTGCGTGAGCCCGAACGTGGCGAGCTTCACGGGGTCGGGGGTGATCGTGACCCGCTGGCCGACGTCGCCGACGAGGGTGGCCTCGCGCACGCCGTCGATGTCCTCGATCTCGCCCAGGGTCGTGCGGGTGATCTCGTCGGACAGCGCGGCGACGTCGTCGGCGCCGGTGACGGCGACCGAGATCACGGGGAAGTCGTCGAGGCTGAACGCGACGACCTGCGGCTCGACGTCGTCGGGGAGCTGGCCCTGGACGCGGTTGACCGAGGAGAGCAGCTTCTGCTCGGCGAACGCCAGGTCGGTGCCGTACGTGAAGCTCGCGGTGACCCGCGAGAGGCCGGTCGAGCTCGTCGTCGAGGTGGACTCGAGGCCCGTGATGCCCTGGATCGCCGTCTCGATCGGCGTCGAGACGTCCTGGTTGACGATGTCGGGCGACGCGCCGGGGTAGCTGGTGACGATCATGAGCTGCGGGAACTCGATCGACGGAGCCAGCTCCTGCTTGAGGCTCGTCAGCGAGATGCCGCCGAAGATCGCGACCACCACCGTGACGAGCGCGATGAGGGCGCGGTTCTTCATGCTGAGCTTGGCAAGCAGGGACATGGGCTCGATTCTTCCAGTCGACGCGCCGCGAAAAGGTCACGGAACCCTGTGAACGACGACCGATGACCGCGCTCCCATGGGTTTCGTCGCCGCGGCTCGCCGCCGCGAGGGGGTGTACCCGCCGCGACGCGTTCGCTAGGGTGCAATCAGGCGAGGGGGTGCCATGGCCGAGGCGACGACGCGAACGGGACGACCGTTCCTGCGTCTCGCGCTGCTCGGAGCCGCCGCATCCGCGGCGTGGCTCGCGATCACACTGGCCTCCGGTGCGCAGTCGGCGTCGGCCGACGACGGCGAACCACGTGGCCTGCTCGGCACCGTCGGCGGTGTGGTCGGCGGCGTCGCCGACGTGACCGGCGCGGTCGGCGACCTCCTCGGCGGCGTCGTCGGTGCGGTGACCGCCCCCGTCAACGAAGTCCTCGAACCCGTCGTCGAGGTCGCACCCGAACCCATCGCGGAGGTCGTCGAGGTCGTCCCGGAGGTCGTGGACACCGCCACCGGAGCCCTCGACGGCACGATCGACGCGGTCGACACCGCCGTCGTCGACACGGTCGGCGGCGTGACCGACACGGTCTCCGGCATCGCCGGCGGCGGTACGGTCGGCGCGATCGTGGACCCGGTGGTCGACGGCGTGGACGGCGTCCTGGGCGACGTGCCGGTCGTCGGCGAACTCGTGGGCGACGACCTCCTCGATGGCGTGCTCACGCCGGTCACCTCGCTCGTGGACGACTCGCTCGACACGGTCGTCGGCACGGTCGGGCCACTCCCCGGCGGAGGCGTGCTCCCCGGACTTCCCGAGGTTCCGCTGCTGCCCGGCGACGGCGAACCCGGCACCGGGACCCCCGGCGTCGACCAACCCGTGACGCCCGGCTCGCCGAGCCCGGGCGCACCGAGCGAGGCTCCGGTCGCGCTCGCGGCGCAGGCGCACGACGTCTCGCCGCCGCCGACCGCATCGCCGTCCCGGGGCGGCACGGCCGTGGCGACGGACGCCGGTCCGCCCGGCCTGCCCATCGGTGAGCGCGCAGCCGTCATCCCGGCCGCGCCGACGCCGATCGGCCAGGCACCGACGAACGTGCCCGTGAGCGCGCCGGCCTCGGGTGCCTCGGCATCGGGCGCCCCCGGCCTCGGCTCCGGCGACGCGGCATCCGCTTCGCTCCAGCTCGACGCGCTCGCGTCGCTCGCGCTCTCCACGGTCGACGACGCATTGCCGTCGTCGCCGGTCTTCGAGACCGACACCACTCCCGACTGACGGGTGCCGTCCCGTCGCACCGGTGCGCCTTCGCGCGCCCGCAGCGGCGGACACGGAACTCGCGCGCCCGGTTCCGGGTGCGCGCCATCACCCACCAGTCGGAAGGACTGATCATCATGGACCTCAAGCGGTTCGCAACGAGGGCGCTGTACGCGACCCTCGCAACGGGGGGCCTCATGCTCCTCGGCGCCGGAGTGGCGCACGCCTCGGAGACGGGCGGCGACGACGGCATCCTCTCGGGCACGCAGGCGGGCATCTCGATCGAGCTGCCCATCACGCTCTCGGGCAACGGCATCTCGGTGCTCGGCGACTCGTCGTCGAGCGGTGCGTCGACCGAAGCATCGACGGATTCGGCACCGGCCGCCGAGCCGGCTCCGGCCGCCGTCACCTCGGGTGACGACGGCGTCGGTTCGGGTACGCAGGCGCTGATCGACGTCGACATCCCGATCACGATCGGCGGCAACGCGATCAGCGTGCTCGGCGACAGCGCGTCGACGGATGCCTCGACCGAGGCACCCGCAGCCGCACCTGCACCGGCACCGGCACCGGCACCGGCCGAATCGTCGGCACCGGCGACGTCGGGTACGGATTCGATCCTCGGTGGCACCCAGGCGCTCCTGGACGTCTCGCTGCCGGTCACCGTCGGCGGCAACGCCATCTCGGTGATCGGCGACAGCGCGTCGACGGATGCCGCCACCGAGGCACCGGGCACCGCACCCACGGGCGGAACCGGATCGCCGACCACCGACGGCACCGACTCGGTGCTCGGCGGCACGCAGGTGCTGCCGGGGATCTCGGCACCGGTCACGGTCGGCGGCAACGCGATCAGCGTGATCGGCGACGCCGAGTCGACGGACGCGTGGACCGGGATCGCACCGGGCACCGCCCACACGGGCGGAACCGGATCGGCGACCACCGACGGCACCGACTCGGTGCTCGGCGGGACGCAGGCCATCGTCGACGCCGCGGCACCGATCACCGTCGGCGGCAACGCGATCTCGGTCATCGGCGACAGCACCTCGACGGATGCCTCCACCGAGGTCGCACCCGGTACCGGTGGCACCGGGTCGCCGACGACGGGCGGCACCGACTCCCTCCTCGGCGGCACCCAGGTGCTGCCGATCATCTCGCTCCCGATCGCGATCGGCGGCAACGCCGTCTCGGTGATCGGCGACAGCGAGACCGAGGGACCGGCGACGGTCGTCGACCCGGTCGACCCGGTCGATCCCGTCGATCCCGTCGATCCGGTGGACCCGGTCGACCCGGTGGATCCGGTGGATCCGGTGGATCCGGTCGACCCGGTGGATCCGGTGGACCCCGGTGACGGCGGTTCGGGCGGCAGCGCGGGCGACGGCGGCTCGACCACGGTCGCGGCCTCGGACTCCATCGCACTGGCGGCCGGGGAATCCGAGTCGCTCGCCTCGACCGGCACCGACACCGCGGGCCTCTGGATCGCGGTGCTCGTGATGCTGGCCGGCCTGGCCCTGCTCGGGGCGCGTCGCCTGCTGCCGCAGCGCAACTGACGGAAGGCCCGGGGTCGCCCGCGCGACCCCGGGCCATCCGCCCCACGACGTCAGACGCTCACCTACCAAGACGTTCACCAGACGCGCGCGCCCTCGGGGCGCGTGCCGGCCGTGCCGACGGTTCGGCCGAACCGGTGGCGGCGGTGCTCCTCGCGCCGCGCCGGTGCACCACCGGGATCGCAAGGGGGATCCGACGGAGGAGCAGGGGGAAGCGGCGGCGGCGGTCCCGTGTTCGGCGCGGACCGTCGCCGTCTCCGTCATGCGGTCGGACGTCATGCGCCCGGACGGCGTGCGTTCGGCGGCGTACCCTCAGACGACGCCCGACAGCAGTCCGGCGTCGGCGGCCGGCATCCCCGGCAGCGACTCCCACGCGAGTCGCAGGGCCCGCACGGCCCCCTCCGTCTCGGCCGCGGAGTAGCAGATGGGCAGCCGCAGGAACCGCTCGAAGGCGCCGTCGATGCCGAACCGCGGGCCGGCGGCGATGACGAGCCCGTGCGAGCGCGCCGCGAGCGCGAGTTGCGAGCTGACCGGTGCTCCGAGGCCGACCCAGGTCACGATGCCGCCGTCGACGTGCGGCACGTGCCACTCGGGGAACGCGTCGGCGAGCAGCGTCTCGAGCAGGTCTCGGCCGGCACGCAACTGCTCGCGCCGTAGTGCGAGGACGTCGTCCATGCGCTCGAGCGCGCGAGCGGTGATGAGCTGCTCGAGGATGGGCGTGCCGAGGTCGCCGGGCGCCCGCACCGCGAGCAGGCGCCGGATGAGCGACCGGTCGGCGCGGATCCAGCCGACGCGGACCCCGCCCCAGACGGTCTTGCCCGTCGACCCGATGAGCACGGCGGGTCCGTACGCGGCGAGGGGCTTGAAGGTTCCGCGCCGGTCGATGTCGAGTTCGGCGATCGTCTCGTCGGCGATGACGACGGTGCCCTGGCGGGCGGCGGCGTCGAGCACGTGCTCGCGGGCCTGCTCGCTCATCGTGCGCCCGGTCGGGTTGTGGAAGTCGGGCATCAGGTACGCCGCCACCGGGTTCGCGTGGCCGAACGCGCGCGCGAACGCCTCTCCCTCGTCGGCCGGGCCGGCGGTCCACTCCGCAGATCCTCCGAGCCCGCCGCCGTCGTGCGGCGCGACCGCGACGGGCACGAGCCTCGCGCCCTCCACCCGCAGCGCCTCGTACGCGTGCGGATAGGTCGGCGTCTCGATCACGGCGCGGTCGCCGCGGCCGATGAGCGCCCGCGACAGCAGCGCGATGGCGTGCTGGGCGCCGATCGTGACCATGACCTGGTCGGGTGAGGTGGGCAGGCCGCGCGCGGTGTACCGGTCGGCGATGGCCTGCCGGAGCACGGGCGTGCCGATGGGGTCGTATCCGGCGTCGCCGAGGTGGGCGGGCAGTTCGTCGGCCGCCTCGCGGGCCAGGTCGGGCAGCCACGGCAGGGCGGCCGGCGCCGCCTTCGAGAAGTCGATGAACCCGTTGCCGCCGGGCGCCGGCGGCAGGCTGGGCGCACCGGGCAGCCGGGCGACCGAGCCGGACCCGCGGGTGCTCGTCAGCAGGTCCTGCTCGCGCAGGCGCCGGTAGGCGGCGGTCACGGTCGTGCGGCTGAGCCCGAGCCGGTCGGCGAGGTCGCGTTCGGCGGGGAGCCGGGTGCCCACCGTGATGCGTCCGTCGATGACGAGGAGCCGGATCCGTTCGGCGAGCGCGCGGTACGCGGCATCCGTCGTGGGGGATTCGTCGCCGCGCCAGGGGCCGAGGAGGGTCTCGAGGCGGCGGGCGCTCAGCGTGGCATCCGACATGCGAGCCAGATTATGCGAATTGGCATCTTGCTGGAAGGCCAATCTCGGAATTGGATGGAAGGCATGCCACGCCGCCTGCCCTCGTTCGACGATCCCGCACCGCTCCTCACGCGCCGCCTCGTGCAGCTCATCGTGGGTCTCGTGCTGTACGGCTTCGCGATCGCGATGATCGTGCGCGCGGCCCTCGGCGTCTCCCCGTGGGACGTGCTGAGCCAGGGCCTCGCGAAGCAGACCGGCCTCACGTTCGGAACCATCACGTTGATCGTGAGCGGTGTCGTGCTGCTGCTGTGGATCCCGATCCGGCAGCGGCCCGGATTCGGCACGATCATGAACGCGATCCTGATCGGCCCGGCCGCCGACCTCGGGCTCTTCCTCATCCCGGAGTCGCTGGACCTGTGGGTGCGCATCCTGCTGCTGCCGGGCGGCATCCTGCTGCTGGCGGTCGCGACCGGCCTCTACATCGGCGCCGGCTTCGGACCCGGTCCCCGCGACGGGCTCATGACCGGCCTGCACCGCGTGACCGGATGGCGCATCTGGATCGTGCGCACCGGCATCGAACTGACCGTGCTCGCACTGGGCTGGCTGCTCGGCGGCAACGTCGGACTCGGCACCGTGCTGTTCGCGGTCACGATCGGCCCGCTGTGCGGCTGGACGATCGCGCGGTTCACCATCCGCCGGGTCGGCGGACGCCGTGACCCCCGAGGCGGGACACCTCGGGGGTCACGACGGGCGGGAAGCCGAGGCGACTACAGCGCCGCCTCCGCGTAGACGCGCAGCGCGTCGCGCACGAACCCGGCACCCTCGGTGCCGCCGTAGTTCGCCGCGAACCGCGGGTCGGCGACGTACATCTCGCCGAGGCCGAGCACGTAGCCCTTCACGTCGCCTCCGGGCGCCGCGGTCGGCGTGCCCGGGATGCCCGTGAGCCACTCGACGTGGCGCTTCGCGAGCGCCTGCGCCTCGACCGAGGCCGGGTCGACGCCGCGCGTCGCGGCATCCGCCCAGTCGGCGGCGAGCTGCGCGGTGCGGGCCTGCCAGGCCGTGCGCTCCGCGTCGCCCATGCCGCGCCACCAGCGGTCGCCGCGCTCGTACGCGTCGGCACCCCAGCGCTCGGTGACCTCTTCGCGGTACTGCGTGTGGTCGAATCCGTCGAACATGTCGTGAGCCATGATCTGTTCACCTCCTTCCACGGCGTGCATGGTCTTCTCGACCGACGCGATCTGCCGCGCCAGTCGTTCCTGTTCCTGTCGGAGCCACTCCAGGTGGCCCGCCAGGGCATGGACCTCGGATGCCTCGCCGGCGAGCACCTCGCCGATCGCGGGCAGCCCGAGCCCGAGTTCGCGCAGCAGCAGGATGCGCTGCAACCGCACGAGCGAGGCCTGGTCGTAGTGGCGGTAGCCGTTCGAGCCGACCCGGCTCGGCGGCAGCAGGCCGAGGTCGTCGTAGTGACGCAGGGTGCGGCTCGTGGTGCCCGCGAGTCTCGCCACCTCCTGGATCGACCAGTCCATGTGCTGCTCCTTTCCGAGAACCGGGTGATTCCCGGATGCTTCCAGCGTAGAAGTTGACGTAGCGTCAAGGTCAACCCGGAAATCGCTGAACCGGCTTGCCGACCCCGAAAACGCGATATATCTTGATTCTCAGAGACGCGATATATCGCGAGTTACGAGGCGGGAGTCGCCCCGGACTTCCGCACGACAGGAGGAATCGAATGTCCATCGAGCAGTGGGTGATCGCACCCGGCGAAACGCGGGTGATCGACCTCGAACTCGTCCGCAACCTCAAGATCAGCCTCATCGGCGGCAAGGTCGACCTGATCGCCCACGACGAACCGGGCGCCCGGGTCGAGATATCCGACGTCACCGGCAAGGACCTCAAGGTCTCGATCGACGGCGACCGCCTCGAGATCGACCACCCCCAGCTGCGCTGGGACAAGTTCATCGACGCGTTCAAGGGGTACGCCGGCAACGCCAAGGCGCAGGTGTCGATCCTCGCGCCGCGCCACGCGATCGTGAAGCTCGGCATCGTCTCGGGCGACGCGCTCGTCAGCGGCTTCGACGGCGACGCGAAGTTCAGCACCGTCTCCGGCGACGTCGTCGTCGACAACCACTCGGGAGACGTCGAGCTCTCGACCGTCTCGGGCGAGGTCTCGGCCGGCAACCACACCGGCCGGGTCACCGCGCACTCGGTCTCGGGCGACATCATCGCCTCCGGCGACATCGTCGGCTTCAACGCCGACACGGTCTCGGGCGACATGATCGTCGACGCGCACGGCACGCCGTCGCGGATCGACACCAACACCGTCTCGGGCGACCTGACCGTGCGGTACGCCGAGGGGTCCGGCTCGCGCTTCCGCATCAACACGGTCGGCGGCACCATCGTGCTCGACGACAGCCGTTTCAAGGGCGTGCTCGGCAAGGGCTTCGAGTACTCGACCGGCGAACTCGCCGGCCAGTGGCTCGACCTCGCCGCCAGCAGCGTCGCGGGCAACATCTCCGTCATGCGCCGCGAGAAGGCCGCAGCGGATGCCCCGGACACCGGTGCAGCGGAGGAGACGGGCGAATGACCCCACCCGTCTTCGCCCACGGCAGCCTCCGGCTCTACCTGCTCGCGCTGCTCGCCGAGCACGCCCGGCACGGGTACGAGCTGATCCAGGCGCTCTCCGACCGGTTCGGGGGCACCTACTCGCCGAGCGCCGGCACGATCTACCCCCGCCTCGCGAAGCTCGAGGAGGAGGGCCTCGTCGAGAAGTCCGTCGACGGCCGAAAGACCGTCTACGCGATCACCCCGGCGGGTCGAGCCGAGCTCGAGCGACGCCGCCCCGAACTCGACGCGATCGAGGACGAGGTCGACGACTCCGTGCGACGGCTCGCCGACGGCGTGCGCGCCGAGGTCGACGAGGCCATGCGCACGCTGCGCGCAGAGCTCGCCAACGCGGCCCGGGAGGCCAAGCGCGCGGCGAAGGACGCCCGGATGCCGTCCGGTCCGTCGGCCGCTCCGTCCGCCGGGCAGGCCGAGTCGAACCGCGCCGTGCACGAGGCCGACCTCGTCATCAACGAGTTCCGGCAGCAGTTGCGCACCGACCTGCGCGCCCAGGCGCACCGGGCCGGGCTCTCCGCGGACACGGTGTCGCTGCTTCGCGCCCGGCTCGCCGAGGTGCGTGCGGAGGTGCTCGGGTCGTTCGGCGAGCGCTGAGGTCGGCGGTCCCGCGCGGTTCCATCCGGCCGCTCCGCTAGCCTCGGCGTGTGCGCGCGATCCTCGCCGTGTTCGTCGGCGGCCTCATCGGCACCGGACTGCGGTTCGGTCTGGACCTGCTGCTGCCGCACGGGGACGACGCGTTCCCCGTTTCGACACTGGTCGCGAACCTCGCGGGCGCACTCGCGCTCGGAACGCTGGTGGGCGGGCTCTGGACCCGGCCGTCCACGCCCGCCTGGGTCAAGGCCGGTGCCGGGGCCGGACTGCTGGGGTCGTTCACGACGCTCTCGGCGGTGATGGCCTCGCTCGTGCTCCTCGCCGGCGCGGGGTCCTGGTGGACGGCCGGCGCCTACCTCGCCGTGTCGCTCATCGGCGGGATCGGCCTCGCGTACGCCGGGCTGGTCCTCGGCGCTCGGCTGGTGCACGGCCGGGTGCCGCCCGAGGCCGTCGAGCCCGGTGACCCCGGCCGTCCGGGCCGCGGAGCCACGACATGACCGCCGCCCTCACGCCGTGGATCGCCGCTGCCGTGCTCGTCGCCGGCGCGATCGGCGCCGTCGCGCGCTACGGCCTCAGCCGCGCGCTCCCGGTGCGCGATGGCCGCATCCCGCTCGGCATCCTGATCGCCAACGTCGCGGGCTCGGCCGTCGCCGGAGTCGTCATCGGCCTCGCCGAGCGCGCAGCGGTCGGCGACGACGTCCGGGTCGTGCTGGTGACCGGGTTCTGCGGCGGCCTCACCACGTTCAGCACGTGGACGGTCGAGACCGTGGAGCTCGCCCTCGCGCGCCGTGCCCGCGCCGCGGTGGCGAACGTCGCCGTCACCCTCGCAGCGGGCCTCGCGGCGTGCGCCGCGGCATACCTGCTCGCGCGGTGAGACCTACTCGCCCACCGGGCGGGTGCGCGACAAGCGCCCGTCGAGGTCCGGCCAGGGGATGCGGATGTCCTCGGTCGGGAGCAGCGCCTTCGACAGCAGGGCGTCGCGCAGCACGATGCCGTGCGGCGAGAGCTCGGCGATCGACAGGGCCTGCTCGCCGCCGTCGAGGTGCCACGAGTCGGCGAGCTCGCCGATGCCGCGGTCGAGCAGCAGCTCTTCGGCGTCGACGTACGACTGGGCTTCGCCGACGGCGTGGCCGAGCAGGCTGCGTGCCTGCACCCGGTCGAAGTCGGGCGTCAGCGGGTCGAGGTAGCCGACCGTCTCCGCGTCGGAGCGCCGCACGGCGACCCAGTCGGCGACGTCGCTCACGCGCGGGGCTCCGTGCCGTCACCGGGGCGCGTGGCATCCGTGCCCGGTGCGTCCGTGCCCGGCGCCCGGCGCCCCGTCTTCACGATGAGGGCGATCACGAGGCCGATCACGGCGAGCGCGCCGACCACGAATCCGGCGATCAGCCAGCCGTTCGGCGCGTCGGTCGCCTCACCGGCGTCCTCGGATGCCGGGTCCGTCGCGGCGTCGGACGCGTCGCCACCCGCGGCCCGTCCATCCCAGACGCCGGTCGCACCCGCGCCGACGCCGAAGTCGATGGTTCCCTCGATCGGGTGCCCGTCGCTCGAGACGACCCGCCAGCGCACCTGGTACTCCCCCTCGAGGTCGGCGGGCAGCGTCGCAAGCACGTCGGGCCCGAGCACCTCGGTCTCGCCGGTGTCGATCGCCGAACCCTGCTCGTCGACGACCTCGATCACGGTGCCGACGACGATGACGTTGTCACTGAACGTCAGCTCGACCTGCTCTGGCGCGGCCTCGAACACCTCGCCGGGCTCGGGCGTCGAGCCGAGGAGCTGGTCGTGCGCGGAGGCCGGCTGCGCCGCGCCCGCGATGCCGAGCAGCAGGCCCGCGGCGAGCGCGGTCGCGGCCATCGCGGCGAGTCGTCGGCGGGCACGCGGAAGCAGGGCGGAGGGGGCGAGGGTCATGTCGACAGGCTACCAACCGGAACTTCGGCGGGACCTGCGGAAACCGGTCGGCGACGTCCCGCCCCGCGCGTCCGCCGATCGGCGGACTTGACATCGGATGCCGCGGGAGTAGTGTCATCCGCCGTGACGAATGAGGGGGATGCCCGCGACGCCCCACCCGCGGAGCTGAAGTCGCCGAAGCACTGGATCATCGGCGACCCGCTGCCGACGGAAAAGCTCGAGGGCCAGCTCCTGCCCAAGAAGCTGGCGCTGCCGATCTTCGCGAGCGACCCGCTCTCGTCGGTCGCCTACGCCCCGCAGGAGCTCGTGATGATCCTCCTGGTGGGCGGGCTGGCGTTCCTCAGCTTCGCCCCGTGGGTCGCGCTCGCGGTGGTGGTGCTCCTCGTGACGGTCGTCGCGAGCTACCGCCAGCTGATCCGCGCCTACCCGTCGGGCGGCGGCGACTACGAGGTCGCGCACCGCAACCTCGGCGAGAAGGCCGGGCTCGTGGTGGCATCCGCCCTGCTCGTCGACTACGTGATGACGGTGGTCGTGTCGGTCGCCTCGGGCGTCGACAACATCATCTCGGCCATCCCCGAGCTCAACCCGTGGCGGGTCGAGCTCGCCGTGCTGTTCGTCATCATCCTGGCCGCCGTGAACCTGCGCGGGGTCAGCGAGTCGTCGAAGGCGTTCGCGGTGCCGACGTACCTGTTCATCGGCAGCGTCTTCGTGATGATCGTCGTCGGACTGACCCGCACGCTGCTGGGCGACCCGCCGGTCGCCGAGTCGGCGCAGTACGAGGTCGAGGGCGAGTCGCTCACGCAGGCGGCGGTCGTGCTCCTGCTGCTGCGCAGCTTCGCGAGCGGATGCTCCGCCCTCACGGGCGTCGAGGCGATCTCGAACGGCGTGCCCGCGTTCCGCGTGCCGAAGATCCGCAACGCGCAGCTCACGCTCGTCGCGATGGGCGGCATCGCGATCACCCTCTTCGCGGGCCTGACGACGGTCGCGCTCATCGCCGACGTGCACTACGCCGAGGTGCCGTGCCACCTCATCGGCTGGGAGGGCTGTGCCACCGAGCCGCAGCAGAGCCTCATGGCGCAGGTCGCGGGGGCGACCTTCGGCGAGGGGTCGTTCCCCTTCTACCTGATCCAGGCGACGACGGCGCTGGTACTGCTGCTGGCCGCGAACACCGCGTTCAACGGGTTCCCGCTGCTCGGCTCGGTGCTCGCCCGCGACGGGTACGCGCCGAAGTCGCTCTCGACGCGCGGCGACCGCCTCATCTTCTCGAACGGCGTGCTGATCCTCGCGCTCGCGGCGAGCATCATCCTGATCATCTTCCAGGCCAACCTGACCGTGCTGATCCAGCTCTACATCATCGGCGTGTTCGTCTCGTTCACGCTGGGCCAGACGGGCATGGTGCGGCACTGGGTCCGCGAGCTGCGGCGAAGGCCCCATCCGGCCGGCAGCGCGCGCAGCGGGCGGCCCGGTCGCCAGGCCACCGACGACGACCGGGCGCTCTCGCGCGGGGCGATGCAGCGCGCGCTCGTCATCAACGCGCTCGGCGCCACCATGACCGCGGTGGTCCTCGTGGTGGTCACCGTCACGAAGTTCACCCACGGCGCATGGATCGTGTTCGTGCTCATGCCGATCCTGTTCCTGCTCATGATGGGCGTGCACCGCTACTACCGCGACGTCGAGCGCGAGATCGCCGTCGACCCGACCACGACCTTCGGCGCGCAGGGCGACCACGCGATCGTGCTGGTCGGCCGCATGCAGAAGCCGACACTGAAGGCGCTCGACTACGCGATCGCCGCCCGCCACGACTCGCTCGAGGCCGTGCACGTGTCCATCGACGAGGCCGCGACCAAGCAGCTGAAGAAGGACTGGGTCAAGCAGAACATCCACGTGAAGCTGCGCATCCTGTCGTCGCCGTACCGCGACCTCAGCCACCCGCTGATCCAGTACCTCAAGCAGCACCGCCAGGAGCACGGCTCCGAGGTGATCACGGTCTACATGCCGCAGTACATCGTGGGGCACTGGTGGGAGGGCATCCTGCACAACCACAAGGCGCGGCGCATCCGGCAGAAGCTCATGCTCGTGCACGGCGTGACCGTCGCCCTCGTGCCGTGGCTGCTCGACTCGTCCGACCTGATCTACGGTCGACGCTCGCGGCCGCTGCCCGGCCAGGACCGCCGCGGCGAGCCCGTGCGTGCGGTGCCGCGCCGCGAGGTGTCGGACGCGAAGGCGAAGCAGCGGTAGCGCGCCGCGCCGCGACACCCCCTCCCGCCTCGCCGGATGCCGTCAGGGCGTCCAGCCGCCGAGGATCCGGAGCAGCGCCCCCGAGGCTGCCTCGGGTGCGTCCCAGGTGACGAGGTGACCGGCCCCGGGGATCACGAACTCCGAGGCGCCTTCGGCCTCGGCCCACCGCGGCATCGCGGTCGCGATGTTGCCGGTGCGGTCCTGCGCTCCCCGGACCAGGCCCAGCGGAACCGGGGATCGGTACCCGGGGTCGGGATCGACGAATGACACGACGGCTCGCCAGACGTCCAGGAAGACCGGCTTCGGCATCCTCGCGAAGGTCTGCTCCACCCGCTCGACCGCCCACGGCGAGACGGCGGAGGCGCGCGCCATGAGGCCGGGCAGCCTGCGAGCCGGAACGAGCGCGAGCGACGGGGCCGCAAGGCGGAGCGCTCGTCGTTCGAGCGCGGAGAGCGGGCCCGTGTTCCAGGTCGAGTCCATCGCGATGAGCCCGAGCACCCGGTCGCTGCGGGCCCGGGCGAACGCCTGCGCGAGGTTGCCCCCGAGCGAGTGCCCCACCAGCACGGCCCGGTCGATCCGGCAGGCTGTGAGCAGGGCGTCGAGGTCGTCCAGGGCGTCCGTCGCGGTGAACCGTGTCCCGGGTGCGAGGGTCGAGGCGCCGTGCGCGCGAAGGTCCCACGTGATCACGCGGTAACCGGCCCCTTCCAATGCTTGCGCCTGGGCGTCGAACATCGTGCGGTCCAGGCCCGCGCCGTGGGTGAGCACCACGGGCGTTCCGTCGCCCTCCGAGTCCGTGAATGCGATCGCCGCGTTCGGACGCCTGAGTCGACGGTCGGGAGGCACCATGCTTCGAATCTACGGGGGCGCGGCGATCGAGCTCCGGGGGCACGGCGGGCGCCGACGAGCCGTCAGGCGATCGTCCCCCACGACGTCGACTCCCCGGCGGGCGACCGCCGCTGCGGCACGCCCCACGGGTTCGCATCCTGCAGCGCGGGCGGCAGCAGCGCCTCGGGCACCGACTGGTAGGCGACCGGTCGCAGGAAGCGGGCGATCGCCGCGGTGCCGACCGACGTCGTCGACCCGGCATCGGTGGTCGCCGGCCACGGACCGCCGTGCTGCATCGCGGGCGTCACCGCGACCCCGGTCGGCCAGCCGCCGACGAGCACGCGCCCCACCCGGTCGGTCAGCGCACGCAGCAGCGCTCGGGCCGCATCGGATGCCTCGCCTGCGGCATCCCCCGTCGCCTCCCTCGATGCCTCGGACGAGCCGAGGTGCACGGTGGCGGTGAGCTCGCCCTCGACGAACTCCTCGACGAGCGCCGCGAGGTCGGCGCCCTCCGGCACCTCGACGAGGATCGACAGCGGCCCGAACGCCTCCTCGGCGAGCGCGTCGCGGGCGGCGCGGAAGTCGTCGAGCGACACCCTGAGGATCGTCGGCGTCGCCCAGCCGTCGCCGTCGTCGTCGACGCGCAGCACCCCGCCGGCGACCGCGACGACGCCGGGCGCGCCCAGCACCGCGTCGCGGCGAGCGCCGAAGCCGCGCGTGATCCCGCCGTTCAGCAGCCGGTGCTCGGGTACCTCGGCGGCGGCGTCGGCGACGAGGCCGGCGAACCGCTCGTCGGCCGGCGCGAACACGAGGCCGGGCTTGGTGCAGAGCTGCCCGGCCGAGCCAGAGACGCTCGCGACGAATCCCGCGGCGAGTTCGCCGCCGCGTTCGTCGAGGGCTGCGCGGGTGACGAACACGGGGTTCACGCTTCCGAGCTCGCCGTAGAACGGGATCGGCGCGGGGCGCGCGGCGGCGAGGTCGGCGAGGTGCCGCCCCGCCCGCAGCGAGCCGGTGAACGACGCGGCCCGGATGCGGGGGTGCTGCAGGATCGCGACGCCCGCCTCGACGCCCTCGACGACCTGGAACACGCCGTCGGGCATGCCGGCGTCCGCGAGCGCGGCGGCCACGATGCGCGCCGTCGCGCGAGACAGCTCGGGATGGCCCGGGTGCGCCTTGAGCACGACGGGGCACCCGGCGGCCAGCGCCGACGCGGTGTCACCGCCCGCGACCGAGAACGCGAACGGGAAGTTCGATGCCGCGAAGTTCAGGACCGGGCCGACGGGCACGAGCATGCGCCGCACGTCGGCCCGAGGGCCGAGCGCGAAGCCGGGATCGGCGTCGTCGATCCTGACGTCGAGGTACGAGCCGTCGAGCACGGTCTCGGCGAAGAGCCGCAACTGCACGGTGGTGCGGCGGAGCTCGCCGCGAAGGCGCGCCTCGGCGAGCCCGGTCTCGCGCATGCCGATCGGCACCAGGTCGTCGGCCGCGGCGTCGAGCGCGTCGGCGACGGCCACGAGGGCTCGCGCCCGCTCGGCGGGGCTGGTGTCGGCGAAAGGTGCGGCGGCCGCCGCCGCGGTCTCGGCGATCAGGTCGACGTCGTGCAGGTCGGTCACGGTGCAGTGCTCCTGTGGTGCTGGTGCTGGTGTTGGTGTTCGTACCGGCGTTCCGGCGCGGTGCTGCGGCGCCGGCCTCGGGTCAGAACTGGAACCCGGTGGGGAACGGGTCGCTGGGGTCGAGCAGGTACTGCCCCATGCCCGTCACCCACGCCCGGCCGGTGATCGTCGGGATCACCGCCGGCCGCCCGTCGACCTCGGTCTCGGCGATCAGGCGCCCGACGAACCGGCTGCCGATGAACGACTCGTTGACGAAGTCGGTGTCGAGCGCGAGCTCGCCGCGCGCCCACAGCTCCGCCATCCGTGCCGACGTGCCGGTGCCGCACGGCGACCGGTCGAACCATCCCGGGTGGATCGCCATCGCGTGCCGCGAATGACGGGCATCCGATCCGGGTGCGATGAACTCGACGTGGTGGCAGTGGTCGAGACCGTCGATCGTCGGATGCCGCGGCGGCGCCTCGACGTTGATCGCGTCCATGATCGCGAGCCCGGCCTGCAGGATGTCCTGCTGGCGCGCCCGGTCGAACGGCAGCCCGACGTCGTCGAGGTCGACCATCGCGTAGAAGTTGCCGCCGAAGGCCATCGAGTACGGCACCGTGCCGAGCCCCGGCACCTCGACCGAGGCATCCAGCACGTCGACGTAGCTCGGCACGTTCTCGATCGTGACCGAGTCGGCGTGGCCGTCGCTGACCTGGACGCGCGCGATCACGAGCCCGGCCGGGGTGTCCAGCCGGATCTCGGTGACGGGCTCGACGACGTCGACCATGCCGGTCTCGACCAGCACGGTCGCGACCCCGATGGTGCCGTGGCCGCACATCGGGAGGCACCCCGACACCTCGATGTAGACGACGCCCCAGTCGCAGTCCGGCCGGGTCGGCGGCTGCAGGATCGCGCCGCTCATCGCGGCGTGCCCGCGCGGCTCGTTCATCAGGAACAGCCGCAGGTCGTCGAGGTGCGCCATGAAGTGCAGGCGCTTCTCGTTCATCGTCGCGCCGGGGATGACGCCGACGCCGCCGGTCACGACGCGCGTCGGCATCCCCTCGGTGTGCGAGTCGACCGCGGTGATCACCCGTGAGGAACGCATGGTCCCATCCTCCTGCCGGTTGCCGGGCTCACGCCCGGTGGTCGATGTGCGGTGGGCGCCTCAGCGCGACGCGATGTAGTCGAGCGCGGCCTGCGTCTCGCGACGCACCTGCTCGGCGTGCTCGGGGATGAGCGGGCCGCGCGGCGGGCGGGTCGGGCCGCCGTAGCTCTGGCCGGCGAAGTCGATCGAGTACTTGATCGCCTGCACGAACTCGGTCTTCGAGTCCCAGCGGAACACCGGCACGAGGTGGCGGTACAGCTCGCGCGCCTCGTCGATGCGTCCGGCCTGCACGAGGTCGTAGATCTCGACGGCCTCCTTCGGGAACGCGTTCGGGTATCCGGCGAACCAGCCGGTGGCGCCCACGACGAGCGACTCGAACAGCAGGTCGTCGGCGCCGGCGATCACCTGGATGTCGCAGCGCTCGCGGATCTCGAGGACCCGGCGGATGTCGGCCGTGAACTCCTTGATCGCGACGACGTTCTCGAGCTGCGCGAGCTCGGCAACGAGGTCCGGCGTCAGGTCGACCTTGGTGTCGAACGGGTTGTTGTAGAGCATGATCGGCAGGCCGACCTCGTTGAGCCGGGTGTAGTGCTCGACCACCTCGCCGCGGTTCGCACGGTAGATCGTCGGCGGCAGCGCGAGCACTCCGTCGGCACCGTCCTCCTTCGCGTACTCGGCCCACTTCACGGCCTGGTGCCAGCCGACGCCGTGCACGCCGGCGACGACGATGCCGCGGCCGCCGACGGCCTCGACGGCGACCTGGATCACCTTGCGTCGCTCCTCGTCGGTCAGCGACGAGTACTCGCCCAACGAGCCGTTCGGCCCGACGCCGCGGCATCCGTTGGCGATCAGGAAGTCGCAGTGCGCGGCGAATCGGTCGTAGTCGACGGCGAGCCCGGCGGGGGCCGAGGCGTCCTCCTTGAAGGCGAGGGTCGTCGCGACGACCACGCCGCCGAGGTCGAAGGTGTCGGTCATGGGGTTTCCTTTCGTGGAGCGGGTTCGGGTGCACCCGATTCGAGTGCGCCTGGTTCGGATGCGCCGGCGGGTCGGGTGACCCCGGCGAGTTCGGAGAGCCTGATCGGCGCGGCGATCGGTCGCCGGTCGGTGCTGACGCCGTCGGCGAAGCCGCCGCCCCCGGTCCGGTCGGTGCCGCCGAGCAGGTGCTCGACGGTGCGGCCGCAGATCCGGCCCTGGCAGATGCCGAGGCCGGCTCGGGTCGTGAGCTTGAGCGAGCGGAGCCCGGTCGAGCAGGTCGCGTCCGCGGTGCGGCGGAGCCGGCCGTAGGGCACCTCCTCGCAGCGGCAGACGAGCGTGTCGTCGCGCAGCCACGCCGTCCACCCGGGGCGGATGCCGTGGGCCCGCTCGATGCGGGCGGCGAAGTCGTCGAAGGTGCGGCGCGCGCGCACGGCGCGCGAGACGGCCGGGTCGTCGGATGCCCCGCCGGCGGCGGCGTGACCGGCGAGCGTACCCTCGGCGAGCGCCGCGTCGACGCCGCCGATGCCGGTGATCTCGCCGGCGGCGTACACGCCGGGCACGCTGGTGGCCTGGCGCTCGTCGACGATCACGAAGCGGTCGGAGGAGATCGCGCAGCCCGCGGCGATCGGCAGTTCGAGGCGGGGCGTGAAGCCGTGGCTCACGCACACCGCGTCGGCCTCGACGCGGCGCTCGGTTCCCGGCACGGGCCGCCAGTCGCGGTCGAGGTCGGCGATCGTGACGGCCTCGACGCGGTCGACGCCGTGCGCGGCGACGACGGCGCTGCCGGTCCGGTACGGGATGCGGTGGCGGACGTGGTTCCACGCGTAGCCGGCGAGCTCCGCGGCCTTGCCGCCGGCGCCGAGGAGCGCCCAGGGCCTGGGCAACCAGCCCGCCACGAGCGCACCGGGGCGGTTCGCCTCGTGCACGCCGAGCACCCGCGCCCCTGTCGCGGCGAGCGACGCCGCGACCGGCAGGAGGAACGGGCCGGCTCCGGCGACGACGACGCGCTCGCCGACCGCGACCCGCTCACCCTTCGCGAGGGCCTGCGCGGCGCCGGCGGTGAACACGCCCGGCAGGTCCCAGCCGGGGAACGGCAGCGTGCGGTCGTGCGCGCCGGTCGCGAGCACGAGGGCGTCCGGGCGGATGCTCCGGGCCACCCGGTCGGCGCCGTCGACGGGTCCGACGAGCACGTGCACGACCGGGCGACCGGTGTCGCCGTCGCGCGCCGACTCGTCCGCTCGTGGAGAGGCACCCGGGTCGGCGTCGGCGACGCCGGGCTCGATCGCCCACACCTGCGCGCTCGTGAGCACCTCGCAGCCGGGGTCGGCCGCGAGGTCGCGACGCATCCGGTCGAATCGCTCCCACCCGTGGTGGAGCACCCGCTCGCGCGCCGAGGGGCGTTCGGCCGGAAGGTGTCGCCAGTACTGGCCGCCGAGGTCGTCGGCGGCGTCGAGCAGGGTGACGGCGGCGCCACGGGCGCGGGCGGCGAGCGCCGCGGCGAGGCCGGCGGGGCCGGCGCCGATCACCAGGACGTCGGTCGTCACGACCCCGGTCATCCGTGCACCTCCGGCAGCGCGTCGTGCTGCGACTCGACGACGTCGCCGTCGTTCGCGCGGCGCTGGCAGGCGCGCACGTCGCGGTCGCCGTTGACGGTGACGATGCAGTCGAAGCACACGCCGATGCCGCAGAAGAGCCCGCGTGGGCGCCCGTCGGCCGACGTGCGCCGCCAGGCGATCCGCCCGCTCGCGAGCACGACGCCCGCGATCGTCTGCCCGGCCACGCCGGGCACGGGCTCGCCGTCGATGCGGATCGTGATCGGCGTCGAGGCGCCGGGCCGGATCGGGTCGGACCCGGCGGGGAGCAGGCGCGCGCTCATGCCACCGCCTCGAGATGGGGCTGCAGGCTCGCGCGTGCGGGAGAGAACGGCGCCGGGTCGATGGGCGCCGGGTCGATGGGCGCGGCGCCGCCCGTCATCTCTGCGACGAGGAGTTCGGCCGTCGACAGCGAGAGCCCGATGCCCGCCCCCTCGTGGCCGGTCGCGTGCCAGACGCCGTCGACGCGGTGGTCGGCGCCGATCACCGGGAGGTGGTCGGGCATGTAGGGCCGGAAGCCGCCGTAGGCGCGCATCACCGAGGCGCCCTCGAGGAACGGGAAGAGCCGCAGGGCCTTCGCGGCGACCTGCCGCAGCACCTCGACGCGGAACCGGTCGTCGAAGCCGACCTGCTCGCGGCTCGAGCCGATGAGCACGGTGCCCGCGGCGGTCGATTCGACCACGCTCGAGGTCTGCAGGGCTGCGTCGCTCGACTGCGTCGCACCGAAGTAGTCGCCGTCGTAGACCTTGTGGAACACGCGGTGCGGCATGCGGGTAGTGACGAGCACCATGCCGCGTCGCGGCAGCACGGGCAGCGGTGCGCCGAGCGCGGCGCTCACGGCGCCCGTCCACGGGCCCGCCGCGACGACCACGCGGGCGCAGGCGATGTCGCCGGCGGTCGTGTGCAGCTCGGTCAGGCGACCGTTGCGGTCGCGGGTCGCGCCGAGCACCTCGACCCCGGTGCGCACGTCGGCGCCGTGCCGGCGCGCGGAGGCGAGCAGCGCCTCGGCGGCGATCACCGGCTGCACCTGCGCGTCCTCGGGGTAGTGCACGGCCGCTGTGATCGCGGGGTTCAGGTGCGGTTCGAGGTCGAAGGCCTCGTCGAGGCCGATCACCCGGGCGTCGACCCCGGCGGCACGCTGGCCGTCGGCGAAGGCGGTGAGGGGCCCCGCGCCGGCCTCGGTCGTGGCGACGACGAGGCCGCCCTTGGGTTCGTACTCGATGGCGGGGAAGTCGGGTCCGAGTTCGGCGGCGAGCTCGGCGGCGACGACCGGCCAGAGGGCCGCCGCGCGGCGGGCGAGGTCGAGTTCGGGCCCGGGCGCCTTGTCGGAGAGCAGCAGGTTGCCCTCGCCGCGGCCGGTGGTGCCGGATGCCGCGGCCGAGCGCTCGAGCACGACCACGCGCAGCCCGGCGACGGCCAGGGCGCGGGCGCAGGCAGCGCCGACGATGCCGGCGCCGATCACGGCGACGTCGTGGGTGGTCATGCCGGCACCTCCTCTGGCGGTCGATCCAACAGTAATATGTCACACATTGTGGGGTTTGGAAAGTCACTGCGCGGCCCCGTTTCGGGGGTCGCGGGACTCGGGCCGCGCGGAGCCGCCGGTCGGGGAGCTACTCCCGCTCGGGATTCCCCGCCCACCAGCCGAGGGTGTGGTGGATGTGCCGGTGCATGAGCTCGCGAGCCGCCGTCGCGTCGCCGGCCGCGAGGTGGTCGAGCAGCACGAGGTGCTCGGCCGCCGATTCGCCGAGCCGATCCGACTCCAGCATCGTCGCGAGACCCACCAGCCGGGTCCGCGAACGGAGGTCGCGCACGATGTCGACCAGCAGGCGATTGCCGACCATGCGGGTCAGGGTGAGGTGGAACTCAAGGTCGGCGGTGAGGTACGCCTGCAGGTCGCCCGTCGCCGCACCCTCGACGATCTGGCTCGCGACGGCGCGCAGCTCCTCGAGGCGCTCCGACGGGAACCCGCGCGCGAGCCGCTCCATCGCCGGCGGCTCGAGCAACTGCCGCACCTCGACCAGCTCCCGCAGCACCTCGTCGCTGACCTCGGTGACCCGGAACCCCTTGTTGCGCACCGGCTCGACGAACCCGCGCCCCTCGAGGTCGAGCATGGCCTCGCGCACCGGCGTCGCCGACACGTTGAACTGCGCCGCGAGCGTCGGCACGGTCAGCAGGGTGCCCGGCGCGAGCTCACCCGAGATGATCGCGGCGGACAACGCCTGCTCGACGTGCGCACGCAGGCTCCGCTGCTCGGGCATCCGTACCGACTGCAGGCTCATCCCTGGCCCCTCCCGTCGTCGCACGTCGTCACCTGGTGCGCATCCACTCCTCGAGCCCCCCGGCATCGAGCGGCAGCGCGTCCGAGAGCACCTCGGAACCGACGCTGGTGACCAAGATATCGTCCTCGATGCGTACGCCGATGCCCCGCAATTCGGGAGGAAGCGTCTCGTCGAAGGTGTGGAAGTAGAGCCCGGGCTCAACCGTGAGCACCATGCCCGGCTGCATCGTCGCGCCCTGGTACGCCTCGTAGCTCGACCCGGCGCAGTCGTGCACGTCGAGACCGAGGTGGTGGCCGATGCCGCACACGAGGTATCGGCGGTGGTGCTGGCCCTCGGGCGAGAGCGCCTCGTCGACCGAGACCGGCAGCAGCCCCCAGTCGTGCAGGCCGTTCGCGATGACCTCCATGGCCGCGTTGTGGAAGTCGGTGAAGGCCCGACCAGGTGCGACGGCGGCCAGGCCCGCGCGGTGGGCGCGCTCGACCAGGTCGTGCGCCTCGCGCTGCGCCGGACTGAAGGTGCCCGACGCCGGGAAGGTCCGGGTCACGTCGGCCGTGTAGTACGACCGGGTCTCGACGCCCATGTCGAGGAGCAGCAGTTCGTCGGGCACGACCGGGCCGTCGCAGCGCACCCAGTGCAGGGTCGGAGCGTGGCCGGCGCTGCCGACGATGGTCGCGTAGCCGGGGCCGTTCCCGGCCGTCCGGGCATGGCGGTCGAACGTGCCCTGCAGCCAGCGCTCACCGCCGTGCTCGATCGCCCGCGGCACCTCGCGGACGACCTCGGCGAACCCGTCGACCGTGGCGTCGACCGCGCGGCGGAGCTCGAGGATCTCCCACGCGTCCTTGACCATGCGCAGTTCGGCGAGGACGCGACCGAGCGCGGCGGCTCCCGGGCCGGGTGCGAGCAGCGGATGCCCCGGCGCGCCGCCGACCAGCACCTCCCCCGCGCGGGGCAGGGCGGCCTCGATCGCACCGAGCGGCGCGACGCGCAGGTCGAGCGCCGCCGACCAGTCGTCGAGGCTCGGCGCCGAGCCGACCCACAACTCGCCGTGCAGGGCGTCGCGGAAGAACCCGACTTCGCCGGGGTACGCGGGCGGCGGCAGGTACAGGGTCGCGTCGTGGCCGCCGGGCGCGGGCGTCATGACGAGCACGCCGTCCTCGACGGGGCATCCGGTGAGCCAGAAGAAGTCGCTGTCGGGTCGGAAGTCGTACGTCGTGTCGTTCGAGCGCACGGGCGCCGTTCCCGATGCGACCGCGATGACGCGGCCCGGGAATTCGGCCGACAGCCGCGCCCGGTGGGCCGCCGCGGCCGCGGCGGCGCCGGGCTGGACGTTCGGCGTGCGATCGGGGGTGCCCCACCCCGTCGCCATGTACTCCAGGAACGCGGGGACCTCGGCGAGCCGCGGCAGGCGAGGGTCGGGCGCGGCCGGCTGCGGCATGCTCGTCGCCGGGGCGGCCGGAGCGGCCGCGTGCCCGTGGCGCTCGTGCCCCTCGTGACGGTGCGACTCCTGGCCGTGCGACCCGTGGCGGTGTGCGGTGTCGGTCATGCTGCGGTTCCCTCCTCATCCCGGCGCGGTCCCCCGCGCTCGGCGACCAGGTCGCGCAGGCGCGGGAACACCCGCTCCGACCCGATCCCGTCGTGCTCGTACTCGTTGGTGACCCAGGCCTGCAGGTTGCCGACCGCCCGGGCGGTGTCGAGCTGCAGGCCGGCGTCGACGTACATGTCGTCGTAGTAGACGGCCGCGGCGACCGGCACCTCGTTCGCGGCGAGCCGGTCGAGGTCGTACAGCGGCGACCAGTCGTCGCGTCGGGCGAGCAGCTCGACCGCGTCGCGGAACGGACGCAACGCACGGATCTCGTCGAACATCCAGGGGTACATCATCTCCCCGGTGAACAGCAGCGGGCGCGCCTCCTCTGCGAACTGCGGATGCCTCGTCCGCTCGGCCTCGGCCGCCCAGGCGGTCGCGCCGGGGCCGGCGCCGTAGATCGACTCCTGCATGACCGCGAAGAGCGGGTTGTCGGCGTAGGAGCTGCGCGCCATGACCTGCGAGAGGAACGTCTCGCTGAATTCGCCCGACTCCCCGTCGAACGCCTCGTCGACGAGGTGGTGCATCCGCTCGTATCCCGGCTTCATGCCGAAGTCGATGCCGAGGCTCTGGAACCGGCGGACCGTCAGCCGGTCGCCGTCGGGCAGCCTGACGTCCGACGCGGCGAGGGCGTCGGCGATGCGGGCGACGGATGCCTCGTGGTGCCGGTAGCGGGCGTAGAACTCGCGGTTCTTCTGCTCGGTGCGCGGGTACGTGCGCCGGTAGACCTCGGATGCGTCGGGGTGCACGCTCGCGAGTCCGCCCGTCACGTAGCAGGCGGCGAGGCCCTCCGGGGCCTGCGACAGGTACGTGAGGGTGAGGAACCCGCCGTAGCTCTGCCCCAGCGTCGACCATCGGCGCCCGTCGAAGACGGCGCGCCGCAGGTGCTCGGCGTCGGCGACGATCGAGTCGGCGCGGAAGTGCGCGAGGTACGCGGCCTGCGCGGCCGCGTCGCCGACCCGGCCGATGTTGCGCCCCGACACGGGCGTCGACCGGCCGGTGCCGCGCTGGTCGAGCAGCACGACCCGGTGGGTCTGCAGCGCCTCGCCCACCCAGCCGTCGGGCCCGGTCGGCCGGGGGCCCTTCCCGCCCGGTCCGCCCTGCAGGTAGACGAGCACCGGCAGGTCCCGGTCATGGCGGCGTTCAGGCGCGACGATCTCGCGGGCGAACACCTCGATCGTGGCGGCATCCCGGTCGCCGAACCAGTCGAGCGGCACCCGCTCGACGTGGTCGCGCACGTGCATGCCCGGGCTCGTGTACTCCGCGGTGATCATTCCCGGCCTCCTCCGATCGCACCGACGCTCGATGCTCCGTGCCTCGGCTGCGTCGCATCCGTCTCGCCCGCCGCCTCGGCGGCGAGCATCTCCAGTCTGCGCCGATCCCACTCGGGATCGATGCGCGGCACCGCCGCGAGCAGGTTGCGCGTGTACTCGTGCTGCGGTCGCTCGAACACCTCGTCTCGCGTGCCCGACTCGACGATCCGGCCACGGTGCATCACCGCGATGGTGTCGGCGATCTGCCGCACGACCGCGAGGTCGTGGGCGATGAACACGTAGCTCAGCCCGAGGTCGTCCTTGAGCTCGTTCAGCAGGTTGATGACGCGGGCCTGCACCGAGACGTCCAGCGCGGAGACCGCCTCGTCGCAGATGACGAGCTTCGGCCTGAGGGCGAGCGCCCGGGCGATGCCGATGCGCTGCGCCTGGCCGCCCGAGAACTGCGACGGGTAGCGCTGCGCGTGATCGGGGTTCAGGCCGACGCGATCCATGAGCTCGGCCACGAACGCGCGGCGCCCCTGCGGCGGCCGGATGCCCTGGTAGTCCAGCGGAGCGGAGATCAGCCGTTCGACGGTGTGCTTCGGGTTCAGCGACGAGTACGGGTCCTGGAACACGACCTGCACGTTCTGGCGGAACGCGGTGAGCGTGCGGCCGCGCGCCGACGTGACATCCTCGCCGTCGAACTCGAGCGTGCCCCGCGTCGGATCGATGAGCTTCGCGATGATGCGCGCCGTCGTCGACTTGCCCGATCCCGACTCGCCCACGATGCCGAGCGTGCCGCCACGCGGCACCTCGAAGCTCACGTCGTCGACCGCGGTGAACCTCAGCTTCCCGGCGACGACCTTGCCGGTGCCCTTCGTCACGAACTCCTTGGTGACGCCGCGTGCGGCGAGGATGGGTCCGGCGCTCATCGAGCGACCCCCTTCAGCGTCTCGAACGGATCGTCGATGCGCGGGAGTGCGTCGAGCAGAGATCGCGTGTACGGTGCGCGCGGCGCGGTGAAGACCTGCTCGGTCGTGCCGCGTTCGACCTCGGCGCCGTCGCGCATGACGAGCACGTCGTCGGCGACCCGGCTGACGACCGCGAGGTCGTGCGTGATGAAGATCATGCCCGTGCCCGTCTCGCGCTGGAGGTCGGCGAGGAGGTCGAGGATCTGCGCCTGCACGGTCACGTCGAGCGCGGTCGTCGGCTCGTCGCAGATGATCAGGTCGGGCTCGAGGCAGATCGCCATCGCGATCATGATGCGTTGGCGCATCCCGCCCGAGAACTGGTGCGGGTACTGGTCGACCCGGCGCTCGGGGTCGGTGATGCGCACGCGCTCGAGCGCGTCGATCGCGACCTTCCTCGCGGCCGCCCGGCTGCCCCCTCGATGCGCGCGATAGGCCTCGGTGATCTGCAGGCCGACCGTGTAGTACGGGTTCAGCGACGACAGCGGGTCCTGGAACACCATCGCGATGCGGTCCCCGCGGATGCGACGGAGGTCGCGGTCGCTGCGACCCAGCAACTCGTGCCCGAAGAGCCTCGCACTGCCGGTCGCCCGACCGCCGCGCGGCAGGAGGCCCATGACGGCGAGCGACGTCATCGACTTGCCCGACCCGGACTCGCCGACGATGCCGAGCGTCTCGCCCTGCTCGACGCGGAACGACGCGTCGTGGACGACGGTCGCCGTGCCCTGCGAGGTCGGGAACTCGACGCGGAGGTGCTCGACCTCGAGCAGCGGCGCACCGGCGACCGGGATCGAGATGGTGCGTGCCGTGGAGATGCCGCTCATGCCGCCTTCACCCTCACTCTCGGGTCGAGTCCCGTGTAGGCGACGTCGACGACCATGTTGCCGATGACCACGAGCAGGCCGGCGAGGAGCGTGACGCCCATGATGACCGGCTGGTCGTTCTTGGTGATGGAATCCGCCGCGAGCTTGCCGACCCCGTTGAGGCCGAACACGGTCTCGGTGATCAGCGCACCGCCGAGGAGCCCCGCGAAGTCCATGCCGAACAGGGTGACGACGGGCGTCAGCGACGGTCGGAGCGCGTGGCGCTGCACGACGAGCGATCGGTCGAGGCCCTTCGCACGGGCCGTGCGCATGAAGTTCTGGCCGAGCGTGTCGATGACGTTGGTGCGCACGATGCGCGAGTACATCGCGGCATACCCGAAGGCGAGCACCATCCACGGCATGAGGTACGCCTGGAACCAGGCGATCGGGTCCTCCGAGAACTCGGCCGCGTGCGGGAACGGCAGCCATTGCAGCTGCACGACGAGCACGTACTGCAGGAGCAGCGCGACGAAGTAGTTCGGCAGGCTGATGCCGGCGAGCGCAGCGAACATCACCGAGCGGTCCCACCCGGTGCCCTGCTTCAGGGCGCTGAGCAGGCCGCCGCCGACGCCGGCGAGCAGCCACAGCACGGCGGCGCCGATCGCGACCGTGACGCTGACCGGCATCCGGTCGGCGATCATCTCGGTCACCGACTGGTTCGTCTGGAAGCTGAACCCGAGGCAGGGGGCCGCGCAGGTCACGGCGTTCGCACCCTCGCCGTAGGTGCGGCCGGTGAAGATGCCACTGACGAACTGCCAGTACTGCTGGAAGAACGGCAGGTCGAGGCCGAGCTGCGAACGGATCTGGTCGATCCGCTCGGGAGTGCACGTCTTGCCGCAGATCTGCACCGCCGGGTCGGGGGAGAGCCAGAAGAAGATCGCGAAGGTGAACAGCGAGATCAGGAAGAGGACGAGGATGCCGGCGAGCACGCGCCGGAGGAGGTAGAAGAGCATCAGGCGGCGTCTCCCGCGTCGAGGGCCTTGCGCAGGTGGTCGCCGAGGACCGTGAACGCGAAGACGGTGAGGAAGAGGAAGGTGCCGGGGATGAGGAAGTACATCGGGTCGACCGCGTACCAGCCGACGGCCGTCGCGATCATCTGGCCCCACGACGGCGTCGGCGGCGTCACGCCGACGCCGAGGAACGACAGACCCGCCTCGGTGCCGATATAGCCGGGCACGGCGAGCGTCGCGAGCACGATGATCGTGCCGCGGAGGTTCGGCAGCACCTCGCGGAACGCGATCTTGAGCGGGGTCGCGCCAGACGCGCGGGCGGCCTCGACGAACTCGCTGTTGCGCAGCGACAGGGTCTGCCCGCGGATGATGCGTGCGGTGTACGGCCAGCCGAAGATGCTGAGGACGACCACGAGCAGCGCGGGCCGGTTGCCGGCCGGCAGCGCCGACAGCAACGCGATCATGAAGATCAGCGTCGGGAACGCCATCAGGAAGTCCATGACGCGCGAGATGACCTGGTCGGCGACGCCGCCGAAGTATCCGGCGATCATGCCGAGGACGACGCCGATGGTGGTGGTGACGAGGGTCGCGCTCACCGCGATGAGCAGCGACACCCGCGCGCCGTATGCGATGCGGATGAAGATGTCACGGCCGTTGCCCGGCTCGACGCCGAACCAGTGCTCGGCGCTGATCCCGCCGAGCGGGCCGATCGGCAGGCCGCCGAGGTCGGAGTCGATCGCGTCCGGGTCGAACTCGTACGGATCCCAGCCGGTGATGGCCGAGAGCGCGGGCGCGAAGATCGCCATGAGGGCGATCGCGACGATGATCGCGATCGAGACGACCGCGCCCGGGGACGTGCGGAGCGAGTGCAGGACACGACGGGCCGGGGTGGGGGCACCGCCCGAAGGCAGTGCCCCCTTCGCCTCGGTCTCGACGGCCAGTTCGCTGGGAACCGTGCTCATGGGTGACTACTCGGCGTCCTTGAGTCCGACCGAGACGTAGTCGATGCCGCCCGAGAACCCGGCGTGGCTGTACGCACCGGCGATGTTGTCGCCGACGACCATGACCGTCTTCTCGTAGAGCAGCGGCACCTGGGGCGCGAGCTCCATGATCTGCTCGTCGAGCGCGCCCCATGCGGCGTTCGCCTCGTCGACGTCGGCCATGAGCCGGATCTCGGCCATGCGCTCGTTGACGGCGGGGTCGTTCAGCTGCGCGATGTTCGAGTTGCCCTTCTCGAAGATCTGCGATCCCTCGAACAGCGGCGGCAGGAAGGTCGCGCCGGTCGGCCAGTCCGGGCACCAGCCCGTGATGGCGGCGTCGTGCTGCTGCGAGAGCGTGCCGATGACCTCGTAGTAGGTCGACGTGTCGATGAGGTTGAAGTCCACCGTGATGCCGGCCTTCGACAGCGACTGCTGCACGGCCTCCGCCTGCGCCTGCATCTTCGGCTGGTTGCGGATGTCGAGCGTGAACTCGAACCCGTCGGGGTACCCGGCCTCGGCGAGCAGTTCCTTCGCCGCCTCGGGGTCGCCGGTCTGCTCGTCGGTGCCGTACAGGTCGAACTCCTCGCGGCCGACGACGGTCGGCGGCATGATCGTCGTCGCGATGTCGGCGAGCTGGCTGCCGCCGGTCGCGTCCTTGACGGCCTCCTTGTCCATGGCGACGTTGATCGCCTGACGCACGAGGACGTTGTCCATGCCGGGCTTCGTGGTGTTGAGGCCCATGTACGTGGTGCAGCCCTGCAGGCCGGCGATGGTGCGCTCCTGGATCTCCGGCGTCTGGATGCGCGCGATCGAGGCGGCCGAGACGGAGCCGGCGATCGCGTTCGCGTCGTCGCCCTGACCGGCGATCATGCGCTCGTCGATGGTCGCGGCGTCGAGGCCGAAGGTCCACTCGAACGAGTCGGGTGCTGCGGTGCGCACCTCGTCGGTCTCGGGGTCCCAATGCTCGTTGCGCTCGAGCACGAGGGTGCTGCCGCGCTGGTACTCGGTGACCCTGTAGGGCCCGGAGGCGATGGGCTGCTCGTCGACGCTCGTCGTCGTGACGTCGCCGTCGACGGGGAACGGCGTGAACGGGGCCTGGCCGACGACGGCGTCGAAGTCGGCGTAGGGCTGGTTGAGGTGGAACACGATGGTCTGGTCGTCGGGCGTCTCGATCGTGTCGAGCGGGCCGGAGGCGTAGAACCCCTCGTATCCATCGGGGATGTCGAGGACGAGCTTCGCGTAGGGCGAGCCGATCGAGATCGACGGGTCGAGCGAGCGCTCGACGCCGAACTTCACGTCCCTGCTCGTGATGGGGGTGCCGTCCTCGAAGTAGACGTCGTCCTTGAGCGTGTACGTCCAGACGGTGTTGTCCTCGTTCGGCGTGCCGAGCGCGGTCGCGAGGTCGGGCACGATCTCGGTGCCCTCGTCGCCCTCGCCCGCGCCCTGTGTGGTGAGGGTGCGGTAGATGAGGCGGTAGAAGTTGTTGACGCCGCCGTCGAAGCCCTGGGCCGGGTCGAGGTGCGAGAAGTCGGCGTTCTGCAGGACGCGGAGCGTGCCGCCGGTGGCGGGCGCTCCGCTCACGCCGCCGGAGCCGGACGCTGAGCCTCCGCCTCCGCCGCCGCCGGTGCAGCCGGTGAGCGCGAGCGAGCCGACCAGGGCCAGCCCGAGGAACACGGTGCCTTTCTTCATGTGATCTCCTTCTCGGTGGGGTTGGTGGTGCGTGGGTTCGGTCAGGCGGTGCGCAGCCAGACGCGCATGGCGTCGGCCCCGCGATTGCCCCAGAGGTGGTACGGGACGAGGCGCAGTTCGACGTCGGATGCCTCCGCGCCGGCCGCCTCCGCATCGGATGCCGCTGCGGTGGCGCCGAGCTCGGGGTAGAGCCCCGCGTCGGGTGCGCCGCCCGCGCGGGCCCGGAGCGCGATGGTGCGCGTGGCGGCATCCGCATTCGGCGTGAGCCGGTCGACGATGACGGATGCCTCGTGCACGGCGGCCGGGTTCACGACGACGAGGTCGAGGTCGACGTCGTGGTCGACCTGCTCGGCGCAGTAGACGATCGGGCCGCGCGCGATGGCGACGGACGCTCGGAGTGCGTCGACGCGGGGGTCGGCGCCGTGGGCGCGCACCGGCATCGGCAGCGTGAGCACGACCTCGTCGCCGGCGGCGAGGGGCCGGTCGACGCGGACCCAGCCGGGCTCGAGGCCGTCGGTCGTCTCGCCGGCGACCGTCAGCGAGGCACCGCGGCACCAGCCGGGGACGCGCAGCGCGAGCCGCGGGGCGGACTCGGTCGCCTCGGCGACGCGGATGCGGACGACCTCGTCCCACGGGTAGTCCGTCTCGACCTCGAGCACGAGGCCGTCGACCGCGATCGTGCCGGTGGCGTACTGGGCGAGCTGGAGCTCGTCGCCGCAGACCGCGGCGAGGTGGTCCTGCAGCTCGGCGGTCCAGCGCACGATGTTGGGCGGGCAGCAGGGGCAGACGAACCACCCGCGCCGCAGCGGCTCGCCGTGCGTCTCGGCGCCGGAGCGCTGCTGGTGGTCGGGGCGCCGCTGGAGCGGGTTGTCGTAGAAGAACCCCGTCCCGTCGTCGGAGATGCCGACGGCGTAGGCGTTGTAGAGCACGGTCTCGAACACGTCGAGGTACTTCGGCTGCCCGTCGGCGAGGTACATGCGCCACGCCCACTGCATGACGGCGATCGCCGCGCAGGTCTCGCTGTACGAGCGCTCGCTCGGCAGCTCGAATCGGTCACCGATCGCCTCGTCGGAGTGCCGGCTGCCGAGTCCACCGGTCAGGTAGAGCTTGGTCGCGACCATGTCGTCCCAGAGCCGTTCGAGCGCGACGAGCAGGTCGGTGTCGCCGTGCTCGTGCGCGATGTCGGCGGCGCCGGCGGCGAGGTAGGCCATGCGCACGGCGTGCCCGGTGACCGAGTCGAGCTCACGAAGCGGCGCGGCGTCCTGGAAGTACTCGGCCGGGAAGACCCTGAGGGCGACGGTGCCGTGGCCGCGGCGGTCGACGAACAGGCTCGCGAGTTCGAGGTACCGGTCGTCGCCGGTCTCGCGCGACAGCTCGACGAGCGCCATCTCGATCTCGGGGTGGCCGCAGACCTGCGGGTCGCCGTCGGGTCCGTACCGCTCGACGGCGAGGTCGGCGAACGCGACGGCTGCGCGCAGCAACCGGTCGTCGCCGAGCCGCCGGTTGGCGGCGACGGCGGCCTGGACCAGGTGCCCGAGGTTGTAGAGCTCGTGCCCCCAGGCGAGGTCCGACCAAGGCTCGGCGGCGATGTCGGGGGCCTGGAAGTGGCTGTTGAGGTAGCCGTCGGCGCGTTGTGCGCGGGCGATGAGGTCGACGGCCTCCTCGTAGAAGGCGCGGGCCGCCGGCTCCTCGTCGGCCGCGAGGCCGTAGGCGACGCCCTCGAGGGTCTTGAAGACGTCGGTGTCGAGGAACGGGTATCGCCCACGGAACGGGGCTGCGGCCTCGGGCCCGGCGGGATCGGCGATGCGGCGCAGGTTGTCGAGGTTGCCCGCGAGCCCGAGCTGCTCGATGACGTGCCCGGTCGTCGCGGTCCGGTTGCGGCGCTGCCAGCCGCCGAGCGATCCGCCACTGATGCAGGCCTCGCCCGCACCGAGCGGACGCCGCCCGAGGGCGGTGGGATGCACGGCGGCTCGGCTGTGCGCACGGATGACCTGCTCGGTGGGGAGGGACATGCAGGGAGCTCCTCGGGTCGGCACGACGGTGTACGACGTGACATATTACAGAAGAAGTGCGTGACATGTTACGCATTACCCAGGCCCGCCCGTCAAGCGAAGCGAGGACATCCGTCCGAGCCGTTACCGCGCTGAAACACGGACGGGCGCGCCCGAGTCGCGCGTCCACCCTCGGGTAACGTCGCTGCGTGGACACCGCGCGAGGACTTCCCGGGGGCCGGAGCACGGCCGTGACGTTCGTCGTCGCCGGCCTCGCGTGCCAGGAGGTCGGCGCCTCGATCGCCGTGCTGCTCTTCCCCACCGTCGGCGCCATCGGCATGGTCGCCCTCAGGCTCGTGTTCTCCGCGCTGGTGCTGATGCTCATCGCGCGCCCGAACCTGCGGAGGCACGACCGGGCCGCGTGGCTCACGGTCGTCGGCTTCGGGCTCGTGCTCGCCCTGATGAACGCCCTGTTCTACCTCTCGCTCGAGCGCATCCCGCTGGGTGCCGCGGTCACGATCGAGGTGCTCGGGCCGCTCGTGCTGTCGGTCTTCGCGAGCCGGCGTGCTTCGGCCTGGCTCTGGGCCGTGCTCGCCGCGATCGGCGTCGCGATGCTGGGGCAGGGCAGCTTCGGCCACCTCGACCCGATCGGGGTCCTCCTCGCCGCCGCGACCGGGGTGACGTGGGCGGGGTACATCCTGCTGTCCGCGGGCACGGGCAGACGGTTCCAGGGGCTCGACGGCCTCGCGATCGCGTTCGGCGTCGGCGCCCTCGCGATCCTGCCCTTCGGCATCGCGACGAGCGGCGCCGTGCTGATGCGCCCCGAGGTGCTCGGACTCGGCGCGGCCGTGGCCCTGCTGAGCTCGACGATCCCCTACGCGCTGGAGCTCATCGCCCTTCGGCGGCTCCCGGCCTCGACGTTCGCGATCCTGATGAGCCTGGCGCCCGCGATGGCCACCGTCGCGGGCCTCGTGCTGCTGGGGCAGCACTTCACCTGGGTGGCGGTGATCGCGGTCGGCCTCGTCGTCACGGCATCGATCGGCGCCGTGCGCACGGCGCAGCGGCATGCACCCCCGAACTCCCCGCCGCAGGTGCCGCCTACATCATCGCCATGATCTGGCGCGCGATCATGCGCCCGGCGCGGTTCGCCCCGATCGTCGACGCCTGCGGCCCGTAACCGGCGAGGAACACGCGCGGGTCCGCCCACGACGCGCCCTGCCCGATGGTGATGCCACCCTGCTTCTCGCGCAGCCTGAGCGGCCCGAGGTGCCTGAGCTCCGGCCGGAACCCCGTGGCCCAGATGATCGCGTCGGCCTGCTGCTCGACACGGCCGTCGCCGTCCAGGTCGTCCCAGACGACGCGGTCCTCCTCGATGCGGTCGAACATCGGCTTGGCGACGAGCAGGCCTCGGTCGATGCCGGCGGCGATGCGCCTGCTCTTCGGCACCCCGGTTCCGCTCACGATGGATGGCAGGGCGCGGCCGGCGCGGGCCGCTTCGTCCTGCATGGCGACCGCGGCGGATGCCCCCTCGAGATCGAGCTCCTGCCGATCGATCCAGTCGATCGGCCGCCGCGAGACCCACGTGAGCTCGGAGGCCACCCCCTCGAGCTCGAGCATGAACCCGATCGCCGACGTGCCGCCGCCGACCACGACGACCCGCTGGTCGAGGAAGTCCTCGGCGTCGACGAAATCCGAGGTGTGCAGGTGACGGCCCCTGAAGTCGCCCATGCCGGGGTAGAACGGCACGAACGGCGAGCCCCAGGTGCCGGTCGCGTTCACGAGGAACTGGGCGTGCAGCGTGTGCTGCGTGAAGGCGGGACCCTGCACCTCCTCGAACGTCTTGCGGCGACGGCCGAAGAAGCCGCGCGAGCGCTGCTCCTCGACCGGCCGCGGAGCGTGGTCCTCGATGGTGAGCTTCAGGTCGGCGCCGTCGTTCTCGACGCGGCGCACGTGCATCGGCCGGTGCACCCGGAGGTCGTAGTGCTCCTCGAATCGGCCGTAGTAGTCGGCCACGACCTCGCGGGCGGGCAGCGTGCGGTCGGCGGTCTCGAAGCTGAGGCCGAGCTCGGCCATGCCGGGCAGGTCGTTGACCCGGTGCGCGGTGCCGAGCTTCAGCGACGACCAGCGGTGCTGCCACGCTCCGCCGGGCCCGGGAGCCCGATCGAGGACGACGAAATCCTCGTCGGCGACCAGTTCGAACCGTCGCAGGTAGAAGGCCACGGAGAGCCCGGCCTGACCGGCGCCGACCACCGCCACCGTCACGCGTTCGGGCAAGCTCGTCACCCGTCTATCCCACCATGCATCGCCTGTGAGCGAGCCGGAGGGAGCAGCCCTCCGCGGTGCTAAACTGCTCGGCAGGGATTGTTCATTATCAGTGCGAGCCGGGTGAAGACCATTCCACCCGGCCAGAAGTCGTAAGGGGGTCACGCATGGGGCGCGGCCGTCAGAAAGCCAAGCACACCAAGGTCGCTCGGGAGCTGAAGTACTTCAGCCCCGACACGGACTACAGTGCGCTTGAGCGCGAACTCACGAGTTCGCAGCCTGACCACTACGAAGACGAAGCGTCGAAGTGGGCGGAATACTCCGACGACGACTCGTACGTGCCGGGCGACAGCTCCTCCCACCGCTGACCGCAGGTCGTCGACCGCGACGCCTCCCGCCGCTGACCGCCGAATCCGAGATCGCGCGACACCTCGCGATCCGAACGGCTCGCACGGTCGGATGCCTCATCGACGGCGCGCGCACGCGTCGCTAGGCTGACGACCATGGCAGACCGGTCGGCGTCCGAGCAGGTGCAACGACGAGCCCGCATCGCGGCATGGGTCAGCGTCGCGGTCATCGCGCTGTGCGGCGTCGTCGTCGCGATCGCAACGGCCGAGTGGTGGCCGCTGGTCCTGCTGCTGGGGCTCGCGCTCCCGATGCTGCCCATCGGGTCGGCGCGCCGGTCGGCACGGTAGCCGCGCTCACGACCGGAGCCACCCCGCGGCGACCTCGGCGAACCGTTCGAGCTCGGCGAGCGACCCCGTCGGCGTGATCGCGCGCAGCACGAGTTCGTCGGCCACCCGGTAGGCGTCGAGCCGCTCCGGCCGCGCCGGCCCGCCCTGCAGGGTCGCATCGATCGCCCGGACGCCCTGGCGTTCGAAGTTCGCGGCGTACGACGGGAAGCTCGCGTAGCGGCCCGCCTCCGCCTCCAGTTCGGGCAGGGCCGCATCGTCCACGATCGTGCGTACGTAGAGGATGCCGCGCACCGCGCGCGCATCGGCCTCCCGCGCTGTCGCGTCCCGTCGAAGATCCCGCATCGCCTCGGCGGCGGCATCCGGAACCAGCCAGTTGAGCAGCACCCCGTCGGCGCGCTCGGCGGCGAGCCGGCGCATTCGCGGGCCGAGTGCGCCGACGACGAGTTCGGCGTCGGTCCGGGCGCGGAGCGCCGCGATGCCGGCTTCCACGAGTCCCAGCGGCCGTGCTGCACCGCCCGACCCGATGCCGAGGGTGAGCCGGTCGGCCGGGATCGCGTCGAGATCGAGCGACTCGACCGGCCGACGATCGAGCGGGACCACCCCGGTCGCCAGCCGCAGGGTCGAGGTCGCCTCGGCCGCGGCGCGGAGCGCCGCGAGCGAATCCCCGCCGGGCACGTCGTTGACCCAGAGCGCGTGGAACCCGAGGGCTTCGACGCGCGGCGCGAGCGCCCGCACGTCGGCCTCGGGCGTTCGACCGTGGATGCCGATCGAGATCTCGGCGCCCATGCGCGTCAGGCCGAGTACGAACCGACGAGGCGAACCGCACCGCCGTCGACGCCCTTGGCGCCCTGCTCGAAGCCCGCGAGGTCGCGCTCGCCGATAGTGACCGTGCCGACCTGCCAGGTCGGCAGCCCGAGCGCGCCGAGTTCGGCGGTGACGGATGCCGCGGCGTCGGCCTTCACGACCGCGAAGAAGCCGACGCCGAGGTTCCAGGTGCCCTCCGTCGACTCGAGCGTCGTCCCGGCGAGGTCGTTGAGCACGCGGAACACGGGTGCGGGCGACCAGGTCGACCGGTCGACCTCGGCCCACGAGCCGCGGGGCAGCACGCGCGCGAGGTTCGCGGCGAGGCCGCCGCCGGTCACGTGCGAGAGGGCGTGCACGGCGTCGCCGTTCGCGCCGGCGAGCAGCTGCACGAGGGGGCCGGAGTAGAGCCGCGTCGGCTCGAGGAGGGCCTCGCCCCAGGTGGTGCCGAGCTCGGCCGAGGCATCCGTGTACCCGATGCCGTGCTGCGCGAGGATGTGGCGCACCAGCGAGAAGCCGTTGGAGTGCAGTCCGCTCGACTCGATCGCGAGGATCGCGTCGCCCGATTCGACGCGCTCGGCGCCGAGCGCGCGGTCGGCCTCGACGACGCCGACGGCCGCCCCGGCGACGTCGTAGTCGTCGACGCCCATGAGCCCCGGGTGCTCGGCGGTCTCGCCGCCGACGAGTGCGGTGCCGGTCTCGGCGCACGCGCGCGCGATGCCGGTGACGATCGCGGCGATGCGGTCGGGCACGACCTTGCCGCACGCGATGTAGTCGGTCATGAACAGGGGCGTGGCACCCACGACGACGATGTCGTCGACGACCATGCCGACGAGGTCCTGCCCGATGGTGTCGTGCACGTCGAGGGCCTGGGCGATCGCGATCTTCGTGCCGACGCCGTCGGTCGAGGTCGCGAGGAGGGGCCGCCGGTAGTCCTTCGCGAAGGAGAGGTCGTAGAGGCCGGCGAAGCCGCCGACTCCGCCCAGGACGTTCGGGCCGTGGGTCTTCGCCACGGCCTCCTTCATCAGCTCGACGGCGAGATCGCCGGCGGCGGTGTCGACTCCGGCAGCGGCGTATGACGAGTTCGCGCTCACCCGTCAAGCGTACCCGCGACCGGCACGGGCGACACGCGGGCCGAACGGCCCGCGCATCCGGCCGCCGGGCCCCGCCGCGACTAGAATCCGAGCATGCACGCGGGGGGCGGGCCATCTTGGGTGATCCGGGAGAACGCGAGTCGATCGGTACTCCTGGCGCTCTACCTGCGCGAGGCGCTCGCGATCGCCTCGCCGGTCGAACTGCCGCACCTGCGTGACATCGGCGCGACCGGTGCCGCACTGCCCGTCGATCGGCAGGACCTGCTCGAGCGCCAGTGGCGCGAGTGGTGGGCGATGACCGTCGAACCCGAGGCGCATCCGTCGCCCGTGCCGCTCGAACTGGTTCCGGCCTTCGACACCGAGATCGCCCTGCCCACGACCGGCGCCGAGGAGCTCGCGGCCGCGATCGTGCCGCACGCCGAGGCGTCGCGGGCGTGGGCCGACTGGGCGCACGACCAGTACCGCAACGCGTCGGCCTCGCGACGCGGCGACTCGTACCGCGCCTACGCGGGCTCGATCGCCGAGCACGAACGCGAGGTCGGCCGCCGCGCGCACTCGTTCGAGTTGAACGTGCAGGTCGTGCCGCTGGTCTCCCCCGGCGTCTGGTGGATCGGCAGCATGACGGTCGCCGTCACGGACTCGCTGCGCGCCGACGCGGCGGCGTTCGACGACGCGATCCACCCGATCATCGCCGAACTCGCGTAGCCGCCTCGGGGGTCGAGTAGCGAAGCGTATCGAGACCGATCACCTCCCCCGTGCCAGACTCGACCGCATGAGCATCTGGTTCGGCGAGCCCAGCGTCGAGTGGGCCAACTCCCGCTGCGACGGCACCCTGATCCGGTCGACGGGCATCGAGATGACCGAGTTGACCGATGACTCCTTGAAGGGTCGGATGCCCGTCGACGAGCGCACCCGTCAACCCGGCGGCGTGCTGCACGGCGGGGCATCCGTCGCCTTCGCGGAGACGCTCGCGAGCTGGGGGTCGAGCTTCACGGTCGACCCCGACCGCAATTATTGCGTCGGCATGGAGATCAACGCGAACCATGTGCGGCCGGTCGCCGAGGGCTGGGTGTACGGCGAGGCGCGGCCGATCAGCCGCGGGCGCACGACGCAGGTGTGGGACATCCGCATCACCGACGAACAGGGTCGCCTGGTCTGCGTGTCTCGCTGCACGATGGCCGTGCTCGCGAAGCCGTCGGAGTACTGACCGCCGCATCCGGAGGGAGGGCCGGCCGTGAAGCCGTTCGTGCTGCTCGCCACGCGCGCGGAGGACGAGCCCGCCGACGCGGAGTACGAGCTGTTCCTCCGCGCGACCGGGCTCGACGAACGCGAACTGGTGCGCGTCCGGCTCGAGGCCGGGCCCATGCCGCGACTCGACCTCGACGCGGTCTCCGGCATCTTCGTCGGCGGCGGGCCGTTCAACGCCTCGGATCCGCCGGAGCGGAAGTCGGCCGTGCAGCACCGGGTCGAGGCGGAGTTCGCGACCCTGCTCGACGAGGTCGTGGCGAGAGACTTCCCGTTCCTCGGCGCCTGCTACGGCGTCGGCACGCTCGGCGTGCACCAGGGCGCCCCCATCGACGCGACGTTCGCGGAGCCGATCGGCGTCGTGCCGGTGACGCTGACCGGGGCGGGGGCATCCGACCCGATCCTCGCGTCGCTGCCGCGCACGTTCAACGCGTTCGTCGGCCACAAGGAGGCGATCCGGTCGCTGCCGCCGACGGCGACGCTGCTCGGTTCGTCGCCGACGTGCCCGGTGCAGATGTTCCGGGTCGGCGCGAACGTGTACGCCACGCAGTTCCACCCCGAACTCGACGTGGACGGCATCGTGCTGCGCATCCACGCGTACGCCGACTACGGCTACTTCGGCGAGGGCGAGCTCGAACCGACCCTCGCCGCCGCCAGGCGCGCGCCCGTGTCGCACCCGAGCCGGATGCTCGCGGCCTTCGTCGAACGCCACGCGCGCTGACGCGCCGTCGCGCATTGCGCCGACGCGCCGGTCATTCCACCGTGTCGAGCTCCTCGTAGACGAGGAAGGTGCGCGTCGAGCGCACCGACGGGATCGCCTGGAGCTCCTCGAGCACGACGCGCCGCAAGTCGCGGTTGTCGCGGGCGCGCACGAGCAGCAGCACGTCGAAGTCGCCGCCGATGAGCGCCGCGTGGTGCACCTCGGGGATCGCGGCGATCCGTGCACGCAGCTCCTGCCAGTCGGCCTGCGCGACCTGCATCGACACGTAGGCGGTGGAGTGCAGCCCCTCCTGCACCGCGTCGGTGCGCACCGTGAACCCGCGGATGACGCCGGCATCGGTCATCCGCTTCACTCGCGCGTACGCGTTCGCGCGCGACGTGTTGACCCGCGCGGCGACGTCGCTCATCGACGCGCGGCCGTCGCGCCGCAGCTCGCCGAGGATCGCCCGGTCGAGACCATCCGGTTCCATGCTGCCTCCTCGCGCGATGCCCACCCGTTCGACTGGATGTTTCGAACCAGTATGGCGTGCTTTCGAGGCATCCGTCTCAACTTCATCGATCAGCGCAGACAGATCGTCGGATCTGGCGCAATCTGGTGGATGACCCTACTTCCCCCTTGGAGGCGGCGTGATCAGCGAAGATCTCCTTCCCCGCGAGACCCCCGTGCGACTCGTCGACGAGCACGGCGAGGCGGTCTCCGACCCGCAGTACCCGGCACCCGACACCGGTCGCCTCGTCGAGGCCTACCGGGCGCTCGTGCAGGGCCGCCGCGTGAACGAGCAGTGCTCGGCGCTCGTGCGCCAGGGCCGGCTCGCGGTGTACCCCTCCTCGCACGGCCAGGAGGCCTGCCAGGTCGCCGCAGCACTCGCGCTGCGCGACGGCGACTGGCTGTTCCCGACCTACCGCGACTCGGTCGCGGTCATCGCGCGCGGCGTCGACCCCGCGCAGGCGCTGGTGCTGCTGCGCGGCGACTGGCACTCGGGGTACGACCCCAACGACTTCAACGTCGCGCCGCAGGCGACGCCGCTCGCCACCCAGCTGCTCCACGCCGTCGGATTCGCGCACGCGGCGGCGCTGCGCGGGGAACCGACCGTGGTGCTCGCGATGTGCGGCGACGGCGCGACGAGCGAGGGCGACTTCCACGAGGCGCTGAACTTCGCGGCCGTGTTCCACGTGCCGGTCGTCTTCTTCGTGCAGAACAACGAGTTCGCGATCTCGGTGCCGCTCTCGAGGCAGACCGCGGCCCCGTCGCTCGCGCACAAGGCGATCGGATACGGCATGCCCGGCGAGCGGGTCGACGGCAACGACGTCGCGGCACTGCTGGCCGTGCTCGACCGCGCCGTGTCGCGCGCGCGGTCGGGCGAGGGCCCGAGCCTGATCGAGGCGCACACCTACCGGATGCAGGCCCACACCAACGCCGACGACGACACCCGCTACCGCGAGCGCGACGAGGTGCAGGCGTGGATCTCGCGGGACCCGCTCGTGCGCGTGCAGGCCTACCTGCGCGGAGCGGGCGCGATCGACGACACCGCCGAAGCCGGTTTCGCCGCCGACGCCGAGGTCGTCGCGCAGCAGCTCCGCGAGGCGATGAACAGCGACCCCGAGCTCGACCCCGAGGACCTGTTCCGCTACGTGTACGCGTCGCGGACCCCGCAGCTCGAGAACGAGTGGGCGATGCTCCGCGACGAACTCTCACGCACCGAACCGGCGACCGAGGAGGCACGATGACCATGCTCGACACCCGGCACGACCAGGCGGCGGAGGCGGAGGCATCCGCACCGGCGACGAGCGCGACGACCAGCCCCGCGCCGGCGACGAGCCCGGCACCGACCGAGGCGCCCGTGCTCACGATGGCCGCCGCGATCAACCGAGCGCTCGCCGACGCGATGGCCGAGGACGACTCGGTGCTCGTCTTCGGCGAGGACGTCGGGGCGCTGGGCGGCGTGTTCCGCGTGACCGACGGACTGACCGAGCGCTTCGGCGAGCGCCGGTGCTTCGACACCCCGCTGGCCGAGTCGGGCATCGTCGGCACCGCGATCGGCATGGCCATGAACGGCATGAGGCCGGTCGTCGAGATGCAGTTCGACGCGTTCGCGTACCCCGCGTTCGAGCAGATCGTCAGCCACGCGGCGAAGATGGCGAACCGCACGCGCGGCGCCGTGCGCCTGCCGATGGTGATTCGTATCCCGTTCGGCGGCGGCATCGGCGGCGTCGAGCACCACTGCGACTCCTCCGAGGCCTACTACGCGCACACGCCGGGCCTCACCGTCGTGGCGCCGGCGACCCCGCAGGACGCGTACAGCCTGCTGCGCGCGGCGATCCGCCACCCCGACCCGGTCGTGTTCCTCGAGCCGAAGAAGCTCTACTGGTCGAAGGCGCCGGTCGACACCTCGATCGAGGCCGAGATCGGTCGCGCCCGAGTCGTCCGTGAGGGCACGGATGCGACGCTCATCGCCTACGGCACGTCGGTCGGCGTCGCGCTCGACGCCGCGACCGTCGCCGAGTCGGAGGGTCGCAGCATCGCGGTCGTCGACGTGCGCACCCTCACGCCCTGCGACGACGAGACCCTGTTCGCCGCGGTGCGCGCGACCGGCCGCGCGGTCGTCGTCGCCGAGGCGCCCGGCTTCGCGAGCGTCGCCTCCGAGCTCGCCGCCCGCATCGGCGAGCACTGCTTCCCGTACCTCGAGGCCCCGGTACGCCGGGTCACCGGGTTCGACACGCCCTTCGCGCCGCCGAAACTCGAACGCCACTACCTGCCCGACGTCGACCGCGTGCTCGACGCCATCGACTCGCTGAACTGGGAGGACTGAATGCCGACCGCCACCACACAGGTGTTCCGCCTGCCCGACCTCGGCGAAGGCCTCACCGAGGCCGAACTCGTCGCCTGGCTCGTGCAGGTCGGCGACGTCGTCACGACCGACCAGCCGATCGCCGAGGTCGAGACCGCGAAGAGCAGCGTCGAGCTGCCGTCGCCGTTCGCCGGCACGGTCGTCGCACTGCACGGGGAGCCGGGCGAGCTCATCGCCGTCGGCGCGCCGGTGCTCGAGGTCGGCGACGCCGCGGGCGACGGTTCGGGTGATCGCCGCGGTTCGACCGGATCGCCGGATGCCCCGGCCGCGACGGGTGTTCCCCCGGTCGCTCCGTCGTCGGTGGGGGCCGACGACGTCGACGCCGGGGCATCCGACGACCCGGTCGAACTCGAGGCGTACCGCGCCGAGGAACGCGCGGGTGCGAGCGCACAGGTCGCGAGCGCACAGGTCGCGAGCGCACAGGCGTCGGCTGCCGAGGGTGGCTCGGGCAACGTGCTCATCGGCTACGGCACCGGTTCGCACGGCGGGGCCGTGCGGCGCCGCCGTCGCGCCGCGGTGAGCGCCGCCCGCCCGTCGTCGCGCCCCGCGACCGGCGGCCCGGTCGCGGTGCGCTCGCCGATCGTGCGCCGGCTCGCGCGCGAGCTCGGCGTCGACGTGTCGGCCGTTCCCGGCACCGGATCCGACGGTGCGATCACCCGCGCCGACGTGCTGCGGGCCGCGGATGCCGCCCCGAACGCGCAGCCCGAGGCATCCGCGCCGGGCACCGACCCGGTCATCGCGAAGCGGCACCGCATGTCGATGCTGCGCCGCTCGGTGAGCGCGACGCTCGGCCGCAGCCGCGCCGAGATCCCCGAGGCGACGGTGTGGGTCGACGTCGACGTGACCGACCTGTGGAACCTGCGGCCGCAGATGGCCGCCCCGTGCGAGCGCCCGCCGTCGTTCACGGCCCTGCTGGCCAGGTACGTGCTGATCGCGCTCGAGGAGTACCCGCTGCTCGCCGGGCGCCTCAGCGACGACGCCTCCGAGATCCTCGAGTTCGAGGGCGTGCACCTGGGCGTCGCCGCCGACACCTCCCGCGGGCTCGTCGTGCCCGTCATCCCGCGCGCCGACCGGCTCTCGGTCGCCGAGCTCGACGCGGGCCTGCGCTCGCTCGCCGACCAGGCGCGCGGCGGCACGCTGGCGCCCGAGCGCCTGCGCGGCTCGACGTTCACGCTGAACAACTACGGCTCGCTCGGCGTCGACGGCTCGGCCGCGATCATCAACCACCCCGAGGTCGCGATCCTCGGCATCGGGCGGGTGCTCGAACGGGCGTGGGTCGTCGACGGCCAGATCGTGCCGCGCCGCATCGCGCAGCTCTCGCTGGTGTTCGACCACCGGGTGTGCGACGGCGGCTACGCCGCCGGGTTCCTGCGCCGGGTCGTCGGCCAGCTCGAGCAGCCGCTCAGGGCGTACGGGCGGGTGTGAGGGCGGCGCGTCCGTCGCGCCTCGTACGCTCGACCCCATGAGTGATGCGGTCCGCGACGCCTACGGCCGACGCGCCGCCGAGTACGCCGAGCTCCTCGGCTCGATGGCCGCGACGCATCCGATGGATCGAACGCTCGTCTCATCCTGGGCCGAGCCGCTCGACGGCCCGGTGCTCGACGCCGGCTGCGGACCGGGCCAGTGGACGCGGTTCCTCCGCGATCGCGGGGCCGACGCGCACGGGCTCGACCAGGTGCCCGAGTTCATCGAGCACGCCAGGCGGACCCACCCCGGGCCGCCGTTCGAGCTCGGTTCCCTGGACGCCCTCCCCGACGCCGACGGCAGCCTCGCGGGCATCCTGGCGTGGTACTCGCTCATCCACCACGACCCGGGCGCGATCGATCGGCCGCTGTCGGAGTTCGCACGGGCCCTCCGACCCGGCGGCGGCATCCTGCTGGGATTCGTGCTCGGCGAGACGACGGAGCCGTTCGACCACGCCGTCGTCCGCGCGTACCGCTGGACGTTCGACGCACTCGGCGAACGGCTCATCGCCGCCGGGTTCGAGGTGGTCGAGACGCACAGTCGCACCGCTCCCGATCAGCGGCCGCACGGAGCGATCTCGGCGATACGCGCGGGCACGGCACACCGGTCGTGAAGCGCACGCCGGACGTCAGCCGGCCGATGACGGTTGACGCTCGAACGCGAGCTTGACGGCGAAACCGGCGAGCACGGTCCCCGAGACCCAGCGCTGCACGCGTATCACCAGCGGGCGCCCACGCAGGAATCCCGACACCCTGCCCGCGCCGAGCACGACCAACCCGTTCACGGTGACGCCGATGATGATCTGCACCGCCCCGAGCACGAGGAACTGCGGCCAGATCGGTCGTGACGGATCGATGAACTGGGGCAGCACCGCCGCATACAGTACGGCGATCTTGGGGTTGAGCAGGTTCGTGACGAGCCCCATGCCGAACAGCCGCCACGGCCTGATCGGTGCGACCTCGCCGGGGTCGAACACCGAGCGCCCACCCGGGCGGAGCATCTGCCACGCGAGGTATCCGAGGTAGAGCGCACCGGCGACCTTGACCACGATGAACGCGGCAGGCACCGCGGCGAAGAGGGCCGCGAGCCCGAACGCAGCCGCGACGAGGTAGACGACGAACCCGACCGCCGTCCCGGCGAGCGCGAACAGCCCCGCGCGCACCCCCTGGCCGATCGATCTCGACGCGAGGTGGATCATGTTCGGCCCCGGCGTGACCGCCATCCCGAGTTCCACGAGCGCCACGCCCAGAATCGCCGCCCAGGTCACCAGCATGCGTCTCCCTCCGCCGGCTCCCCACCCTACTGGCGGCGGGGTTCACCGCCGCGCGGCATCCACCGCAGCGGCGAGCGCCGCCATCGCCTGCTCGAACCGGTGCTCGGGCGGGGCGCCGATGCCGACCACGAGTGCCGGGCGTCGCGACGCGGCCGTCGACGCGTCGGCGGCGTACTCCGCGAGTCCGCCGATCCGCAGCCCCCGAGCGGATGCCTCGGCGACCGCCTCCGCCTCGGTCACGCCGGGCGGCAGCTCGAGCAGGCACTGGATGCCCGCGGCGAGGCCGACGACCCGCGCGCCCGGCAGGTGCCGGTCGACGAACGCCTCGAACCGTTCGCGCCGCGCGCGGTAGCGCAGGCGGAGCGACCTGACGCTGCGGTCGTACGCTCCCGCGTGGATGAACGCGGCGAGCGCGAGCTGGGACAGCGCGTCGGTCGCGGTGCCGGTCTGCGCCCGCGCGGCGAGCACGCCCTCGTGCAGCGCCTCGGGCACGACGCCCCAACCCAGCCCGAGCGCGGGCGACAGCGCCTTGCTGGCCGTGCCGCCGTAGACCGTGTGCTGCGGGGCGAGCGGCTGGAATGCGCCGATGCTGCGACCGTCGAACCGGAACTCGCCGTCGTAGTCGTCCTCGATGACGATGCCGCCGGTGCGGGTCGCCCACTCGGCCAGCGTGCTGCGGCGGTCGCGGGCGAGCGGCACGCCGGTGGGGAACTGGTGCGCGGGGGTCAGCAGCACCGCGGCGACGTCGAGGGCCGCGAGGCGGTCGACCCTCACCCCGCGCTCGTCGATCGGCAGGGCGACGGTCTCGATCCCGGCGGCCGTCAGGAGCATGCGGTGCGAGGCGTGCCCGTACGCCTCGACCGCGATCCGGCGGGCTCCCCCGGCGGCGAGCGCACGGGCGACGAGGCCGAGCAGTCCGCCGAACCCGTGGGTGACGACGACGCCGGCCGGGGTGGCGATGACGCCGCGCGTCCGCGCGAGGTACTCGGCGAGCCGCTCCCGGAGGGCGGCGACCCCTTCGGGTGCACCGTAGCCGAGCGCGTCGGCCGGGGCATCCGACAGCGCCCGGCGCACCGCGTCGGCCCAGGCCGACCGCGGGAACATCGAGCCGTCGGGGATCCCGCCCCGCAGGTCGAGGTCGAACCGCGTCGACCGGTCGACCGCGGCGGCGGGCGTGATCGCCGGCGTCGTCGTCGGGCGCGCCCGCACCCACGTGCCGGCGCCGACCCTGGCCTCGAACCAGCCCTCGCCGACGAGCCGGGCGTAGACCTCGGCGACGCTGTTGCGGGCGATGCCGAGGTCTGCCGCGAGGGTGCGGCTCGCCGGAAGCCGGATGCCGGCGGCGAGCACCCCATCGCGAGCCGCGTCGCGGAGCGCGTCCTCGAGCGACCCGACCTTGCGCCGCGGGTCGAGGGCGATGTGGAGATCCAATCCGGAATTGGCCCAGTCATCCGCCATGGAAGTGGACGTTACCAGCGTCGCGCGGCATTCGTAGCGTGGAGCCATGACCACCGCAGCAGCTCCGACCACCGCCTCCGACCGCCCCGCGCCGGCCGTCGTCCCGACCCGTCGCCTCGACCTCGACGGCGTCGCGCCCGCCTTCATCCGCGCCGTCACCGCGCTCGACGAGGCGGCCGACGCCGAGGCCGAGCGCGCGGGAATCCCCGACGTGCTGCGCCACCTGATCCGGCTGCGGGCGTCGCAGCTCAACGGCTGCTCCTACTGCGTCGACCTGCACTCGCGCGATGCCGTCACGGCCGGCGAACATGTCCAGCGCGTGTACGCGGTCGCCGTCTGGCCGGAGTCGAACTTCTTCACCGCGCGCGAGCGCGCCGCGTTCGCGCTGACCGACGACGTGACCCGCCTCTCCGAGACGCACGTGCCCGAGGCCGTCTGGAACGAGGCATCCGCGCACTTCTCCGACGACGAACTGGCCGCGCTCCTCGCGGTGATCGTCGCGATCAACGCCTGGAACGCACTCGCGGTCTCCACCCGCGGCTGGCGGCCGCGACTGCAGGGCTGAGCGGGCCCCGACGGCGATCCGGACCCACGCGGGCGCGGGCTCCTGCTCACCTGAGCAGGGCCCGGCACCCAGCCGGCGCACATGCGCGTATGTGCGAGGATGGAGCGTCCAGCTCGGACGCCTTCCCCACTCCCGAGGAGCCATCGCTCAGCATGTGCGGCATCGTCGGCATCGTCTCAACCGAGCCCGTCAACCAGCAGATCTACGACAGCCTCCTCCTGCTGCAGCACCGCGGACAGGACTCGACCGGCATCGCCACCGCCGACGGCCCGGTCTTCCACATGGCGAAGGCGCGCGGGCAGGTCCGCGAGGCGTTCCGCACGCGCGACATGCGGTCGCTGCTCGGCGACATGGGCCTCGGTCACGTGCGCTACACCACGAAGGGCGCCGCCGAGCGCGAGGAGGAGGCACAGCCCTTCTACGTGAACGCGCCCTACGGCATCGTCCTCGTGCACAACGGCAACCTCACGAACACGCGCGAGCTCTCGGGCGACCTGTTCTCGATCGACCGCCGCCACGTGAACTCGACGAGCGACACCGAGATGCTGCTCAATGTCCTCGCGACCGAGCTGCAGGGCCAGATCAAGGGCCTCGAGCTCGACCCCGACCAGGTCTTCGACGCCGTCACCCAGGTGCACGAGCGCGTCGAGGGCTCGTACGCCGTCATCTCGATGATCGCCGGCTACGGCCTGCTCGCGTTCCGCGACCCGTACGGCATCCGGCCGCTCATCCTCGGTCGTCGGTACACGGATGCCGGGAAGGCCGAGTGGATCGTCGCCTCCGAGTCGCTCGTCCTCGAGAACGGCGACTACGAGATCGTGCGCGATGTCGCCCCCGGCGAGGCCGTGTTCATCTCGCTCGACGGCGAGCTGTTCTCGCGCCAGTGCGCGCGGAACCCGCGCCTCGTGCCCTGCTCGTTCGAGTACGTCTACCTCGCCCGCCCCGACTCCGTGATGAACGGCATCTCGGTGTACGAGGCGCGCCTGCGCATGGGCGACCGGCTCGCCGACACCGTGGCCGAGCACATGTCGCTCGGCGACATCGACGTCGTCATGCCGATCCCCGACTCGTCGCGCCCCGCCGCGATGCAGGTCGCGCAGAAGCTCGGCATCGAGTACCGCGAGGGCTTCTACAAGAACCGCTACGTCGGCCGCACGTTCATCATGCCCGGCCAGGCGCAGCGCAAGCGCTCGGTGCGCCAGAAGCTCAACGCGATGGGCACCGAGTTCAAGGGCAAGAACATCCTGATCGTCGACGACTCGATCGTGCGCGGCACGACGAGCCAGCAGATCGTGCAGATGGCTCGCGACGCGGGCGCCAACAAGGTCACGTTCTCGTCGGCCGCTCCCCCCGTGCGCTACCCGCACGTGTACGGCATCAACATGCCGAGCCGGCAGGAGCTCATCGCGCACGGCCGCAAGATCCCCGAGATCGCGGCCGAGCTCGGCGCCGACCACATGATCTACCAGGAGGTCGTCGACCTGCAGGCCGCGATCACCGAGGGCACCTCGATCGACGCCCTCGACATGTCGTGCTTCACGGGCGACTACGTCACGGGCACGGTCACCGAGGAGTACCTCGAGTGGGTGGAGCGCACCCAGCTCAGCTGAGCCGCGCCGCCGTGGTCGCGCGCAACTCGTCTGCCGCTGACCGGAACGTCGCCTCGGTCCCGTCGAGCGCGATGACGGCGGCGTGGATGCCCGTGAGCCCCGCCGCATCGAGCAGCCGCTTGTCGTTCGTCACCCAGGTGCCGTCGTGCGCCGCGATCGCATGCGCCGACTCGACCGCGGCGACCGAAAGCAGCCCGACCGCCTGGGTCCACCGGCCGTGCTCGGCGTGGGCGGCGATCGCGTAGTCGAGGTGGAGGCCGGCGCGGCCGGCCCACTCGGTGGACGCGCTCCGGCGAAGGGCGTCGGGATAGGCGGGCGTCGGCAGGTCGCCGCGCACGATCCGGTTCAGCGCGAGCTCGGCGACGACGAGGTAGCTCGGGATGCCGGCGAGGTGGAACATGAGCGGCTCGATGTGGAACTCGCCGCGGCCGGCCCGCTCGATCTCGGCGTCGACCTCGTCGAGGTCGCGGTAGTGCACGTCGACGCGACGCCCGTCGATCTCGAGCCACGCGCCGCCGTTGAACACGCCGCCGCCCCATCCGCCGATCTCCGACACTTCGCCGGGCCAGCCGACCGCGCGGAGCTCCTCGGGTGCGAACCCCCCGCGGTAGTAGACCGCGAGGTCCCAGTCGCTGCCGGAGCCGGCCGTGCCCTGGGCCCGCGACCCGCCGAGGGCGACGGCCTCGACGCCGCCGAGGGTTCCGAGCCGGTCGGCGACGGAGGCGAGGAAGCGGTCGTCGTCGAGGTCGGGCATCCGCCCATCCTGCCGGAAGCCGCGCTACTCCGCTTCGCGCGTGTGCTCGTGCTCGGCGACGACCGTGCGGGTGCGGCCCGAGAGCACGCGGTCGAACACGAGCGCGACGACGGCGCCGAACGCGACGCCGATGGTGCCGAGCGCCAGCAGCAGGAAGCCGAAGACCTGGCCGCGGTCGAACTCCTCGTTCTCGGGGAAGGCGAACGTGAGGATCAGCGCGAGGATCGCGCCGAGCGCGAAGCCGAGCACGATGAAGCGGCCGTACTTGGGCGCTCGCCGAACGGTGACCGCCTCGTCGTCCGACTCGATCTCCATCATCGCCTCACGGGGCGCGGGAGCATCGGTGGGAAGCGCGGGGGCAGGGACGAGCGCGTCGGATGCCGCGGACTCGGGCTGCGGGGCATCCGGTGCCGTGCCGTCGGGCGTGCGGGAGGTGTCACTCACCCGCCCATTCTCCCGCACCCGGCTGGGAGGCGGCGCCGAACGGAGCCCGAAACGGCGAGAGGCCGCCCCGCTCGTGGCGGGACGGCCTCTCATCAGGCGCTCAGGGCGCCGTCATGCTGCGGACCGGCTCAGATCCGAGCGGCCTTGCGGCGGCGAGTCACGAATGCCGCCCCACCGCCGAGCACGAGGAGCGCGAGCGCGATCCACGCGACGGTGAGGTCGACACCCGTCGCACCGAGCTCGCCGGTCGTCGTCGTGTCGCACGGCACCTTGGCGCCGAGCGGGAACGAGAACGACACGGGGTCGAGCGCCTGACCGGCCTGGTAGAAGCCGCCGAACGCCTCGGCACCGGCCGCGGTCAGCGTCGCGGACGCGCCGCTCCAGCTGATCTCGTCACCGGAGACGGATGCCTCGGGCAGGCCGAGCGTCGCGATGACGATGCCCGACGCGTCGACGCCGGCTGCGCCGTTCATGCCCTTCGACGACAGGTCGGCGATGAGCACGGCCGAGCCGCCGTTCACCTGGACGCGCGGGTTCGCGATCGTGAGGTCGAGCTGCCCCGCGTGGCCGGTGAAGTGCACCGAGCCGTCGTACGACACCCGGCCGCGGTTCGCATCGGTGTTGTAGGCGCCGTCGCCGCCGGTCCAGCGGAACTCGCCGCCGACGGTCGTCGCGCCGGACGTGGAGATCGAGCCGCCCGCGATCGGGCCCGTGACGTAGCTGCGGAAGCTCTCCTTGACACCCCAGTCGAGCGTGGCACCCGAGACGTCGCGCGCGACGCACACCTGCTCGGGCGCGGCGGCGGGCGCCTGGGCCCCGGGCGCCGCGATCGCGGAGGCCGCGACGGTGAACGTGGCCGAGGCGACGCCGCTGCGCTCGCCCGCGAGCTCGATGCGGTGCTCGCCGACGGGAAGGTCGGCGGGCACGGTCCACGAGAGCGAGAACGTGCCGGTGGCGTCGGCGACCGCGGTGCCCGCGTCGATCGGGTCGGAGTACACCGTCGCCTGGATCTGCTCGCCCTGGCGGAAGCCCGAGCCGGAGAACGTCAGCGTGGTGCCCGGCACGATCGGGCCCGAGGGGGCGGCGATCGTGACGGCGGGAGCCGCAGCCTCCCACGCGACCGACACGGGTGCCGGCGGCTTGGTGAGGTTCGCGGCGCTCGTGCCGCTCTGGTAGTAGAACGCCTGGATCGCGCTCGGCAGGGCGACGATGAACTCGTTCGCCCACGCGTTGGTCCAGTTCACGCCGCCGCCGTTCGACCACGTGGCCGGGGCCACCGTGTCGGCGAAGTCGAGGTCGACGTTCGCGTCGAGCGCGTCGCCCGAGAAGTCGAGCGGCTCGACTCCGGTGATCGTCGCGACGGTCAGGCGCGGTGCAGGTGCGGCCGAGTATGCGGCCACGCCCGAGCGGACGCCGGCGGTCCAGGCGCCGTTGCCGTCGGCGTCGAGCACGAGCGTCGGGTCGACGAGCTCGATCCACTGGCCGGCGGGCGGGAAGAAGCCCTCGTAGGCCTGCGTCCGGAGCGTGCCGGTGAACGAGACGACGGTGCAGTCGTCGCTCACCCGGGCGGTGCCGTTCGAGAGCGCGAACGTCTCGCCGTCGAGCGCGACGTTGCCGCCGGCGACCTTCGTCCAGCCGTCGGAGTACCCCGACCAACCCCACTCGGCGCTGACGCCCGTGAGCACCTCGGCATCGGCCGGGAGCGCGCACACGTCGGCGGGCGTGGTGTCGACCACGCCGTAGTTCGGCGAGATCTGCACCGACGACGAGTCGAACCCGTTGGTCGGCGTGAACACGGCGCGCAGCGCGTGACCGCCGGCGGCGAGCTCGTCGGTGACGAGCGTCGCTGCGCCCTCGGCGACGTCGGCCGTGCCGAGCGACAGCTCGGCGCCGCCGGCCGGCGTGGCGAAGAACTCGACCGAACCGGGCACGGTCGACGGCGTCACCGTCGCGGAGAGGGTCACGTCGGCGCCGAGGATCGCGCGGGTCGCCGGGGCGACGGATGCCTCGGTGCTCGTGACCGCGGGCCACTCGAAGTCGACGGAGATCGGCGAGGCCGGCTTGGTGGCCTGCGCCGCCGACTCGCTCGTCTGGTAGTAGAACGACTGGATCGATGCGGGTGCGGCGAGCACGAACGCGGTCGGCCAGGAGTTCGCGTACGCGACGCCGTTCGCGACCGAGAACGTGCCCGGTGCGACCGTACCGAGGTAGGCCGGGGTGAGCGTGCGGGAGCCGTCGACGCCGGGGCCGCCGACGGTCTGGCCCGAGAAGGTCGCGACGGTGAGGCGCGGTGCCGCGGCGGTCGCGTCGTAGGCGCCGACACCGGTGCGAACACCGGCGGCCCAGGAGCCGCTGCCGTCGGCGGAGATCGTGAGGGTCGGGTCGACGAGCTCGATCCAGTTCCCGTTCGGCGGGAAGAAGCTCTCGTAGGCCTGCGTGCGGAGCGTTCCCGTGAACGAGACCTGCGCGCACTCGGGGTCGGCGGTCACGGTGCCGTTCGCGAGCGCGAAGTCCTGCCCCGCGACGGAGACGTCACCGCCGGCGACCTTCGTCCAGCCGTTGGAGTAGGCCGACCAGCCCCAGGTCGCAGTGGCGCCGGTGGCGGTCGCAGCGCCGGCAGCGGGCGTGCAGACGGCCGGTACCGAAGTGTCGACGACGCCGACGTTGCCGGTCTTCGTGCTCGTGGAGCCGACGAAGTCGGAGCCCGACGGCGAGTAGACGGCCTCGAAGGAGTGTCCGCCCGCGGCGAGGGTGGCGCTGGTGAGCACGGCCTTGCCGTCGACGACGCCTGCGCTGCCGATCGAGGTGCGGCTTGCGCCGACGCCGAGGTCGAAGAACTCGACACGGCCGGTCGGGAGGACTGCGGCGTCGTCGGTGTTCGCGACGACGGCTTCGAGGGTCACGGTCTCGCCGAGCCGCACGCGAGCGGGGGCGGCGGTGAGCGAGGTCGCGGTCCGGTCCGCCGTCGGCGCGGGGATCGCCTCGATCACGACCTGCACGGCCGTCGACGTCGAGGCGACGAACGCGGCGGGGTCCGCGGGCGTGAACGCCGCGGTCACGTCGTGCGTCCCGACGGCGAGCGAGGAGCTGGTGAACGACGCGGTTCCGTCACCGGCGACCGCCACGGGCGCTCCGAGCGCGCCGGCGGCATCCGAGAACTGCACGGTGCCGGCGGCGGAAGGCGCGACGGTCGCGGTGAACGTGACCGAGGTGCCCTCCTGCACGGGGCCGGCGGGCGCTGCGACGAGGGTCGTCGCCGTGACGGTCGGCTCGGGGACCACGACCTCGTAGGGCAGCGAGAAGGTCAGCGGGTCGAGCGCGGTGCCGGCGGTGTAGAACCCGCCGAACGCCTCAGCACCCGACGCGGTGAGCGACGACGCGGCGCCGCTCCAGGTGGCGACGTCGCCGGCCACGGCCGGTGCGCCGAGCGCGAGCGTCGCGAACGCGACGTCGTCCTGGTCGAACGTGCCGCCCGACAGGGCCTTCGAGGTCACGTCGACGTACAGCGTGCCCACGGCTCCGTCGACGTCCACCCGCGGGTTCTCGATCAGCAGGTCGAGCTGCCCGTCGTGGCCGGTGAAGTGCACCCCGCCGGCGAAGTCGGCGTCCGCAGACGGCACGTCGACGTCGACCGTTCCCGTGCCGCCCGTCCAGCGGAAGCTGCCGTCGGCGTTCTGGGTCGTTCCCTCGAGGCCGATGGATCCGTGGGCGATCGGGCTGACGATGTACCCGCGGAAGCTCTGCTTCACCCCCCAGTCGAGCGTGGCGGTCTCGACGTCGGCCGGCTCCGCCTGCGCGGGAGCGGCGATGCCGACGACGGCCGCCGAGGCGACGAGCGTTCCCGTGAGGAGGCTGGCGAGCACCCTCCTCCGGGCTGGTCGGGATGATCTGGACATGCAGATGCCTCTCGGGTGTGAGCGAGGATTCAGCTGGTCGGAAGCACGCCGACCGAGCGGGTAAGGTGAGCATAGCCTAATTAAGGTTGCCCTTATCAAACGTCGTCACGGAGCGCCGAAGCGCGTCCGCGCGCGGCACCGCACCCGCCATTGGATACCCAGCAGTGACCCGATCCACCGACCCAGGCCGCGCCCGCACCGGCCGTCGCGCCCTCGCCGCCGCCGTCGCGATCGGCGCACTGCTGCTCACCGGCTGCACCTCGACGGCGGGCGCCGGAACGGCGGGCGCCGCCGGCGCGGATGCCTCGGCCGAAGCATCCGTCGTCTGCGACTCGGCGACCGCGGTCATCGCCGCGCTGCCCGACGCGGCCCCTCCGAAGGGCGAGCTCACGGGCCCCGCGACCGCGTGCGTGCCCGACTCCGACATCCACGCGCCGGACCCGATCGCCCCGGTGCTCCCGGTCACGGTGACCGACGCGCAGAGCACCGAGGTCACGGTCGAGAGCGCCGACCGGATCCTCGCGATCGACGTCTCCGGCACGCTCGCGAGCACGGTGTTCGCCCTCGGACTCGGCGACCGCGTCGTCGGCCGCGACGCCTCCACCGGCTTCGCGGAGGCCGCCGACCTGCCGCTCGTCACCCAGAACGGGCACCAGCTCAACGGCGAGGCGATCCTCGCGCTCGACCCGACGGTGATCCTCACCGACAGCTCGGTCGGCCCCTGGGACGTCGTGCTCCAGATGCGCGACGCCGGCATCCCGGTCGTGGTCATGTCCCCCGAGCGCTCGATGGACACGCTCGGCGATCTCGTCACCGAGGTGGCCGGCGCGCTCGGCGTGGCCGAGGCGGGGGTCGCACTCGCGGACTCCGCGACCGCGGCCGTGGAGGCATCCGCCGCGGGCATCGATGCGATCGTGCCCGACGAGCCGGCCGAACGCCTCCGGATGATGTTCCTGTACGTTCGCGGCGCCGCGAACGTGTACTACGTGTTCGGCGAGGATTCCGGCGCCGACGAGCTCATCCGCGCGCTCGGCGGCATCGACGCGGCCGCGGAGATCGGCATCACGGACATGCGGCCGATGACGGCCGAGGCGATCGTCACCGCGGCGCCCGACGTGATCCTGGTGATGTCGAAGGGGCTGGAGTCGGTGGGCGGCGTCGACGGCCTGCTCGAGTCGGTCCCGGCGATCGCGCAGACCCCTGCCGGCGAGCACCGTCGCATCGTCGACGCGGCCGACCACCTGATCCTGAGCTTCGGACCCGACTACTCGACCGTGATCGACGCGCTCGGCGCCGCACTCTACGCGGATGCCCCGGCGGGCGACTCATGACGAGCGTGATGCGCCCGAATCGAGGCGGCGGCCAGACCTCGGTCGGCGAGGACGTGGTCGACGAACCCCGCGGCCCACTCGGCGCACGACGCGCCGTGCTGTTCACCGCACTTTCGGTCGGCGTCGTCGTCGTCGCGATCGTGTCGGCAGGGGTCGGCCAGCTCGCGTTGAGCCCGGCCGAGGTGCTCGACGCACTGCTGCGGCCGCTCGGCATCGACCTGGGCACCGACCCCCCGCCCAACGCCGAGGCCGCGCTCTGGACGATCCGGCTGCCGCGCGTCGCGATGGCGCTGCTCGTCGGCGCCGCGCTCGCGGCTGCCGGCCTGCTCATGCAGGCGGTGTTCGGCAACCCGCTGGCAGAGCCGGCGGTCGTCGGCGTCTCGTCGGGTGCCGCGCTCGGCGCGGCCGGAGCCATCGTGCTCGGCTGGACGGCGTTCGGCGGCTGGACCACGGCGGTCGCGGCCTTCGCCACCGGCCTCGTCACGACGCTCGTCGTCTACGTCTCCTCCCGGGCGGGCGGCCGCACCGAGGTGGTCACGCTCGTGCTCACCGGCATCGCCGTGAACGCGGTCGCGCAGGCCGGCCTCGCGCTCTTCGTCTTCCTCGGCGACACGCAGTCGCGCGAGGAGATCGTGTTCTGGCAGCTCGGCAGTCTGAACGGCTCGCTCTGGGCGGAGGTCGGCGTCGTCCTGCCGATCGTGGCCGTCACGAGCATCGCGGCCGCATTCCTCACCCGGAACCTCGACCTGCTGTCGCTCGGCGAACGCTCCGCGCGCCACCTCGGCGTCAACGTCGAGCTGCTCCGCGCCGGCACGATCGTGCTCGTCGCCCTCCTCGTCTCCGCGGCGGTCGCCTTCACGGGCATCATCGGGTTCGTCGGCATCGTGATCCCGCACCTCATGCGCATGGTGATCGGCCCCGCGCACGGGCCGCTGCTCGTCGCCAGCCTGCTGGGCGGCGCCCTGCTCCTCAGCGTCGCCGACCTCGCCGCGCGCACCCTCGTGCCGTACGCCGACCTGCCGATCGGCATGCTCACGGCCCTCGTCGGCGGCCCGTTCTTCTTCTGGCTGCTGCGCCGCACCCGCGCCAAGGCGGGAGGCTGGGGATGACGCGACCGACCGAGACGTCCAAGACGACCGGGACCCAGGCGACCGGGACGACCGCGCCGCACGCCGCCGTCCTCGCGGCTGACGTGACGGTCGCCATCGACGGGCACACCGTGCTCGACGCCGTCGACTTCCGCGCGGAGGCGGGCGCCGTGCACGCGCTCATCGGCCCGAACGGCGCCGGGAAGTCGACCCTGCTCGCCGCGCTCTCGGGCGACGTCCGGCCGACCACGGGCCGCATCGAGATCGCGGGGCGCCCGGTCGGCGGCACCCGCCTGCGCGACCTCGCGCGCCTGCGCGCGGTGCTGCCGCAGGAGCACGGCGTGTTCTTCCCCTTCACCGTCGGCGAGGTCATCCGGATGGGCCGCAACCCGTGGGCGCGCACCCCGGCGGAGGACGACGACGACCGGGTGGTCGCGTGGGCCGCCGACACGGCGGACGTCTCGCACCTCATGCACCGATCCGTGCCGACGCTGTCGGGCGGCGAGCGCGGCCGCTCGGCATTCGCGCGCGTGCTCGCCCAGGCCACCGGCGTGCTGCTGCTCGACGAACCGACCGCCGCCCTCGACATCCGGCATCAGGAGGCCCTGCTCGAGACGGCGCGCGAACGGGCGGACTCCGGCGACGCGGTCGTGATCGTCCTGCACGACCTCGGCGCGGCTGCGGCCTACGCCGACGCCGTCACCCTGCTCGATCGCGGCCGCGTGGTCGCGACGGGTTCGGTCGATCACGTGATGACGGCCGAACGACTGACCGAGGTCTACCAGCACCCCATCGACGTCCTGCCGGGACCCATCGTCCTGCCGAGGCGCGCCCCGAAGGGCACACCGAGAGGAATCGCATCATGAACGCAATCGCCCACCGCCCCGGCCGTCGGGCCGTGCGCGCCGCGGCATCCGCTGCACTGGCACTGGGTCTGGGGCTGGCGCTCGCCGGCGTCGGCGCGCTGGGGGCGGCCGCGCCGGCATCGGCCGTCGGCACCGGCACGGTCGCGATCTCGGTCGTCGGTGACCCCGCCAGGGTCGGCGTGGCCGACACGGCCGCGCCGACGCGCGTGACCCTGCAGGGCTCCGGCTTCCAGTCGATCGAGGGCGGATTCGGCGGCATGTACGTGCTGTTCGGCTGGGTCGCCGGGCCCGGCTGGGAGCCGAGCGCGGGCGGCGAGAGCGGCTCGACGTATCGTTACGTCGCCGACGACCCGAACGCACCGGCCGGCTACCAGCTCTTCGTGCCGTTCCCCGGATCGTCGACTGCGGCCGAAGGCAACGGCGGCACGATCGCAGCCGACGGCACGTGGACCGCCGAGCTCACCATCGCCGGCCCCACGTTCACGCCGGTCGACGCCGCGGGAGCGGGCGGTTCGGGCGAGGTCGTGGACTGCCGCGAGGTGCAGTGCGGCATCGTCACGATCGGCGCGCACGGCGTCGTGAACCCGTCGAACGAGACGTTCACGCCGATCGCGTTCGAGGACTTCTCGGCGGCGGCGACGCCCGAGGCGCCCGAACCGACGGCCGACGCCGACACCGCCGCGGCCGACGCGGCCGACGCGGATGCTGACGCGACCACCGCGCCGACTGCCGCGGCCTCGTCGACCGCGGGCGACGGCGGTGCCGCGTGGGTGCCGTGGGCGATCGTCGCCGGGGTCGTCGTCATCGGAGCCGGCACGACCGTCCTCGTCGTGCGCCGGCGACGCGCGGCGGCGGTTGAGGCCGGCGCTGCGGCGACTGAAGCCCCTACCCCTCGAGACTGATCGGGAGCAGCCCCTCGAGGTCGGCCCGCTGCCCCGAGGCCTGCACGCGTCCGGCGAGGCGCGCCTCGTTCCACGCGAGCGCGCCGGTCGCGAGGGCGAGCCAGGTCGCGGCATCCGTCTCGACGACGTTCGGGGGCGTCCCACGCGTGTGGCGCGGGCCCTCGACGCACTGGACTGCGGCGAACGGCGGGACGCGCACCTCGACGGTGCCGCCCGGCGAGCGCTCGGCGAGCAGCTGGAGCGTGTACCGCACGGCGAGCGCGAGCGTCGACCGGTCGACGGATGCCCCGGCATCGCCGCCCCTGCCGGTGCCCGCCGCCTGCGCCGCCTGCGCCGCCTGCCAGGTCTGCACCGCGGCTCGTCCGTCGTCGTCGGTGATCCGTGCTCGTGCCATGCGCACCATTCTTCCCGACCTCCTCCGGCACCTTTTCAGGACCACGGCCGTCATGACCCGATATCGGGGCCCTGACCGCTCTCATCCTGAAAAGGTGATCGGACGGCCGGGGAATCGGCATGGTCCGCACCCCGAGTAGCCTGTCAGGGTGAAGATCCTCGTCCTCGGTTCGGGCGCGCGCGAGCACGCCATCATCCTCGCCCTCCTCGCCGAGGAGGCCGGACACGAGATCACGGCGGCTCCCGGCAACGCGGGCATCTCGGCCTCGCCGACCTCGGCATCCCGGGGCACCGTCGAGACCATCGCGCTCGACCCGACCGACCCGGTGATCGTGACCGACTACGCGGTCGACAACGGCATCGAACTCGTCGTCGTCGGGCCCGAGGCGCCGCTCGTCGCGGGCGTCGCCGACGCGCTTCGTCGCCGGAGCATCCCGGTGTTCGGCCCCGGCCGTCAGGCCGCGCAGCTCGAGGGTTCGAAGACGTTCGCGAAGCGCATCATGGACGCCGCCGGCGTGCCGACGGGCCGCGCGACCCTGGCCGACACGCTCGAGGCGACCGAGCACACGCTCGACGAGTTCGGCGCACCCTACGTCGTCAAGGCCGACGGCCTCGCGGCCGGCAAGGGCGTGCTCGTCACCGAGGACCGCGACGCCGCGCTCGCGCACGCCGCGCACTACCTGCAGCAGGGCCCGGTGCTGGTCGAGGAGTTCCTCTCCGGCCAGGAGGTCTCGCTGTTCCTCCTCTCCGACGGCACGAACGTGCTGCCGTTGTCTCCCGCGCAGGACTACAAGCGCCTGCTCGACGCCGACGCCGGCCCGAACACGGGCGGGATGGGCGCGTACTCGCCGCTGCCGTGGCTCGACGAGCACCCCGACGGGCGGGGCGGCACGTTCGGCTCCGAGCAGGAGTTCGTCGACGAGGTGGTCGAGACCATCGCGCTGCCGACGATCCGGCAGCTGGCGAGCGAGGACACCCCGTTCATCGGCCTGCTCTACGCCGGCCTGATCCTCACGAGCCGGGGCATCCGGGTGATCGAGTTCAACGCGCGCTTCGGCGACCCCGAGACCCAGGTCGTGCTGCCGCGACTGGTCACGCCGCTGTCGGCGCTGCTGCTGGCCGCCTCGACCGGGACGCTCGCGTCGCAGCCGCGCCCCGAGTTCTCGTCGGATGCCGCGGTCACGGTCGTGCTCGCGAGCGAGGGGTACCCCGAGTCCCCGGTGACCGGCCGCACGATCGAGGGCGTCGAGGACGCCGGCGACGTTCCCGGCGTGCACGTCGCGCATGCCGCGACCGCGGTCGTCGACGACGGTTCGGGCGCGCAGCACCTCGCGGCCACCGGCGGACGCGTGCTCAACGTGATCGCGGTGGGCGACGACTTCGCCGACGCCCGCCGGCGCGCCTACGAGGCGCTCGAGCGCATCCGCCTCGACGGCGGGCAGTACCGCACCGACATCGCGGCGCGCGTCGCCGACTGAGAGACGGGGCCATCACCGTGAACCAGACCTCCGACCTCCCCGGCTGGACGCACGTCTACTCGGGCAAGGTGCGCGACCTGTACGTGCCCGCGTCGACGCCCGACGACGACGACAGCTGGACCTCGAGTCCGCTCGACCGTTCACCGGTCGTGCTCGTCGTCGCGAGCGACCGCGTGAGCGCCTTCGACGAGGTGCTCGAGCCCGCGATCCCGGGCAAGGGCGCGACGCTCACGGCCCTCACGCGCTGGTGGTTCGACCGTCTCGCCGACGTGCCGAACCACCTCGCCTACGCCGAGGACGACCGCTTCGACCTGCCGCCGATCCCGGAGGAGGTCGCCGACCGGGCGATGCTCTGCCGCACGCTCGACATGTTCCCGATCGAGTGCGTGGTGCGCGGGTACCTCACCGGCAGCGGCTACCAGGAGTACGTGGCGACGGGGGCGATCGGCGGGCTGCCGTTGCCCGAGGGCCTGCAGAACGGCGACCGGCTGCCCGACCCGATCTACACGCCCGCGTGGAAGGCGCCGCTCGGGGAGCACGACGAGAACATCTCGTACGAGCGCACGGTCGAACTCGTCGGCGAGACCGTGGCCGAGCAGTTGCGCTCGCTCTCGCTCGACGTCTTCCGCCGGGCGTCGGAGATCGCGGAGGCGAACGGCGTGATCCTCGCCGACACGAAGTTCGAGTTCGGCGCCGACCGCGAGACCGGCATCGTCACGCTCGCCGACGAGGTGCTCACGAGCGATTCGAGCCGATACTGGGATGCCTCGGCGTACGCGACCGCGGGTACGCCCGAGCTGCGCATGGCGAGCTTCGACAAGCAGATCGTCCGCGATTGGCTGGCCGCGAACTGGGATCGCGCCGGGTCCGAGCATCCGCCGACCCTGCCGCACGAGATCGTGGCGCAGACCGCGGCGCGCTACCGCGAACTGCTCGACCGGCTCGGCGTCGAGTAGGGGAGAGTGGCATCGCCGCGCCGCCGAGGAGTCGAGCCGTCGCCGCGGCGACTCGCAATACCCGAGACGACCCGAACCGGAATACCGCGCACGAGGGCGAGGTTGGATTACTTGTGACTACAACTGATTCGCCGGAGCGCCGGCGCCCCGACCTCCTCGCCGCCGACACCGGCATGGGTGCGGTGACGCTGCGCGTCGCCGACCTCGACGCGATGATCCGGTACTACCGCGACGGCGTGACGCTCGACCTGCTGCGCCAGGACGGCGCGGTGGCGGTGCTGGGCCGTGGGGCGACCCCGGTCGTGATCCTCGAGCACGCGCCCGAGTTGCGCCATGCCTCGCCGCGCGATGCCGGGCTCTACCACACCGCGATCCTCTTCGACTCGCGCGAGGCGCTCGCGACCGCGCTGTTCTCGGTGGCGTCGCGCTACGCGGGGACGTTCACCGGGAGCGCCGACCACCTGGTCAGCGAGGCGTTCTACTTCAACGATCCCGAGGGCAACGGCGTCGAACTGTACTTCGACCGCGAGCGCAGCACCTGGAGCTGGGCGCACGGCCGGGTCGAGATGGCGACGAACTTCCTCGACCCCAACGGATACCTCCGCGACCACCTGACCGAGGCGGGTGCGACCGCGGCGTCCGAGGCATCCGGTGGCACTGCCCGTCTGGGCGACGCCATCGTCGGCCACGTCCACCTCTCGGTGGGCGACGTGGCGAGCGCACGCGAGTTCTACGTCGACCGACTCGGCTTCGAGACGACCGCCGAGTTCGGGTCGCAGGCCCTGTTCGTCTCGGCGGGCGGCTACCACCACCACATGGCGATGAACACGTGGGGCAGCGCCGGCGCGGGGCGGCGACAGCTCGCCCTCGGGCTCGGCAAGGTCGAGATCGTGGTTCCCTCGGCAGACGACCTCGGCGAACTCGGCGAGCGGATGTCGCACCACGGCGTCGCCGGCCGCGACGACGGCCGCACGTTGGCGTTCGACGACCCGTGGTCGAACCTCATCGAGGTGCGCGCCGCGGGCTGACGCCCGACCCGCCGAGAATCAGTCGCCGACGGGTGCGCCGGTCGCCTGCCGGTGCGCCATGTCGTGGAACTCGGTGAACGACTGCGGCGGCTCGGGCAGCAACTCGAGGTCGGGCCGCGCACGCAGGCCGTCGATCACGATCGCGAGCTGGCGACGCCAGTACGGCAGGTAGTCGCCGCCGAAGCGCCCGATCGAGCCGAGCATGTTGACCAGCATGTTCAGGTCGACGCCCTCGACGTCCGGGCGAAGGCTGCCCTCCGCCTTGGCGCGCGCGACGACCGCCTCGAGCGCCTCCTCGAACCGGAGGCCGGGCTTGTGCTCGGGGTCGTCTTCGGCGACCCGGCGCATCAGGTCGGGCAGGTACGGAGTCGCCGCCACCCATTCGCTGAGCCGTTCGAGGAGCAGTTCGATCCCGCGCCATCCGGTCGGGGCGTCGGCGATCTCGGGTGCGAGGCGCTCGAACATCTCGATCGCGTCGTCGTAAATCTCGCGGAGGAGGTGGGCTCGGTTCGGGAAGTGCCGATACACGGTACCGGCGCCGACGCCGGCGCGGGTCGCCAGTTCGTCGAGGGGCGCATCGATGCCTCGTTCGGCGAAGAGCGCCCGGGCCTCGGTCAGGAGGCGCTCGTGGTTCCGCCGAGCATCGCGTCGGGTTGAGGTCGCGGAGCTCATCTCGCGAGGATACTCGCTCAGCCGCGCGGCGGTCAGATGGCTGCTCTTCTGAGCATTTCGCGCATCCGGGAGGTACCATTCGGAAGAGACGTTCCGATTCCCCGAACGGCGGGACGTCTGGGTTCGCTGGGGGGCGAGCCCGGGTGCGGTGGGCGAGTGCCGTTCGACGGCAGGGGGCGCCCACCGCACCCACCTCTCACCCTTCGTGGGGCGCACCCACCCACGTCTCCGGGGCACCCACGTCTCCGGGCACCCGCCGCCCCGGGCACCCACCTCTCCCGGGGCACCGCGCGTAGGGTGGAGCCGTGGCCGACAACACCGACACGAGCACCGAGCCCAGCCCCGGCGTCCACGCGAACACGCGCGACATCGAGGCATCCGTCGTCACCGACTTCAGCGACCGGATGAGCTACGGCGGCTACCTCGACCTCGCCACCCTGCTCGCCGCGCAGCGGCCCATCTCCCGGCCCGAGCACCACGACGAGCTCCTCTTCATCGTGCAGCACCAGACGACGGAGCTCTGGCTGAAGCTCGTGCTGCACGAACTCTCGACCGCCTGTCGGCTGCTCCGCGAAGACGAACTCGCGCCGGCGCTGAAGTGCATCGCGCGCGTGAAGCACATCCAGAAGACGCTCACCGAGCAGTGGTCGGTCCTCGCCACGCTGACGCCTGCCGAGTACGCGCAGTTCCGCGGCGTGCTCGGCAACGCGAGCGGGTTCCAGTCGTACCAGTACCGCGCGGTCGAGTTCGTGCTCGGCAACAAGAACCGGCGGATGCTCCAGGTGTTCGAGTCCGACCCGCACGCCACCGCGATGCTCACCCGAGCGCTCGAGGAGCCGAGCCTCTACGACGAGTTCCTGCGGCTGCTGGCCCGAGCGGGGTACCCGATCCCGCAAGACGTGCTCGACCGCGACGTCTCGCTGGCCTGGACGTTCCGCGAGGACCTGGTGCCGGTGTTCACCGCGATCTACGCGGACACGAGCCAGCACTGGGCCGCGTACGAGACCTGCGAGGAACTCGTCGACCTGGAGGACAATTTCCAGCTCTGGCGGTTCCGGCACCTCAAGACGGTCGAGCGCATCATCGGCAACAAGACCGGAACCGGTGGGTCGAGCGGGGCCTCGTTCCTCCAGCGCGCGCTCGAGCTCACGTTCTTCCCCGAGCTCTACGCGGTCCGCACCGAGATCCCGGGATGACGGATGCCCCTCCCCGACGCTGACACCGAGCTCGACCTCGGCCCGCATGCCCGGCCGGTGCGCCGGTCGCTGAACGGCGCCCATCCCGGTGAGCACGGGGTGGCCTTCCCGCCGTTCATCGATCACCACGTGCACCTCGAGCTGATCGCGACCTCCGGCCTCGCCGCGCACGGCATCGCGGGCGTCGTCGACCTCGGTGCGAACCCGGCCGTGCTCGCCCGCACCGCGGCGGCGGGCGGGCTGCCGCGCCTGCGCTACGCGGGGCAGTTCCTCACCGCGCCCGGCGGATACCCCGCCGGCAGGTCATGGCTGCCCGAGGGGGCGCTGCGCGAGATCTTCCAGGTCGGCGCACCGGCCCACCCCACCGCGTCCCTGCCCGACGCGGTCGAACTCGCGGTGGACGAGCAGGCGCGATTCGGGGCATCCGTCGTCAAGGTCGCCTGCAACGCCGACGCGGGCCCCGTACTCGACCGGGCGACGATCGATGCGGTGATCCGGGCCGCGCGCGAGCGCGGGCTCCCGGTCGCGGTGCACGCCGAGGGAGACGGCATGGCCGCGCTCGCGATCGAGGCGGGCGCCGACGTGCTCGTGCACACGCCGTGGACCGAGGAACTGCCCGACGAACTGGTCGACCGCGCCGCACGCGCTGGGCAGGCGTGGATCACGACCCTGCACCTCCACGCGCGCGACGACGCCGGCGCCGACACCGACACCGACACCGGGGCGTTCGGTCGCGCCGTCTCGAACCTCGCGCGCTTCCACGCGGCAGGCGGCACCGTGCTCTACGGCACCGACCTCGGCAACGGCGACCTCCCGGTCGGCGTCTCCGCGGGCGAGCTCGACGGCATGGTCGCGGCGGGGCTCGGGGCATCCGACCTCGTCGACGCGCTCGTCGCGCCCTGGCCCGCCGCGTCCCGCGACGACTGGCTGCTCGACGGCCTGGCCGCATTCGTCCCCGGCGACCCGCCCGCGGCCCTCGCCGACCTGCCCTCCTGGCTCGCGACCGCCGTGATCCTGCCCGCCGAAGAACTGGAACCGATCGACCGATGACGCTCGACCCGCTGCTCGCCTACGCCCGCCGGATGGACCGCGCCGACGGCCTCGCCCACTACCGCAAACGGTTCCACGGCCACGACACCGACCTGGTCTACTTCGACGGCAACTCGCTCGGCCGGCCGCCGGTGAGCGCCATCGAGCGGATGCAGCGGTTCATGACCGGGGACTGGGGCGACCGGCTCATCCGCGGCTGGGACGAGGCCTGGCTGCAACTGCCGACCGAGATCGGCGACCGCATCGGACGCGCCGTCATCGCGGCGAAGGCCGGCCAGACCGTCATCGGCGACTCGACGACGGTCCTCCTGTACAAGCTCGCGCGCGCCGCCGTCGACGCGCAGGTCGCACGCGACCCGGCGCGACGCGAGATCGTGCTCGACACCGACAACTTCCCCACCGATCGGTACGTCCTCGACGGCATCGCCCGCGAGCGCGGCCTGCGGCTGCGCTGGATCGACGTGGACCTCGACTCGGGTGTCACGCCGGAGCAGCTGGCATCCGTCACCGGGCCCGAGACCGCGCTGGTGGTGCTCTCGCACGTCGCCTACCGGTCGGCGTACCTGGCGGATGCCCCTGAACTCACGCGCATCGCGCACGACGCCGGGGCCCTCATCCTGTGGGACCTCTGCCACTCGGCCGGCTCGGTGCCGATCCACGCGGACATCTGGGGATTCGACCTCGCCGTCGGATGCACGTACAAGTACCTCAACGGAGGGCCCGGCGCCCCCGCCTTCGCGTACGTCCGCGAAGACCTGCAACGGGTGCTGACCCAGCCCATCCAGGGCTGGTTCGGCACCGCCGACCAGTTCACGATGGGTCCCGAGTACGAGCCGGTGCCCGGCATCCGCCGGTTCCTGTCGGGCACCTCGCCCATCGTCGCGATGCTGCCGATGGAGGAGACGCTCGCGATGATCGAGGATGCCGGCATGGCCGCGATCCGCGCCAAGTCGGTCGCGCTGACGCAGTATGCGATCGAACTGAACGAGGCGTGGCTGGCACCGCACGGCGTGACGCTCGCGTCACCGGGCGACCCCGCGCTCCGTGGTGGGCACGTGACGCTGCACCACGACGCGATGCGCGAGGTCACGGTCAGGCTGTGGCAGCGCGACGTGATCCCCGACTACCGCGATCCCGGCGGGCTGCGCATCGGCCTCTCGCCGCTGTCGACGAGCTTCGAAGAAGTGCATCGCGGCATGTCGGCCACGCGCGACGTGCTGCGGGAGGTGCTCGCGGAGCGCGCCGGTCTGGGGTAGCGCGCGGAGCTCGACGACGACGACGACCGCGCCGTCCCCTCCTGGTAGGGGACGGCGCGGTGGCCTCGAGCAGTCCGCCTACGCGGTGGCGAACTGCCGCACCCGGGTGCGGTGGTTCACCCGGTGCCCGATCCAGAAGCCGATCGCGATGAGGCCGGCGAGGAGGATGCCGAGCATCCACGGCACGAGCGCGGGCACCACGCCCTTCGCGCCGTCCTCGAGCTCGGAGGAGCCGGCCGCCAGCTGCGACGTGCCGTCGGCGAGGTCGGTCGAGCCGGCCGAGAGTTCGGTCGAACCGGCGGCCAGCTGCGCCGAGCCCTCGGCGAGGTCGCCCGCGCCGTCGGACAGCTTCGTGAGGCCCGCGGCCAGCGAAGTGGCGCCGGTCGACAGGTTCGACGTGCCGGTCGCGAGGTTCGCGGCGCCATCGTTCAGGCGCGCCGCGCCGGCGTCGAGACGCTGTACGCCCGAGTCGAGCGTGGCGGCACCCGTCGCGAGCCGTTCGGTGCCGGCCGAGACCTTGCCGGCGCCCGCCGCGAGCTCCTGCGACTTCGCCGACAGCTCGCCGACGCCGTCGCGCAGCTGGCCGAGGCCGGCGGCGAGGGCGGGGGCACCCTCCGCGGGGTCGACGAGGGCGACGGTTCCGGGCCACCCCTTCGACGGGTCGCCGCCGACGATCGCGCCGACTCCGGCCTCGATCCGGGCTGCGCCCGCGGCAGCGTCGAGCGCGCCCTGCGCGAGCGCCGGCGAACCCACGGCGTACGGCGCAAGGGCGCCGAGGCCGCCTTCGACGCGGGCAGCGAGCCCGGCCAGAGCGGCGAGCGTGGCGGCATCGATCGTCACGGGCGGCGCAGGCGGCGCTCCCTCTCCGGGCGTCGCGGGCACCAGTGCAGCGAGGTCGTCCGCGAGCTTCGCTGCAGCCGCCGTCGCCGATCCGGCGGTCGACTCGAGCGTCGGCCCGGCCTGCGCGAGTTCCGACAGCTTGTTCTCGGCGATCTCGGCGTCGAGCGTCGAGCGGAACGTCGTCGCCCCGCCGAGAACGCCCTTGGCGTAGGCATCCGCTCCGGCGACGCCCTTGGCGAGGGTCGCGCCACCGGTCGCCGCCTCGCCCGCCTTCTCCAACAGCGTGCCGACACCACCGACCAGGCGAGTCGCACCGGCACTCACGTCGGCGGCACCGCCCGCGGCGGTCGCGGCACCGGAGCTGAGGTCGGCCGCACCGGATGCCGCCGACGACGCGCCGAGCGCCAGCGACGACGCGCCGGATGCCAGCGAGCCGGCGCCCGCGGAGGCGGACTGCGCACCCCAGACGAGCTTCGCGGCACCGGCATCCGCGTCGGCGGCGCCCTCGTCGAGGTCGGCGGCACCGTCGGCCAGCGCGCCGGCGCCCTCGCTGAGGGTCGCTGCGCCCAACGCGAGTTCGTGGGAGCCGTCATCGACCTTCGTCGTGCCGGCGCCGAGCTGCGAGGCGCCGTCTGCGATCTTCGCGGTCGTCGCGACGTACAGCGTGATCATCGCGGCCAGCAGGCAGCTGAGCACGATCACGGCGATGCGCATGCCGATGCCGTGCGCGTGGGCGGCGGAACTCGAACTACGCGTTCTCGAACTCGTCATTGAGCACTCCAGTGGGTGGGCCCGTGGTCGGGCGCGGTGAAGGGAGCTCGCGGGGTGCCGCCGATCGTCGGGTCGGGTGCTGTGGTTCGCCTGCGGCGCGACATCGTCGACGCGCCGTGATCGGGTGGGGGCCGGGAGCGGGCCGAATGTAACAAGGGCCCGGCGCCGTGCGACAGCGCCGGATTGAAAGTCCGTGAGAAGGCGAGGGTTCTTCAGCCGTGGCGCGCGATTCGTTGTGGGGTTGCTACAAGAGGCTGGCCCCGAGCGTTGCCGAATCAGTCTCGCTCGCGCGCAGGCGTGAGCCCGGCGTCGACCTTGACGCACGGGCGTCGTTCGACCCCGATCATCTGGTCCGACCCTCTCCGGTCGCGCAGCGGTCGAAGCGCTCGCGTCACCTCGACCCTGGCGCGTGCCAGTCAGAGAGTCCGCCGAACCGCGGAACCTGGGCAGAGCTCGGGCGCGGGGCTCGACCGCGAATCGCTCCCTGACGACGGTTAGGCCGACTGCTCCAGGCGAGCGGCGAGCCGGCCGGAGGGACGCGTCGGGGCAAGCTCAGTCGCACGACGCAGGCCCACACGCGCGATCATCACGTCGACGTACTCGGTGATCACCGACAGCCCTTGCCCGTGGAGGTTGACGACATCGTGAGCGATCGGCTCCGAGTTCGCGAGCGAGTGGAGCGTGACATCCCAGCTCGTTTCCTGGTCGCTTCGAACAACGGCGACGACCTCGACACGGAGGGCGGCACGGGCGTCCTCCCCTGAGAGTTCCATGATCGGCCCACTCATTGCGGGCCCGTCACGGTCGATTCTCGGACGGCTTCCCGGGGACCTGATCGGATTCGTTGAGTCATTCGTCGTAGTGGAGGAGGTCGCCGGGTTGGCAGTCGAGCACCCGGCAAATCGCGTCGAGGGTGGAGAACCGCACGGCCTTGGCCCGACCGTTCTTGAGCACGGCGACGTTCGCCGGCGTGATGCCGATCGCGTCGGCGAAGTCGCCGACGCTCATCCCGCGTTCGACGAGCAGGCGGTCGATCGAGATGCGGATCGCCATCAGACGACCTCTTCCAGTTCGCGGCTCAACAGGGTCGCGCGTCGCAGCAGCGAACGCAGCACGAGGCTGATGCACCCGAGCGCGACCAGGATCAGGCAGGTCGTCACGAGGACGAGGCCGATGAACGGTCCACCCGCCTGCGCGTTGCCGATCAGCACGATCCCGGTGATCACCAGGATCACCCCGCAGGCGAGCGTGGCGATGATCACATCGACCCACAGCAGCGACGACCGGGTGAGGACCGCACCGCGGTGGATGCGGTGAACGAGCAAGGAGATCATCGCGAGCGTGATGAGCGCCAGCACGATGATCGCGATCGCGACGGCGAGCAGCGGCGCACGCAGGTCGGTGAACTCCGGGAACATGTCCGCGAGACCCTCGGATATCCCCGGCAGCAGCACGATCGCCGCGACCCCGATGAGAAACAGGAGGCCGAGCAGCACCTGCGTGGCGATGACGAGGCCGAGGGAGGGACGCGGGAGCTCGAGATCCATGCATCGACTTTCGATGGAAATCAATCGAAAGTCAATAGATATCGATCGCGCCCGCATCGCTGTGGCCTGCGCCGCTGGACTGGAGCTGCAGAACTCGCGGATCATGGATTCCACTCGAACATACGTTCGAATTCCGGTAGGCTGAGGGTATGCCCGAAGTCGCCGTCACGACGCTGGACCCGCCGGTCGGGGCGCACGTTCGCCCGGGTGCAGTCCGGGTGCAGCAGGCCGGCCGACTCGACGATCGAAGTGACTACGCCCGGGCGGCGGACACGTTGTCCGACCTGGTCGACGCGGCCGCCGCGGCGCTGTGCATCGAGGCGATGCACGCCGCCGTACAGGTTCAACTGCTTCGCCTCGCGATGGATCACGCGGTCGCCGCATCCGACGCGTTCACGTCCCCCCGGCTCTCGTCCGAGCGGCGACGCGACCTCGCGATCCGGGCGGTGATCGCGGAGTTCGCGACCGCGATGCGCCTGCCCGAACGCACCGTGCAACGCCTCGCGTCCGACGCCTGGGTGCTCACCACCCGGCTGCCCGCGACCTTCCGGGCGATGAGCCGCGGCGCGTTCGCGCTCGCGCACGCCCGCGTCATCATCGAGGCGGTCGACGGTGTCGACGATGACTCCATCGCCGCGGAGCTCGACACCGCCCTCGCCGAACTCGCGGCGACCGTCACCGTCGCCAAGCTGCGTCGTGACGCACGTCGCTCCCGCGAAGCGCTCCTCGCCGAGACCGCTGCCGAACGGCATCGGCACGCGGCAGCCGAACGCCGGGTCGAGCTCGAACCCGCCCGCGATGGCATGGCCTGGCTGCACCTGCACCTGCCTGCGGCCGACGCCCTGCTCGCCCACGACCGGATCGACCGCACCGCCCGGAGTCTCCTCGAGCCCGGCGACGAACCCCGCACGCTCGACCAGACCCGCGCCGACGTCGCCCGAGACCTCCTCCTCGGCGCGCCCATGGGCGCAGTACCAGGCCCGATCAGCCCGGTTCCGATCAGCCCCACCGTCGCGGTCACCGTCCCGGTCCTCACCCTCCTCGGCGGCGACCAACCCGGACACCTCGACGGATACGGCCCGATCGACCCCGACACCGCCCGCAGGCTCGCCGCGCACGCGCCGTCCTTCACGCGCATCCTGACCCACCCCGTCACGGGCACCGTGCTCGACGTCGACCGCACCAGCTACCGGCCACCCGCAGACCTCATCCGATGGGTCCGGCTGCGCGACGAGACCTGCCGCTTCCCCGGCTGCAACCGCGCCGCCCGCACCTGCGACCTCGACCACACCCACGACTGGGCCGACGGCGGAACCACCACCCACGACAACCTCGCCCTGCTCTGCCCGCACCATCACCACCTCAAGCACGAGACCTCCTGGACGGTCAGGCGCGCAACCGACGACGGCTACGGCGCCGGCGGCGACTACGACGGCGCCCTCGAGTGGCGGTCACCGACCGGACGACGACACCGCACCCACCCAGCCGTCCGACGTTCAGTACGTCACGGCGATACGGGTCACGGAGTGCCGCCCGGTCCACCGCGCGACATGGAAACGCCAACGCCCGCCTCCCCACACCATCACGATCACGCGCGGCCGCCGTTCTGAACACCGCCCGTCCGGAGCGCGCAGGAATGCATCGGAACGCGCGCACCCGAGCACGCCAGCACGCCCCGGTGCCCCCGTGCTCACTCGCGCGCGCTACCACCGCGCCCGTCGCACGGCAACCCCGCGCCTTCCCCTTCTGCGGCGGCGGCGGCCCGACGTAGGCTGGCCACCGACCGAGAAACCGACACACCGACGGGCCGGATCGCACCGACGAGCCGGCTCGACACGAAGAACAGCTCGACACGAAGTACGGCTCGACACCACGTACGGGTCGGCGAGCGGACGTACGGGTCGACGGGGGCCCGCACCGATCGAGAGGGTGGACGCATGGCGAACGACGACGACATCATCGACGAGGCGACCGAAGCCGCTCGCAAGGCGGCCTATCGGGCGGGCGGCGCTGCGGAATCCGCCGCCGACGGCGCAGCCGACGCCGTCGGCGATGCCGTGTCCGCGGCGAAGCAGGCATCCGACGACGTCGCGAAGAAGGTCTCGAGCTCGGCGAAACGAGCGTCCGCGAACGCGAAGAGCACCGCATCGAAGACGGCCGACGCCGCCGACGAGGCATTCGATCGCAGCAAGGACGCCGTCGCCGACGCGGCGGACGACGCGAAGGCCAAGGTCTCCGATCTCGCCGACAAGGCGCAGGACACGGCTGCGGACCTGACCGAGAAGGCCAAGGCGGCGGTATCGGACGCTGCGGACTCGGCGAAGGCGGCGATCGATGACGCCGCCGGCACCGCGAAGGAGTACGCCGACCGGTTCGGCTCCGCCGCGAAGGACGCCTTCGGCGACGGCGGCGACCAGCTCGGCGACTTCATCGACAAGGGCCGCGACGTCGCCGGCGACGGCATCACGTTCGTGCAGCGGAAGTACCGGGAGAACCCGGCGCTCGTGATCGCCGTGGGCGCTGCCGCACTGGTCGGCATCGGCGTCATCGTCCGCGCGGTCTTCAAGCGGTGATGCGCTCCTGAGGTTGCGGCGGCTCGGCTGACGGGCCGCCCGACCTCACCGCGTCGCCCACGACCGCGTCTCCCGCGGCGGCGCCCCAGGCGACCGTGACCTTCGGCTTGGCGAAGCAGGCGACGACGACCGCGCCCACCACGAACGCCGCGATCGCGAGCACGAGCGATTGGCTCATCGCGGTGCTGAATCCGTCGGCGACCGCGGGCGGCAACGCCCCGGCGGACCCGCCCGCGCCCTGCTGGGCCGCCGACGCGTCGAAGCCCGGCAGCTCGGCCGCGAGGCGCGCGTTGAGCAGTGACGCGATGGCCGCCGACCCCAGCACCGACCCGACCTGTCGGGTCATGTTGTAGACGCCGGCTCCCGCGCCGGCCTGAGCCGGCGGAAGGTTCCGCGTCGCGGTCGACGACAGCGGCGCCCAGATGCCCGACTGGCCGATGCCGAGCAGCGCCGACGGGATGAGCAGCAGCCAGAACGGCTGGTCGGGGGTGAGCAGCAGCGCGTACAGCGCGAGCGATGCGGCGACGAGCAGGAACCCGGGCACCGCGAACCAGCGCGCGTCGAAACGGTCGTTGAGCTTGCCGATGATGGGCGCCATCACGAAGGCCAGGACCGCCATCGGGGCGAGCATCAGCGCGGCCTGCGTCGGGTCGAGCCCGCGCGCGATCTGGAAGTAGAACGCGAGCGGCAGCGGGAACGAGGTCATCGCGAGGCCGACGAGGCTGATGCCGACCGCGGAGAGCGAGAAGTTCCGGTCGCGGAACAGGCTGAGCGGCAGCAACGGCTCGGCCCGGTTGAACCGCTGCCACACGACGAAGCCGACGAGCACCACGATGCCGGCGATGATCAGGCTCCAGACGCTGATCGGCCCGACGATGGTGCCCCAGTCGTACGTGTCGCCCTCCTGGATGCCGAAGACCAGCAGGAACATGCCGACCGCCGAGAGCACGACGCCGAGCCAGTCGAACCGGTGCGAGTGCGTCGGCAGCGACGGCACGAACCGCATCGCGAGGATGAAGCCGATCACGCCGACCGGCACGTTCACGAAGAAGATCCACTCCCAGCCGAGCGAGTCGACGAGGACGCCGCCGAGGATGGGGCCGACGAGCGCGGCGATGCCGGCGACCGAACCCCAGAGTCCCATGGCGGCACCGCGGCGGTCGGGCGGGAAGATCCGGGTGATCACCGCCATGGTCTGCGGCGTCATCAGCGCGGCGCCGAGGCCCTGCACGGCGCGGGCGGCGATGAGCATCTCGATGCTGCCCGAGAACCCGCACCACAGCGACGCGAGCGTGAACACCGCGAGTCCGACGAGGTAGAGGTTCTTCGGTCCGAAGCGGTCGCCGAGGCGCCCGGTGATGAGCAGCGGCACGGCGTACGCGAGCAGGTACGCACTCGTGACCCAGATGACGGCGGTGAGGTCGGCGTCGAGGTCCTTCAGGATCGCGGGGTTCGCGATCGAGACGATCGTGGAGTCCACGAGGATCATGAAGAACCCGATGACGAGCGCCCAGAGGGCGGGCCAGGGAGTGCGTTCGGCGGTGGGGTTCATGTTTCCTTCCGGGGTGGCGCCGGCCAGTCGATGTCGCCGGCCCGGAGTTCGACGAGCAGGCCCGCGAGCCAGTCGTCCTCGGCCGCGATCATGGCGCGCAGGTAGTGGATGTCGAGGACGAACCGGCGCGGGACGCCCTTCTCGGCGACGACGCGACGCGACGTGTCGAGGACGTCGAGCCATTCGGCGATCGAGGCCCGGCGCTGCTCGAGCAGGTCGATCACCTCGGGGAGCGGCAGGTGGTGGGCGCCGCCGATCGCGAGCGGAAACGACGGGTACTCGTTGCGCCAGGCGCTCAGGAGCGCGGCGAGGTTCTCGAGCATCGCGTCGCGTCCGGCATCCGTCACGCGGTAGACGGTGCGTTCGGGCCGGTTGCCGTCGCGCTCGATCGCGGTCGATTCGATCAGGCCGTCGCGGTCGAGCCGCTCGACCGCGCGGTACAGCGAACCGGCGTTGACCTTGACGACCCGCTCCTCACGCCGGAGCTGCATGAGCTGGAACATCTCGTACGGATGCATCTCACGCTCGGCGAGCAGCGCGAGCGCGGCGAGCGCGAGCGGTGTGAGCTGCGTGGGTTGCGTCGGCTCGGGTATCGCCGTGCGGTCTGCCATCGTGCTCCCTCCTGCATGATTCCGATCGAACTATTCCGATCGGAATAATACATGCGGAGGATCAGGCGGGCAATCTCGCCACGGCCCCGAACCGGCCGACACCGCAGCGCGACCCGTCGAGGAGGACGCCGGAGGCGCACGGTACGCCGACCCTCCGACGCCGGATAGAATCGAGGCATCCCCATCCCCTCGACACCGGACGGAGAAACCGCGGTGCCCACCATCGTCGTCGACGTGATGCCCAAGGCCGAGCTGCTCGACCCCCAGGGAAAGGCGGTCGCCGGCGCGCTGGCCCGCACCGGCCGGAGCGGCATCAGCGCCGTCCGCGTCGGCAAGCGGTTCGAGCTGACCGTCGACGGGCCGGTCGACGACGCGCTCCGCGCGCAGGTGCGCGAGATCGCGGAGGACATCCTCTCCAACCAGGTCATCGAGGACGTCGTGGGCATCCACTACGAGGTCACGAACGCCGAGCTGGTCGAGGAGACCGCGGCCTCCGCCGAGGCATCCGACGGCTTCCCGGCCCCCGCCGGCGAGACCCACTGAGGCCCGCCGTGCGCATCGGCGTCATCACCTTCCCCGGCTCGCTCGACGACCGCGACGCGCAGCGCGCCGTGCGGCTCGCGGGCGGCGAGCCCGTCGCGCTCTGGCACGGCTCGCACGACCTCGACGGCGTCGACGCGCTGATCCTGCCCGGTGGTTTCAGCTACGGCGACTACCTGCGCTGCGGCGCGATCGCCTCGCTCAGCCCGATCATGACCGAGGTCGTCGATGCGGCGAACTCCGGGATGCCGGTGCTCGGCATCTGCAACGGGTTCCAGATGCTCGTCGAGGCGCACCTGCTCGAGGGCGGCCTGATCCGCAACGACCACGGCGCGTTCATCTGCCGCGACCAGGTCCTGCGCGTCGAGAACGCCGAGACGGCCTGGACGAGCGGTTTCGAGGCCGGCCAGGAGATCACGATCCCCCTCAAGAACGGCGAGGGCGGCTTCATCGCCGACGAGGAGACGCTCGACCGGCTCGAGGGCGAGGGGCGCGTGGCGTTCCGCTACGTCGACGTGAACCCGAACGGGTCCCTCCGCGACATCGCCGGCATCACCAACGCGCGTGGCAACGTCGTCGGCCTCATGCCGCACCCCGAGCACGCGGTCGAGCCCGGCTTCGGTCCCGACACCCCCGCCGCGATGCGCTCGGGCGTCGACGGCCTCGCGTTCTTCACGAGCGTCATCCGCCGCAGCCTCGTCGAGGCGTAGCCCGGCGCGTCCTTCCCCTCCGCCCGCCCGCTGCGGCAGGCTGGAATCCGCGCCGTGATCTCGGCGACGCGCGAAGGCCGAGGGGAGGCGGGATGGACGAGCGCACGGACCAGCGCACCGACGAGCGCACCCAGGCGATCCCGCGTCGGCGCGGGGCGGAGATCGGCGCGATCGTCGTCGAGTCCGTCGGCGTGTTGCTCCAGCTCTGGCTGGTGGCCATCGGCATCGCGTTCATCCTCACCGAGGACGAGTCCGAGTTGCTCGCGACCTGGTGTCTCGTCGGAACCGGCTACCTCGTCCTCACGATGCTCGCACTCAACGTCGTGGCGCGGCATCCGCGGCTCGCCGGCCGGCAGGGCGCCCGACGGTTCCTCTCCAATCCCGTCATCAGGATCTCGGCGAGCGTGCTCACGTTCTCGTCGACCGCCGTCGGCGTGTTCGCGGCGACCGAGCTCCTCCTCTTCCGCAACGATCCCGAGTGGGGCGGCTACATCCAGTTCTTCGCCGTGTGGGCGATGCTCGTGTCCTGGTGCCTGTTCCACTGGGGGTGGGCACGGATCTACTTCGCGAGATTCCACCGGGCGGCCGGCGAGCCACCGCTCGAGTTCCCGCGGACGCCGGAGCCGACGCTCATCGACTTCGTGTACTTCGCGTTCACGAACGCGACCGCGTTCTCGGTGTCGGATGTCGTGGTCACCAGCAGCCGCATGCGCTGGACGGTGATCTGGCACACCACGCTGAGCTTCTTCTTCAATGCGCTGCTCATCGTGCTCGCGATCAACACGATCCTCGGCTTCGAGCTGGAACCCGCCGCGGCCGGCTGACGGGCGCCCCTGCCACCGCGGCCGGCCGGCTGACGGGCGCCCATGCCGGAGCGTGCGTCAGGACCCGTCCGGGCTCGCGTCCCCGATCCGCGACCGCTCGTCGCGCCGTGGCCGGCCGACACCGTCCTCGGCGCCGTACGGGTCGTCGTCGTCCTCGTCCTCGCGCACGATCGGGATCGCCTGGGTGAACTGCAGCGCACGCTCCTCCGCCTCGGGGGTTCCGGTGAACAGCCCCGCGCGTGCGCCGTCACCGCCGGCCGAGGCATCCGATCGCGCGGGCTGCTTCGCCGCCGGGCGCCGCCTCGAGGGCGCGACCGACGAGTCGCCTGCCTCGGTCGTCACCGCGCGTCCACCCGGCCCGGCCGACGCCCCCACCGGCAGCAGCACGCGCTGCGCCGGCTGTGCATCGGGCTGGTGCTGCTGGATCCAGTGCACCATCTCCTCGCGCACCTCGCAGCGCAGGTCGAACAGCGTGGGCGCGTCGACCGCGGTCACGAGGATCCGCACGCGCACGAACCCGCCGACCGCGTCGGTGACCTGCAGCACCTTGGCGCGGCCGTCCCACCGGTCGGTGCGTTCGAGCACGACGTCGAGGTGCTCGCGCAGCTCGGCAGGCGACACGCGCCAGTCGAGGTCCAGTTCGATCGAGCCGAGCAGATGGCTCGACGTGCGCGTCCAGTTCTGGAACGGCTTCGTCGTGAAGTACGTGCACGGCAGCACGAGCCGCCGGTCGTCCCACAGCCCGACGACCACGTAGTTCAGGGTGATCTCCTCGATGCGGCCCCACTCCTCCTCGACGATCACGACGTCGTCGACGCGGATCGCGTCGCTGAAGGCGAGCTGCACGCCCGCGAAGAGGTTGCCGAGCACCGACTGCGCCGCCAGGCCCGCGATGATCGAGACCACGCCGGCCGAGGCGAGCAGGGATGCCCCGAGCGCGCGCACCTCGGGGAACGAGAACAGGATGAGTCCCATCGCGAGAATCACGAGGGCCACGACGACCAGCCGTCGCACGATCGCGAGCTGGGTGCGGGCACGCCGCGCGTCGCGGTTGTCGGCGACGTCGATGCGGTAGCGGCGCATCCCGAGGTCGGTGAGGAACAGGAATCCCTGCGCGACGAGCCATACCCCGGTGACGATCGACGCGATCAGGAACACGTGGTTCATCGTGGGGAGCCAGCTCGACTCCGGGAAGGTCGCCGTGAACGCCGCCCACACGCCGAGCACGAGCAGGAACGACCGGAACGGCCATCGCGTGCGCCGGATGAGGATGCCCGCCCACTCCTTCCGGCGCGCGATGCTGCGGACGATGAGCGAGACGATCGCCGAGACGGCGACCACGGCGGCGGCGACCACGAGGACGGCGACCGCGAACGAGATCCAGGACTGCCAGGTCGGTGTCATCACCTCAGGTTCACGGCAGCGCGCACGGCGACGCAAGACGAGGCGGACGGGTTGACAGCGGATGCCCGGCTTCCGCAGGGCATCCCCAGATGCCGGATGCCCCGGGCTCGCGCCCGGGGCATCCGATCGAGTGCAGCGGGGACGCGCTTACGCGGCGGCGTCCTCCTGGGCCTCGGGCTGCTGCGGGGCATCCGCGTTCACGCCGGCCGCGTACGCCTCGCGCACCGACGCGCCGAGCTGTGCGTCGACGTTCGTCCAGTACTGGAAGAAGCGCTCGCGGATGTCGTCGATCGTGATCGCGTTCGCCTGACCCGACAGGGTCTCGAGGAACCGCGCCTTCGCCGAGGCGTCGAACACGTCGCGGTACAGCGTGCCGGCCTGGCCGAAGTCGCTGTCGTCGGCGTGCAGGGTCGCGGCGGCGCGCACGAGCGCCCCGTCGTTCTCCCACGAGCCCTCGGCCGTGCGCGCGGCGTCGGCCTGCGGGCCGCCGAAGCTGTTCGGCGCGTACACGGGCGTCGACGGCGAGTTGAAGCCATGGCGCTGCGCGCCGTCCTGCGAGTAGTTGTGCACCGGTGCGGCGTGCGGCGCGTTCACCGGGATCTGGTTGTAGTTGGTGCCGACGCGGTACCGCTGGGCGTCGGGGTAGCTGAACACGCGGGCCATCAGCATCTTGTCGGGGCTGATGTCGGTGCCGGGCACCTGGTTCGCCGGCGAGAACGCGGCCTGCTCGATCTCGGCGAAGTGGTTCTGCGGGTTGCGGTTCAGCGTGAAGTGGCCGACCGGGATCAGCGGGTAGTCCGCGTGCGGCCACACCTTGGTGAGGTCGAACGGGTTGTGGCGGTACGTCTTCGCCTCCTCGTACGGCATGACCTGCACCTTGACGTCCCACGTCGGGTACTCGCCGCGCTCGATCGCCTCGTACAGGTCGCGACGGTAGAAGTCGGCGTCGGCGCCGGCGATCGCCTCGGCCTCCGCCGCCTCGATGTTCTCGACGCCCTGGCGGGCGATGAAGTGGTACTTCACCCAGAAGCGCGAACCTTCGGCGTTGATCCACTGGTAGGTGTGCGAGCCGTAGCCGTTGACGTGCCGCCACGACTTCGGCAGGCCGCGGTCGCCGAGCAGGTAGGTGACCTGGTGGGCCGACTCGGGCGAGAGGGTCCAGAAGTCCCACTGCATGTCGGCGTCGCGCAGGCCGGAGCCCGGGAGGCGCTTCTGCGAGTGGATGAAGTCGGGGAACTTGATCGCGTCGCGGATGAAGAACACGGGGGTGTTGTTGCCGACGATGTCGAGGTTGCCCTCGGTCGTGTAGAACTTCAGCGCGAAGCCGCGCACGTCGCGCCACGTGTCGGGCGAGCCCATCTCGCCGGCGACCGACGAGAACCGCAGCAGCGTCTCGCTCGTGGCGCCGGGCTGGAACACGGCCGCGCGGGTGTATGCCGAGACGTCCTCGGTGATCACGAGCTCGCCGAACGCGCCGCCGCCCTTGGCGTGCACGATGCGCTCCGGAATGCGCTCGCGGTTGAACTGCGCGAGCTTCTCCACCAGGTAGCGATCGTGGAGCACGGTGGCGCCGTCGGCGCCCACGGTGAGGGAGTGCGCGTCGCTGGCGACCGGGGTGCCGGTCTGCGTCGTCGTGAAGTCGGTCATACGTCCTCTTCCTTCGTGGTGGAGTGGCGTGCGGGCACGCCGATTACCGCCCGGGTGGGCGGTCGTTCGCGGCGGTCGCGACGAACGTCGCGACCGGTTCAGGTCAGGCGGTCGCCCGGGTCGCGGCGTCGAGGTCGGATGCCTCGACGGCGGATCTGCACTCGCCGCAGAGGCCCCAGAACGTGACCTCGGCGGTGTGGATGGCGAAGCCGTTCGCTTCGCTCGGCGCGAGGCACGGCGGCTGGCCGACGACGCAGTCGACGTCGGCGACCGCGCGGCAGCGGGTGCACACGACGTGGTGGTGGTTGTCGCCGATGCGGTTCTCGTAGAGCGCCGGCGAGCCGGCGGGTTCGATACGACGCAGCAGGCCTGCGTCGGTCAGGGCGCCGAGCACGTTGTAGATCGACTGGAGCGAGACGCCGGGCTGCTCGGAGACCACGCGTTCGTGCACGGTCTCGGCGTCGAGGTGCCCGTCGTGCACGGCGTGGAGTACGGCCACCCGCGGCGCCGTGACCTTGAGCCCGGCCGCCCGGAGGCGCTCGCCGGGCTGCGCCGTGGCCGCGGCGGCGGGCGCTGCGGCATCCCTCTGGCTCATGGCATCCACGCTAGCAGTTGTTTTGAACCACTCAAAACAACTGAGCCGCCGTCAGCAACGTCACCCGTTCGGGGGGTTGGCGGGCACGTGACCGCGGCGAAAGGCTGAATGCGGCCGCCGCTCGCACCGCGGCCGTGGATTGGGGGATCCGGCACATGCCTGCAGCCGAAGCATCGAAGCCGTCGCAGTCCGTGATCGGCGAACCGCTCCCGCCGGCGCGGACCCTGCCGTTCGCACCGAAGCGGTCGGGCAGCTTCGCCGGTCGCACGCTCGCCGAATCGACGTACTCCCCGCTGCCGCCGACGAAGCACCTCGGCGAGCATGCCCCGAACATCCTGGTCATCCTCATCGACGACGCCGGGCCGGCGCTCCCGAAACCGCTCGGCGGCCTCGTCGAGACGCCCACGCTCGACCGCATCCGCTCCAACGGGATCGGCTTCAACCGGTTCCACACCACCGCGATGTGCTCGCCCACGCGCGCCTCACTGCTCACGGGGCGCAACCACCACCGAGTCGGCAACGGCCAGATCGCCGAACTCGCGAACGACTGGGACGGCTACTCCGGCCACATCCCCGCCTCGAGCGCCACCATGGCCGAGGTCCTCAGGCAGTACGGGTACTCGACCGGCGCGTGGGGCAAGTGGCACAACACCCCGGCAGAGGAGACGACCGCCGCCGGGCCGTTCGACCGCTGGCCCACCGGCTACGGGTTCGAGTACTTCTACGGGTTCCTCGCCGGCGAGGCGTCGCAGTACGAACCGAACCTGGTCCGGAACACGACCACGGTGCTCCCGCCCAAGTCTCCTGAGGAGGGCTACCACCTCAGCGAGGACCTCGCCGACGACGCTATCCGATGGCTCCGCGAACACCGCGCCAACGCCCCCGACAAGCCGTTCCTGATGTACTGGGCCACCGGCGCGATCCACGGCCCCCACCACATCATGAAGGAGTGGGCCGACCGGTACTCCGGCGCATTCGACGACGGCTGGGACGCCTACCGCGAGCAGGCGTTCGCCGGCGCCAAGTCGGCCGGATGGATCCCGGAATCGGCCGAGCTCACCACGCGCCCCGACAGCCTCGCGGCGTGGGACGACATCCCGGAGCACCAGCGCCCGTTCCAGCGCCGACTGATGGAGGTGTGCGCGGGCTTCGGCGAGCACGCCGACGTGCAGGCCGGGCGGGTCGTCGACGAGCTCGACCGCCTCGGGTACGCCGACGACACGATCATCGTCTACATCTGGGGTGACAACGGGTCGTCGGGCGAGGGCCAGAACGGCACGATCAGCGAGTTGCTCGCGCAGAACCAGATCCCCACCACGGTCGACCAGCACCTCGCGGCGCTCGAGGAGCTCGGCGGCCTCGACGCGCTCGGCACCCCCGCGACCGACAACCAGTACCACGCAGCCTGGGCGTGGGCCGGCTCGAGCCCGTACCAGGGCATGAAGCTGCTCGCCTCCCACCTCGGCGGCACGCGGAACCCGATGTTCGTGCAGTGGCCGGGCAGGATCGCGCACGACCCGGTGCCGCGCACGCAGTTCCACCACGTCATCGACCTCGCGCCGACGGTCTACGAGATCCTCGGCATCCCGCATCCCGAGGTCGTGAACGGCATCCCCCAGGATCCGATCGACGGCACGAGCTTCGCCTACGCGATCGACGACGCGGCCGCCGACGGCCGCCACCGGGTGCAGTACTTCGAGATCATGGGGAGCCGGTCGATCTACCAGGACGGATGGATCGCGAGCGCGACGGGGCCCCGGCTGCCGTGGGTGCCCGGCGCACCCGCAGGCCTCGCGACGTGGACGCCCGACGCCGACCGGTGGGAGCTCTACCACCTCGACGAGGACTGGAGCCAGGCGCACGACCTCGCGGCCGAGCACCCCGAGAAGGTCGCCCAGCTGAAGGAGCTCTTCGCGATCGAGGCGGCGCGCAACGACGTGCTGCCCGTCGGCGGCGGGCTCTGGGTCCCCGCCTTCCATCCGGAATACCGGTTGGGCCCGGTCTACACCGCGTGGGACTTCACGGGCGAGACGGTGCGCATCCCCGAATTCTGCGCCCCGGCCCTCGGCAACCGGCCGAACTCGGTCACCATGCGACTCGACCTGCACGCGCAGGCGAACGGCGTGCTCTACAAGCTCGGCGGAGCGGGCGGCGGGCTCACCGCCTACCTCGTCGACGGCGTAATGCACTACGAATACAACCTGTTCCTCGTGCAGCGCACCATCATCGCCGCGGATGCCCCGCTGCCCGCCGGTTCCGTCGAACTGGAGGTGCGCACGACGCTCGTCGAGCCCAGACCCGCCGGGCCGCTGGCGATCTCGATCCTCGCCGACGGCACCGAGATCGCCTCGGGCGTCGTGCCGGTGAGCGCACCGCTGCTGTTCACGGCGAACGACTGCCTCGACATCGGCCGCGCCTACGGCGGCGCGGTCTCGCGCGCCTACGCCGACCGCATGCCGTTCGCCCTCGACGGACGGATCGACGCCGTGCACGTGGCCTACACGGGCACGGGGTCGTAGGACGCGACCCGCGTCAGGCCGAACGCAGGCGCTCGGTCAATGCGTCGCCCATCGCCGCCTCCGGGCGCTCGTCCGAGAACCTGACTGCCGAGCGCTTCAGGCTCCGCGCGACGAGATCGACGTGCAGGGGCTCTGCGCTCGGGTGCGCGTCGACGAGCTCCCGCAGGATGCGCTCGAGGTCGGCGGGATCCGTCGCGACGAGGTTGGCGATCACCCCGGTCCCTGCGACGGCGCAGACCCGGGTGTGCGGCATCCCCGTCAAACCGTCGGCGACGGCATCGAGTTCGGCCAGGCCGGGCTCGATCCGGATGTGCGCCTCGACGGGGTAGCCGAGCATGAACGGGCTGACCAGCCCGCGGATGAAGATCTGCCCGTGCGTACGGGCGCGCTCGATCCGGCTGCCGGCCGTCGCCTTCGTGATCGACAGCGCACGGGCGACCGACTCCGCGGTGGCGCGACCGTCGTGCGCCAGCGCCCGCAGGAGTTCGAGCGCCCCCTCGTCCACATCGACCTCGCCCGAGGTGAAGAGCGCCGCGTGCTCGCCGGGATCGTGGAGCGACGCCTGCTCGGCCGCGGTCAGCACACCGGGCCGCCATCCCGACGAGGTCTGGCGGTAGCGGGTGATCGGCTCCAGCTGGTACCCGGTCACACCCGGGATTCCGCGCACGGCGTCGAGGAATCCCGGCATGCCGCCGATCGGCAGGTACGCCTCGCCGATGCACTCGCTGGAAGTCGCCAGCACCGACACCCACGGCACGTCGTCGCGGCCTGCCAGCGCCTCGGCCACCTCGGCGAGGTCGTTCGGCGCGGCTGCGACCCGGAGGGTGTGCGGCAGCGCGCCGAGCGTCGAGACCGGGTTCGGGATCGCGAGCACGCGCACGATGCCGTCGTCGAGCAGGCGGGCGCCGCGCCGGGCGACGCTGCGCTCCGGCTCGCCGAGGGCTGCGGCGATCCGCCGCCACGGCGCGCGTCCGTCCTGCACGAGGGCTGCGGCGATGCGACGATCGAGTTCGTCGAGCGCGTCGATCGTGGGCACGTCGGTCATGGGCTCATCGTCCCATGCGCCGCCGTGGACGTCGTCCCGTCAGTCGGCCGGGTTGCCGACGAAGCACAGGATGCCCGCCATCGCGGCGCGGGTGCCCGTGACGACGGCGCTGCGATCGTTCGGCCTGAAGAACGGCGAGTGGTTCGCGGCCGGCAGTTCGCCCGTCGCGAACTCGGTGAGCGGAAGGCTGCCGAAACCCCAGAACACCACCGGCACGTCGATCGCGTCGCCGAGCAGGCCCGCGTCCTCCGACCCCATGCCGAGCTTCTCGTCGAGTACCATCCCGACGCCGAACTCGGCCTCGAGCGCCGCGGCGACCCGGGCGGTCATCGCCGGATCGTTGTAGAGGCGCGGGAAGCTGTTGATCTCCTCGATCGTCGGCTCGGGCGCGTTCGAGGCGACGGCCTCGGCCGACACGATCCGGCGGATGGCGGAGAGCACCTGGTCGCGAGTCTGCTCATCGGGGGTGCGCACGTTCACCGTGAACTCCGCGGACGCCGGGATGATGTTCTCCTTCAGGCCGGCGTGGAACGTGCCCACCGTGACGACGGCGGGCGTGCGGGGCGACAGCTCGCGCGCGACGATCGTCTGCAGGCGCAGCACCATCGCCGACGCCGCGACGATCGGGTCGATCGAGGTCTCGGGCATGGAGCCGTGCGACCCGCGGCCGTGCACGGTGATGCGCCAGGAGTCGGCGAGCATCGCCATCGGGCCCGCCGAGAGGGCCGTCAGGTTCTCGGGCATCGGGCCGACGTGCTGCGCGAGGACGACGCTGGGCTTCGGCGCCCGCTCCCACAGCCCGTCGGCGAGCATCGCCCGGGCGCCGGCGGCCGTCTCCTCGGCCGGCTGGAAGACGAACACGACCGTGCCGCTCCACGCGTCGCGTCGCTCGAGCAGGAGCTGCGCAGCACCGAGCGCGGCCGTCACATGCGTGTCGTGGCCGCAGCCGTGCATGACGGGCGCGACGTCACCGGAGGGCAGGATGCCCGTCGCCGTGCTCGCGTACTCCAGACCGGTCTGCTCGAGGATCGGCAGCCCGTCGGTGTCGGCGCGGAACGCGATCACGGGCCCGTCGCCGTTGCGGAGCACGGCGACGACGCCGGTGCCCCCGCACGCGAACGGCTCGAGTCCGAGCTCCTCGAGCCGGCGCGTGATCGTCGCCGCCGTCTCGACCTCGCTCGACGAGAGCTCGGGGTGCGCGTGCAGGTAGCGGTAGATCTCGACGTGCTCGGCGACGAACTCCTCGGAGAGGTCGGTCGGCGTGGTGCCGGTGACGCCCTGGGCGGCCGCGGCGGCGATGGTCTCGATGATGTTGCTCATGGATGTATCTTCCTGAAGGTCGACGTGGCGGTGCGGTGGGTGTTCGTGGCGTCGGGTGGCCCCTTCAGTCGGTCACGCCGGCGTCCGCGGTCGCCTGGACCTCGGCCTCGGCGGTCTTCTTCGGCTTGATGAGCAGCGACGCGAGCTGGGGCACCATCGCGCCGAACACGGCGGGGAGGATGAACGCCTGCACGGTCTCGATCACCTCGGCCGGCAGGAGGCTGAGCAGCCACGTGCCGAGCAGGCCGACGATCACGACGAGGCTGACGATGTGCACGCCCACCGCGCCGATGATGGCGGAGCCTGCGACGAATTCGCCGCGCTTGGTACCCGGCTGCGCACCGATGCGGTTCTGGGCGATGATGCTCGCGGGCAGCAGCTTGTTGCCGATGTTCCCGATCATGAAGGCCTGGTACATCGCCGACTTCCCGAGGATCGGGTAGTACATGATCGGCTCGAAGACGGCGACTGCGCCGAAGACGGCGACGACGGCGAGGACCGCGGTCCAGAACTCGCCGGCGGTGATGCCGAGCCCCGTGCCGAATGCCATGAACAGCGCGGCGAGGAGGCTGACGAGGAATCCGAGGCCGAGGGTGATCGGTCCCCAGATCGAGGTGGTGCGGTCGAAGTCGGCGATGGTGCCGGTTCCGGCCGACGCGGAACGGGTGAGCGTGGGGTTCGCCATGATGGGTACCTGTCCTTGGTCTTCTGGTCGGGTTCGGTTCAGAGCGCGGTCGAGATGAGGTAGCCGACGATCAGCGACGCGAAGATCGAGATGCCGAGCCCCCATTCGCGGAGCCACTGCAGGTTCCAGAACTTCGCGGCGAGCGCGCAGAGCGTGCCGACGACAGCGCTGACGAGGAGGACGATGCCGTTGAACGGCGACTTGCCGAGCTCGCTGACGATGAGGAAGACGAACGCGAGGGGCAGGATCACCATCGGCACCGCGGCGAGCACCTTGGGGTTGACCTTGGGCATCTTCCGGATCGCGGAGCCGCCCTTGCTGAGGATGGGCGTCAGGATGAGGGCGGTCAGCATCCACACGAGGCCGCCCATGGTCATCGCGGCGAACGCGATCGCGAACACCTTCGGCGTGTAGGTCTCACCGCCCAGCGATGCCCCCTGCGTTGCCGCGGCGATCCCTGCGGACGCGACGTCGTAGGTCGCGGATCCGACGAGGCCCACGCGGGTGAGCACGGCGGGCGTTCCGAACAACGGCAGCAGCGACAGCGCGACGAGCGCGACCGCGAGCGACGGGCCGATCGCGGCGACGGCTCCGGTCTTCACGGCCTGCGTGACCTCGCCCTGGCTGAGTTCGGCCGCGGTGGCCGACCGGCGGATGGCCCGCAGGTAGATCACCGACTGCAGGATGATCACGCCGAAGACGCCGACGACCATCGCCCACATGACGGGGTGGAAGGCGACTGCGGTGAGTTCGCCGCTGGCGGCGACGACGATGGTGGACGACATGGATGCTGCTCCGATCTCCATTGACCGATAATCCGAAGTATGAGGGATGCTACGGCCAGAAGTGTGATTTAGAAAGCACTACTTGGCCGATATTCAATGGTCTGGATGTTTCGGAGGACGCGTGGACGCGTAAATTCCGCGTTACGGGCCACCCGTGCCGGCCGGCGGCGCGGGGCGCACCGGAGGTGCGCCGAGACCGGTCGGGCCCGCCTCGGCGGCGCAGACGTCAGTACGTCAGCGTCAGGACTTCACGACGTCAGGACGTCAGCGTCAGGTCGCTCAGTACGTCAGCAGCGTGCGGACCTCGAGGCCCGGGAACTCGCTCGCGAGCGCTTCGCGCCCGCCGAGACCGTCGAGCTCGATCGCGACCGAGACGCCGGCGACCTCCCACCCGGCGCGGCGGATCAGCCGAGCGGATGCCCCGACCGTACCGCCCGTCGCGAGCACGTCGTCCACGACGAGCACGCGGGTGCCGGGCGGCAACTCGCCCTCGTGCACCTCGAGCGCGGCCGTGCCGTACTCGAGCGCGTACTCCTCGCGAAGCACCGCGCGCGGCAGCTTGCCCGCCTTGCGCACCGTGAGCACGCCCGCTCCGCACAGCGCCGAGGCCGCCGCGGCCAACAGGAACCCGCGCGCTTCGAGGCCGGCGAGCACGTCGAAGCGGCCCGCGAACGGCTCGGTCAACGACTCGGCGAGCGCATGGAACGCCTCGGGGTCGGCGAACACCGGCGTGAGGTCGCGGAACACGATGCCCGGCTCGGGGAAGTCGGGGATCACCGCGAGGCGGGACTCGACGAGGGAGCGGGCGTCGGGTGCGAGGTCGTCGACGGCGGGGGCGTTCACCGCGACAGGCTACCGCGTGCACCTGATGCGGACCCTCAGCGAGATCGGCGAGGATGAGGGGCATCCCGCCCGGCACCCCGCCCGGCACCGCCCCGCCCCGCACCGACCCCAGGAGCCCACCCGTGTCACCGCTGCGCCTGTTCCGCACGCTCGCGATCGCCGAGGCGATCACCTGGACGATCCTGATCACGGCGATGGTGCTGAAGTACGCCGCCGGCCTCGGCCTCGCGGTCACGATCGGCGGCGGCATCCACGGCTTCGTCTTCCTCGCCTACGCATTCACCGTGCTGCTCGTCGGCGTCAACCAGCGCTGGACCGTCGGCACGATCGCGCTCGGCGTGGTCACCGCCGTGATCCCGTACGCGACGATCCCGTTCGAGATCGTCATGCACCGCCGCGGACGACTCGACGGCGAGTGGCGGCGCGAGGCATCCGACCACCCGGCCGACGGCGGCGTCGTGAACCGGATGCTGCGCTGGTTCCTCGCCCGGCCCGTGCTGCTGACCGTGATCGCCGCGGTCGGCATCGCCGCGGTCTTCACCGCACTGCTGGTCATCGGCCCGCCCGGCGGCGACAAGGCGTGACCGCCTGACTCCCGGACGGGCTCAGCCCGTCGCCTCCTCGGCGCAGACGGCGTCGAGTTCGGCGAGGTAGTCCGCCAGCGGCGGCAGCCCGGCCTCGGCCCGGCGCGCGTCGACGTTCGCCTCGTCGACGATCGGAACCGACGGTGCGGCGCCCTGGGGTGAGCATCCGATCTGGGTTCCGTACGTCTGCGGATCTCCGGCGCCGGCCGCGACCCGATCGGTGAGGTACGCGAGGTCGCCGGGCGATCCCTCTCCCTCAGCCACGGCGATCTCGAGCAGTCCGAGCGCGCGCTCCTGGAACGCGGGGTCGAGGTCGGAATGCTGCGCGATGGCCCACGCAGCGGTCGCCGCCTCCTCGCCGACGGCCGAGGCGGTCGGCCAGCCGAACGTGTCGATGATCTCGCCGAGTCGCTCGGTGCGCGCGGCGTCGCCCTCCTCGTCGACCCCGCCCGTGCGTCCCGCCTGGTCGCGTTCGAGCATGGCGAGCAGTTCGTCGCGCAGTTCGCCGTCGGGGTCGGCATCGGCGAGCATGAGCACCGGCGCCTCCGAGGGCTGCGCCGTGCCGGGGCCATCGGCGCGACCGCCGCCGGGTTCGCCGCCGACCTCACCGCCGGAGACGCATCCTCCCAGCAGCACCAGCAGCAGCACGACCGCCGCCCCGCACGTCGTCCCTCCGATTCGCGCCCGCACGCGCGCAGCTTGGCAGAGCGAAGGTCCGGCCGCCACCGCGGGTAGACTTCTCGGGTCAGGCATCCGCCCGCGGCATCCGTACCGCCCTTCCTGGAGCTCGCCACTCGTGACCACCGAATCCACCGCCACGACCGCTGCCCACGACGAGGCCCCCGCAGGGCCCGTGCTCGACACCGTCGAGGTCGCCGCCGCCACGCCCGAGAAGGAGCAGCCGTACGCGGCGCTCGGCCTCAAGCCCGACGAGTACGAGCGCATCCGCAACATCCTCGGCCGTCGCCCGACGAGCGCCGAGCTCGCGATGTACTCGGTCATGTGGAGCGAGCACTGCTCCTACAAGTCGTCGAAGATCTACCTGCGCCAGTTCGGCAAGAAGGTCACGCCCGAGATGAAGCAGCACCTGATGGTGGGCATGGGCGAGAACGCCGGCGTGCTCGACATCGGCGAGGGCTGGGCCGTCACCTTCAAGATCGAGTCGCACAACCACCCGAGCTACATCGAGCCGTTCCAGGGCGCCGCGACCGGCGTCGGCGGCATCGTCCGCGACATCATCTCGATGGGCGCACGCCCGGTCGCCGTCATGGACGCGCTGCGCTTCGGCGCGATCGACCACCCCGACACCGCGCGCGTCGTGCACGGCGTGGTCTCGGGCATCAGCTTCTACGGCAACTGCCTCGGGCTGCCGAACATCGGCGGCGAGACCTGGTTCGACCCGGTGTACCAGGCGAACCCGCTCGTCAACGCGCTCGCGGTCGGCGTGCTGCGCCACGAAGACCTGCACCTCGCGAACGCGAAGGGCCAGGGCAACAAGGTCGTGCTGTTCGGCGCCCGCACCGGCGGCGACGGCATCGGCGGCGCCTCCATCCTCGCGTCCGACACGTTCGCCGAGGGCGGCCCGACCAAGCGCCCCGCGGTGCAGGTCGGCGACCCGTTCGCCGAGAAGGTGCTCATCGAGTGCTGCCTCGAGCTCTTCCGGGGCGACCTGGTCGAGGGCATCCAAGACCTGGGGGCCGCCGGCATCTCGTGCGCGACCAGCGAGCTCGCGTCGAACGGCGACGGCGGCATGTCGATCGTGCTCGACGACGTGCTGCTGCGCGACCCCACGCTCACGCCCGAGGAGATCCTCATGAGCGAGAGCCAGGAGCGCATGATGGCGATCGTGCGCCCCGAGAAGCTCGACGGCTTCCTCGAGGTCGTCAAGAAGTGGGACGTCGAGACCAGCGTGCTCGGCGAGGTCACCGACACCGGCCGCCTCTCGATCTCGTGGCACGGCCAGGAGATCGTCAACGTCGACCCCCGTACCGTCGCGGTCGACGGCCCGGTCTACGAGCGCCCCGTCGCGTATCCCTCGTTCCAGGACGCACTGCAGGCCGACACGGCCGCGACGCTCGCCCGGCCGCAGACGGCCGACGAGCTCCGCGAGCAGTTCCTGCAGCTCGTCGGCTCGGCGAACCAGGCGGATGCCGCGTGGGTCACGAACCAGTACGACAAGTACGTGCTCGGCAACACCGCGCTCAGCTACCCCGACGACGCCGGCATGGTGCGCGTCGACGAGGAGTCGGGCCTCGGCGTCGCCGTCGCGACCGACGCGAACGGCCGCTACTCGCAGCTCGACCCGCGCCAGGGTGCGAAGCTCGCCCTGGCCGAGGCCTACCGCAACGTCGCCGTCACCGGCGCCGTGCCGATGGGCGTCAGCGACTGCCTCAACTTCGGCTCGCCCGAGAACCCCGAGGTCATGTGGCAGTTCTCCGAGACGATCGAGGGGCTGAGCGACGGATGCCTCGAGCTCGGCATCCCCGTGACGGGCGGCAACGTCTCGTTCTACAACCAGACCGGTGACGTGCCGATCCACCCGACGCCCGTCATCGCCGTGCTCGGCGTGATCGACGACGTCGCGCGGCGCATCCCGTCGGGGTGGCAGGACGAGGGCCACAACATCTACCTGCTGGGCGACACCGCGGCCGAGCTCGACGGGTCGGCCTGGGCCGGCGTCGTGCACGGCCACCTCGGCGGACGCCCGCCGGCCGTCGACCTGGGCGCCGAACAGCGCCTGGCCGAACTGCTGCGGGCCGCCTCGCTCGAGGGCCTCATCGACTCGGCGCACGATCTCAGCGACGGCGGTCTCGCGATCGCGCTCGGCGAGGCGGTGTCGCGCTTCGGCATCGGCGCGCGAGTGTTCCTCGGCGAGGTCACGCAGGACGCCGGCATCGACCTCGCGACCGCGCTCTTCTCGGAGTCGTCAGGCCGCGTCATCGTGACCGTGCCGCGCGAGGACGACGTGAAGTTCCGCGGACTCTGCGAGGGTCGAGGCTACCCCGTGCGCCGCATCGGCGTCACCGACGCGGAGTCGGGCGCACTCGAGGTGCAGGACGCGTTCACCGTCTCGATCGACGAGCTCCGCGGCGTGAACCGTGCCCCGCTCGCCGACGCGTTCGGCCCGGTGCTCGGGTACTGATCCAGGGCGCGCCTGCGGCCTGCTCCCGTCGCGCCCAACCGCAGAAATTCAGGAGATGCGTGCCGACGGCACCCGTGGCGCCGCCATCTTCGCACTTCTCCTGAACATTTCGAGTGGAAGGCGCGCAGGCAGATGGGCTGGCCGGCGGGCGGGTGGGCTGGCGCGGGTGGGCTGGCGCGGGTGGGCTGGCGCGGGTGCGCCTGCGCATCGGTGCGAGACTGAACGGATGCCACGCCAGTCCTACTCCGACGAGTACGCGTCGGCCCACGGCCGGTTCTCGGTGATCCCCGCCGGGTACGTGTTCCTCTTCGACGACCGCAGGGTGCTGCTGCAGCGACGAGCGGGCACCGGGTACTACGACGGATGGTGGGGCGCATCGGCCGCCGGACACGTCGACGCGGGCGAGTCCGTCGTGGACGGCACCGTCCGCGAGGCCGACGAGGAGATCGGCGTCGTCATCGCGCCGGCCGACCTCGCCCCGCTCACGGCGATGCACCGCACCGGCCCGACATCGGCGGCCGTCGAGCAACGGGTCGACTTCTTCTTCTGCACACGCTCGTGGAGCGGCACGCCGCACCTGCGCGAGACGAAGGCCGACGACCTGCGCTGGTTCGACCTCGACGACCTGCCGGAGTTGGTCGTGCACCACGAGCGGTGGGTGCTCGAGCGGTTCGCCGCGGGCGACCTCCCGCCCATCACGGCGTACGGGTTCGGCGGGCACGACCCGAACGACGCTCCGCTCGGCGAGGCATCCGGCCCGGCGTCGACCGCGACCTGATGCGCCCGCGCTGACGCTCCGCACCGCGTCACCGCCGCACCTCTCGCCAGAGCGCGCCCCAGTCTTCGGGGCTGAGCCGCTTCGGCACCGCGTCGCCCGCGATGCCGCGCGCGGCGAGCCAGCGCCGGGCCCGCGCGGTCGGCATCGGATGCCCCGTGCGCGCGAGCACCTGCGCGAGCCCGCTCCCCCGCCCGCCGAACACCTCCGCGGCCCAGCGCTGGTAGGCGGTCCGTTCGCGATCGGGCACGAGCGGCGTCGCACGGCGGTGCACGGTGAACAGCCCACCGTCCACCGACGGCGAAGGGCGGAACGCCGACGCCGGCACCCGCCGGTCGAGGGCGAACTCGTACCAGGGCGTCCACTGCACGGTGAGCAGGCTCGTCCCGCCGACGCCGCAGCGACGACGGGCGGCCTCCCACTGCGTGAGCAGCACGGCGTCGGTCCAGGAACGCTCGCCGAGGAGCTTCCGCAGGATCGCGGTGGTCAGGTGGAAGGGCACGTTCGAGACGACGACGTGCGGGGCTTCCGGATGCCGCCACGCGAGCGCGTCGGCCCGGACGACCCGCACCGACTCGCCGAGGTCGCTCCTGAGGTGCGCGACGCGGCGCGGATCGAGCTCGACCGCGGTCAACGGGCGCCCGAGCGCGGCGAGGGGTCTCGTGAGGGCGCCGCCGCCGGCGCCGATCTCGACGACGGGACCGGGGGCGGACCGGACGAGGTCGACCACGCGGGAGATCACCCTGCGGTCGACGAGGAAGTTCTGCCCGAGTTCATGCCGGCCGCCGACCTGCGGTCGGAGTTGATGGCGACGGTGGTCGGGCGTGGACGATGGACGTGTTCGATGGGTGCGCACTGCTGCTCCGCTGGCGAGAAACCTGGCAGCCGGGCACGCCGAACGCGCACCGGCCATGGGTCGGGGCCGAGGCGGAGGGGTCGCGGAAGTGGGCCGGACGCTCCGCCTCAGGCGGTGCGGGGCCGAATGATCATCGCGAATTCCATGCAGGACACGGTCGTCGAGTGTACCCGAGTGCAGCGGTGCCCGCTCGGCGCGTTCACCTGATGGTCACCCTGCGGGGGACAGCGGGCCGACACCCCGAGGCGGAGACTGGGGCGATGGGCAACGAGACGGGCATCGACCAGGAACAGCTCTTCGACCAGGTGGTCGTGCGACTGCAGGATCACTTCCCCGATGCGAACCGGACCGAGATCGAGCGCATCGTCGGCGAGGAGCACGACCGACTCGAGGGCAACCCGATCCAGGACTTCGTGCCGGTGCTCGTCGAGCACGAGGCCCGTGAGCGGCTGCGCGACGAGGGGTTCCAGGTCGCGACGCGTGCGGTCACGGCCGACGAGTCCGCCGGGCCTGCGGCCACCGCCCACGCCGCCCCCGATCCGTACGAGGTCGAGCGGGCGGCCGAGCTCCAGCACGAGGATCCGGTCTCGCTGCTCCCGGAGCGCGTGCAGGAGAGCGCGATCGACTGACGCCGGTCCTCCGGATGACGCTCAGGTGCGGGGGCGATCGCCGCTGCGGGGGTCGTCTGCAGCGCGTCGGGTCGCACGGTCGTCGATCGGGCGGTCGTCGATCGGGCGGTCGTCGATCGGTCGGTCGTCCTGGTTCCGCTCCGGGCCGCGGCGTGCGACGTCCGGCTCACCATCGCGGTCGGGGTCGGAGTCGGGGTCGCCGGGACGTCGGCGATCGTCTGCGACGGCGCGTCGATCCGCGTTCACGTCGGGGTCGAGCTTGTCCGCCTTGCGGAGCTGCTCCTCGGTCTCGGAGCGCAGCGACGCGGCCTCCTCCTGCCGCTCGGCGCCGGCTCTCGCGAGCCGGTCCGCCTCGACCTGCGCCGCGCGAGCGTCGGCCTGCGCCTGCGCGGCGGCGGCGGATGCCTGAGCGGCGGCGACCTCGTGCTCGGCGGCCCGCTCCTGGGTCCGCTGCGCTTCCGACCTGACCTCCTCGGCGCGTCGACGCTGCTGCGCCTCGCGGGCTGCGCGCGCACGTCGCGAGTTCAGGGCGACGACGACCGCGATGATCGCCAGCACGACGACGACGGCGATCACGATCCAGATGACTGTGGTGCTGTCCATGGGATATCGAGCCTCCTCGGCGGGGTTGCGAGAAGTCCACCGCGCCCGGGCGCCCCACGGCAACGGGTTGCGGCATCACCCGCTTCAAGCCATCATGCGCACGGGCGCCCCGGTTCTCAGGCGGCCGGGCGCTCCAGGTGACGCGTGACGAGGCCCGCACCGACGAGCATCGCGCCGAGCACGAGGGCGAGTTCGCCGATGGTGCTGAAGAACGGGAAGCCGGCCGGCACCCCGTGCACCCACGGGATGTTCGCCATCGCGAACGAGATCATCGCCGACAGCACCTGCACCAGCAGCCACACCGCGATCAGCGCGAGGCCGATCCAGAACATGGAGCGGGCGGAGAGCAGGGGCGGCCAGGAGAGCTTCGAGTTCACCCCGGAAGCCTACCTGCCCGGCCATTGCCGGGATCGACGCGGCTACGCACCCTGGGGAGGGTGCACGAGCAGGTCGACCCGGTCGCGCAGGTACGCGTCGAGCGGCATGAGCGCGTCGGGCATCGACGGACTCCAGCGCACGTGAACGACGCCGTCGCGCAGCACCAGCGGCCCGGATGCGACCTCGAGACCGACCTCCTGCCGACCGAGCGCGTCGAGGTCGATCTCCGGCGCGTCGAACACGACGGTCGCCCCCTCGGGGATCCCGCCCTTGACCGCTGCAGCCTGCAGGGCGCGCTGCTCCGCGACGGACTCGGCGGTGATGCTCTTCCGCGCGGGCCGCTCGGCGCGCACCACCCGACCGGTCGTGTACGCGACACCGGCCTCGTCGACGACGAGCGCTCCGAGCCGCCACACCCGCCCCGTCGCCGCCATGCGGGCCGCTCTCGGGATGCCGAGCACGCGTCGCTCCGGCACGTACTCGGCGAGGAACTCCTGACGAGCGGATGCCTCCCGCAGCGCGGACGCGGCATCGGCGAGCAGTTCGCGGGCGCGCGCGATCGCGGCATCCGACGGCTCGGCGCCGCCCGGGGAATCCGTGCCCGGGGCATCCGTCATCGCGACCTGCCGATCAGCTCGAGCAGCGCGAGGCCGTAGGCCTCGGCGGCGTCCGGGTGCTCGAACCGCATGCGCGCGCCCGCGATCTCGATCTCGACCTCGTGCGTGTCGCCGACCCGGCGGAGCGCGCGGAACGTGTTGCGCAGCAGGTCGCGGAGCTGGTCCTCGCGGGGGAGCCAGACCGCGTCGCCGAGCGTCAGCGAGTCGAGCGCCCACTCGGTGGTGCCGTTGAATCCGAGGATCGTGCCGGTCGGCGTGCGATGCGACTCGATCGTCATCTCGCTGACGGTGTAGACATCGGCCTCCACCTCGAGCTCGACGTCGTCGGGTAGGTCGAGCTGGAACCGGTCCCCCGACTCGGGATGCCACGTGAGCCCGGCGGCCTTCAGCTCGACGGCGAGCTGGCGGCTGATCATCGATCCATCATCGCCTACCGGCACGGCGACGGGGCCGGTTCCCGGAGGAACCGACCCCGACGGATCAGCGCGCTGGTGTCCCGGTCAGCGGCCGACCGCCTTGAGGGCGTTCACGATGCCCTTGCCGAAGAAGCCGTTCGACCCGGTCGAGCCCTCGCACGTGTGCGTGGAGGTCACGACCTGGCCGGTCGGCAGCGTGCGGGTGTAGGTGAAGTCCGCGGGGACCGGGCAGGCCGTGTCGACCGCGCTCTGCTCAAGGCGGGCCTGCGTGAGTGCCGGCGGCAGGTACGTGCCGCCGCGGATGAAGTCGCGGACACCGTACTTGCCGACGATCAGCGCCGAGACGCCCGCCGCGTGCGGCGAGGCCATCGACGTGCCCTGCAGGTACTGGTAGTACGCGCAGTTCTCGCCGTTCGCGTCGCAACTCTCCAGCGCCCACGGCACGACCACGTCGCCGTTCTCGTCGATCGCGCCCTCGGCCTCGGCGACCACCGTCGGGTAGGCCGCGAGGATACCTGCGCCGTAGTCGCGCGTGCCGTCGGCGGTGTCGTAGGTGTCACCGCCGGGCGCCGCGACGTCGACGTAGCCGTTGCCGTAGTTCGAGTAGTACGACTTGCGGTCGCTCGGACCGGTGCTCGACACCGAGATCACGCCGCGACCCTCGGAGGGCATCGAGACGCACGAGGCCGGGTCGAGCAGGTCTCGCGCGTACGCCACCTCACCGGGGACGTCGGCGAAGTCCGGGCTCGACGCGTCGGACAGCACCTTCGTGTAGTCGGATGCCCCGTTGCCGGCGGCTGCGACGAGGGTGACGCCGCGGATGCGGGCGAAGTCGAGCGCACGCTGCATCGCCTTCACGATCGTCTGCTGCTCCTGCTGGTCCTCGGGCGAGTCCGCCGGGTGGCTCGCGCAGTTGAACAGCCACGGGTCGACGTAGTAGCTCATGTTGACGACGTCGACGCCCTGCTTGCCGGCGTAGGTCAGCGCGTCGACCGAGGGCTGGAGGAAGAAGTAGCCCGAGTCCTGGCCGGCGCGGAGGTTGACGATCGTCGCCTCGGGGGCGACGCCGCCGATGCCGAGCCCGTTGAGCGGCGAGGCGATCGTGGAGGCCACGTGGGTGCCGTGGCCGTTCTCGTCGACATCGGCCGGGTCCTCGCAGGATCCGTCGGGGTCCTCCTCGCAGAGGCCGTCGACGACCGCGCCGTTCGCGTCGAGCGGGATGTCGACGGTGAAGTTGCGGCTCTTCTCAGCGTCGAAGTTGGGGGCGATGTCGGGGTGCGACCCGTCGACGCCGGTGTCGAGGATGCCGACGACGACGCCGTCGCCCTGCTCGACCTTGTACGAGCCGTCGGCGGTCGCGCTGATCGCCTCCATGTCCCACTGCAGCGGTGCGAGCGGATCGGCCGCCGGGGAGTGGCCCTTGCCGCGGCCGTTCGCGCCGGCCTCGGTCGCCGCGGTGGCGTCGGCGTCGGCCTTGAGGTCGGCCTCTGCCTGGTCTTCCTTGAGCGCTTCGCCGTTGGCCTTGCGCAGCTCGGGAACGTCGGCGATGATCCGGTTCTGCGCGGTGCCCTCGATGACGCCCTGCGCGGCCGCAGCCTCCGCGAATGCGGCGTCGGGCGCGGTCACGGTGGCGACGCCGACATCGGTGTTCTGGCTGACGACGGTGCCGCCGGCTGCCTCGACCGCGGCCGCCGCGTCGGCCTCCGACGTGCCCTCGGTGAAGAGGACGACGTACTCGAGCGCCCCTGCTTCGTCCTGGGTCGTCGCGCTGACCGGGGTGGCGGCCAGCGTCGTGACGACCAGTGCGGCCGCGCAGGCGCCGGCCATGCCGGCGGCGCGTCGCATCGTGCGTGTCTTCATGGGATTCCCATCTCCTGGACGGATCCGCCTCGTGGACGGATGATGGGCGCGATCCTTCCATGCCCCCCGAACGGGGGTCAAGACTTGCGTAGGTCGCCGAGTTGGGCTAGCCGGGCGGGGTCAGCGGTCGCCCCGGATGCGCGTCGGCCCCGCCGCCGCACCCAGTCCGACGATCACGATCCCGGCGAACAGCCACCCCCATCGCGCGGTGGCGATGGCGAGGATGACGATCACGACGCCGATGACGACGACCGCACGTGCGACGGCGCGACGCACGCGAGGGGTCCGCCACCATCGCCGCACGACGCTCATCTCAGATCGCCACGTCCACGCCGGTCGCCGCCTCGGCGAACGCCCACACCGGGGCCGCGATCGCCGGATCGGTACAGACCCTCGCCGGATGCTGCAGCGTCGGCCGGCCCTTCGTCAGACCGCTCGGTCCCCAGAACTGCCCGCCCTCGACGCCGACGGCCGTGAGCGCGTGCAGGATCGGTTCGGCGCCGCGGTGCTTGCCCTGCGCCCACAGCCCCTGCAGCTCGTCGGCGAAGCGCGAGCCGCGCGACGGCTCGTTCACCCCGGGCACGAACGGGCTCCGCCCCGAGATCGCATAGCCGGGGTGGGCGACGAGGCTCAGGATCGACGAGCCCGACGCACGCAGCTGCCGATCGAGCTCGAACGCGATCGACGCCGACGCGATCTTCGACTGCGCGTACGCCCGCCAGAAGTCGTAGCCGCGCTCGAGTTCGAGGTCGTCGACGCGGAACGTGGTGAGCAGCGTCGACAGCGACCCGAGCGTCACGATGCGCGCATCGTCGGCGACGACGGAGGTGTCGCGGCCGTCGTCGCCCAGCAGGTGCCCCAGCAGCGCGAAGTGCCCGAGCACGTTCGTCGCGAGCACCAGCTCATGCCCGTCGACGCTCACCTCGCGGCGCCTCGGCGTGTGCACGACGCCGGCGTTGAGCACGAGCCCGTCGAGCGGTGCACCATCGGTCGCGGCGCCGGATGCGAGCCGCGCCGCGCCCTCCGCGACCGACTCGAGCGAGGACTGGTCCATCACGAGGGTCTCGACCGAGCCGCCGACCTCGCCGAGCGAGGCGCCTGCGGCCACGCGCTCGCGGATCACGGAGGCCGCGGCATCCAGTCGCTCGGGGCTCCGCCCCGTCATCACGACCCGCGCACCGGCGCCCACGAGCCGCGCCGCGGTGAAGAACCCGAGGCCCGAGTTCGCTCCGGTGACGGCGTAGCAGCGGCCGGTCAGGTCGGGCAGCGGCGCCGGATACCAGCTCACCGTGCGGAGGTGTCGTCGGCGGCCGCGGCGTTTCCTGCCAGCTCCTCGTGGTGCTGGATCACCTCGGCGACCACGAAGTTGAACCACTTCTCGGCGAACGCCGGGTCGAGGTGCGCGTCCTCGGCGAGCGAGCGCAACCGCTGGATCTGCCGCTGCTCACGGTCGGGATCGCTCGGCGGGAGCCCGTGCACGGCCTTCAGCCGACCGACCTGCTGCGTGAACTTGAAGCGCTCGGCGAGCAGGTGGATCAGGGCGGCGTCGATGTTGTCGATGCTGGAGCGGATGCCCAGCAGCTCCGACATCGCCGCGTCGCGGTCGTCGATGGCACTCATGCCTTCGACCCTAGGCGACAGTGCACCTCGACGACAGCGCCCTCAGACCACAGCGACGCGTTGCAACACCGGCCGGGTCGCCGCCAGCCCGGCACGCACGATGCCGATCCCGGCGACGAGCACCGCCGCGATCACGAGGTGCGACAGCGGCGCGAAGATCAGCGCGAGGCCGGCGAGCGGGAGCACCACGACCACGGCGCACGCGGCCGAACCGATCGCCGTGAGCAGCAGCGGCGACATCACGGCGCGTCGCCGCGCGGCATCCATCGTCGACAGCGGCATCCCCAGCATCCCGAGCGAGCGGTACAGGTCGGCCCGGTCGAGCACCCCCGCCGCCTGGTTGACGCCCACCGAGCAGGCGACCATCAGGAACGACCCCACGACGGTGATCAGGATGCCCGTGCGGATGTCGGCGATCAGCTGCGCGGCCTCCGCGTCGCCCGCCGTGCCCGCGGCTTCCATCAGCGCGACGCCGGTGCCCGCGAACACCGCCATGAAGCTCGTCATCGCGACGCCCGACACCTGCCGCCACGCAGCCTTCGGCGACTCCAGCACGAACCGGGCCGCGATCAGCTTGGCCGGGGTCCGGGCTCGCCGAGCCTGCCCCGTCGCGACCAGCCGGATCACCCACGGGCCGACGAGGTTCAGCACGGCGAGGGTTCCGCCGAACGCGGCGACGAAGAACCCGGCGATCAGCAGCGTCGACCCGGCGACCTGCAGCGCGCTCATGAGCGCGAACCCGACCACCACGACGACGGCGCCGATCGCGAACCGGATCCAGTGGATGCGCGGCGCCTCCTGCTTCGTGCGCACGCCGAGCGGCGAGATCGCCACGCCGCGCAGCCCGACCACGGCGCTGACGACCGCGAGTGCGACCACGCCGACGGGCACCCCGACGAGCGCCGGCCACCCCAGCAGCGCCCCGGCCGCGCCCAGCGGCTCGCCGCGGAACGGGATCAGCCCGATCGCCGGGACGAGCGCGAAGTACCCGGCCACGCCGACGAGCGCGCCCGATGCGGCGAGCGCGGCGGCCTCGATCACGGCGAGCGCCGACACGGTCGCCGGGGTCGCGCCGAGGAGCCTGAGCGTCGCGAGGCGATCGTCGCGCCGTCGCGCGGAGAGGCGCGCCGCCGCACCACCGAGCGAGCCGAGGGGCACGACGAGCAGCACGAGCGCCACGACCGCGAGGAGCTGGTACGTGAAGGCCGTGTCGTCGGTCCAGGTCCAGAACGACTGCGCCCCACCCAGCACGGTGAGGAGCAACGCGGTGACGATCGCGAACGCGACGATCGGCAGGACGAGGGTCGCGGCACCCGAGCGACCCGGGCGCGCGAGCAGCCAGGCGATCCGCGCGATCATGCGCCGGCCTCGGGGGCGGGCGTCGCCGGAACGGTCGCCGCGGGCGCGGCCGACGTCGGAGCAGACGGCGCCGGAGCGGACGCCCCCGCCCGCTCGCCGATGATCCGGCCGTCGCGCATCTCGACCATGCGTCCGCACCGCTCCGCGACGCCCGCGTCGTGGGTCACCAGCACGAGCGTGCGACCCTGGCCGACGGTAGAATGCAGGAGCGCGGTCATCACCTCGGCGGAGGTGGCCGAGTCGAGCGCACCGGTCGGCTCGTCGGCGAAGACCACGGATGCCCCGGTCACCTGCGCCCGGGCGATCGCGACCCGCTGCGCCTGCCCGCCCGACAGCTGGCCGATGCGACGCTGTTCGAAGCCGGCCAGCCCGAGCGCGGCGAGCCAGCCGCGGGCGTGCTCCTCGGCCCGCGGGCGGGGCATCCCGTTGAGCATCAGGGCGAGCGCGACGTTCTCGGATGCCGTGAGCTCCGGGATCAGCAGTCCCTCCTGGAAGACGAAGCCGAACGCCTCGCGACGCAATCGCGAGCGCTCGCCCTCGCCCAGGCCGGTGACGTCGACGCCGCCCGCACCCGAGCGGAACACCACGCTCCCGGAGTCCGGGGCGATGATGCCCGCGAGGCAGTGCAGCAGCGTCGTCTTGCCGGAGCCGGACGACCCCATGATCGCCACCGCCTCGCCGGTGCGGACCGCGAGGTCGACACCGGCGAGCGCGTGGGCCTGGCCGAAGGTCTTGACGAGGCCGGTGGCCTCGAGCACGAAGGTACCCATGCTCCGAGCCTCGTCGGCGCCGCGGGCGGACGCGTCGCCCGGGCGGCTGACGTTCGCGGCGTTCCGTCATTCCGAAGGCTGACGTGCGCCCGCGACGCCATCGCGGCTCACCCCACCGGTGCCCACAGTGAACGCGCCGAGATCCACGAGGGGTCGCCCACGCCCTGGTGCGCCTGCACCGCCTCGTAGACGGCGCCGCCGTGGCTCACCCGATCGCCCTTGGCGTAGGCCGCGCTCGGGTTCCAGGCCGGCGGGGAACCGGTCCCGCCGCCGTTCGCCGTCGTCACCGAGAACACGGCGCTCCACGCGGAGACGTTGCCCGCGGCATCCACCGCGGCGACCCGGTACCGGTACGCGGTCGCGGCGCTCAGGCCCGTATCGACGTGGCGGGCGACGGCGACCTGCGCGACCTGCCCGAACGCGCCCGAACCCGTCGCGCGCTCGACCCGGTAGGCGACGACGTCGCGGTCGTCCATCGCGGGCGACCACATGAGCTCGACGCCCGAAGCGGTCGTCGACATGCTGTGCAGGTCGGCCGGCACGGTCGGCGAACTCGTGTCGGGCAGGTCCGCGCTGCCGGTCGTGACCTGGAACACCGGGCTCCATGCCGACGCGTTGCCCGCGGCATCCAGTGCCGCGACGCGGTACCGGTACGTCGTCGACGCTGCGAGGCCGGTGTCGAGCGTCGACGTGCCGGGCACGGCCTTCAGCTGCGCGAACGCGCCGGAGCCGGTCGCGCGCTCCACGCGGTATCCGGTGACCCCGACGTCGTCGGTCGAGGCATCCCACATCAGCTCGACGCTCGACGCCGTGGTCGCCATGCTGTGCACGGCCGACGGCGCGGTCGGCGCGGTCGTGTCGGGGGTCGACGGCCCGCCCGAGATGTCCAGGTCGACCACGTTGTAGAAGGCGTTCGGGGTGTCGTAGACCTCCCACACGGCGAGCACGATGTGGTACCCGCTCCGGTCGCCGGGGATCGTGATGGTGTGCACCGGGTTCGTGTTCGCGGCGCTGTGGTCGTGCGCGACGACCTGGAGCAGTTCGAACGACGAGCGCTCGAGCGGCCGGTTCGGATCCCACCCGCGCTTCGTGATGAAGTACCGCCACTCCGCGGTGCGATGCGGCGCCGTGTAGGTCCAGCCGAACCGGTGGGGACCCGGGCTCACCTCGTTCTTCGCCCACCGCGTCGCGGACTGCACGTCGAGCTCGGAGAACTGCGCGATGCCGGCCGACGCGATCTTCCCGTCGGCCGGGCCGGTCTCGGGGAACCCGCCGGTCGCCTCGAGGCTCTGCGGCTCCCACTTGACGAGTCCGATGTCGCTGTTGCCCGGCATGGCCTGCCTGGCGATCAGGTCGGACCCCGACCCGCCGATCCAGCCGTGCGCGAACGCGGGGCCCGCGATCCCGAGCATCGCCAGGCCCGTCGCGACGGCCATCGCCACCGCCAGCGTCGGCCCGCGCCGCCGCCTCGTCGTCCGGGCCCTCGTCGTCGTGCGCATCTTCGCCACCCTTCCGCGACGTGGCCGCCGCTCCAGGCGACACGCTACGGACGCCCCATCGCGCGGTCGTCCGGGGATCCCGCAGGGGTCGTACGCGGTTCCACGTAGTTCGGGCCGGGCGCACGAGTGCGGCGCGGCATCCCGTCCCCCAACGGATGCCGCGCCGCGGTCTCATGCACCGGTGCGAGTCGCACCGGCGGCGATCACCTCACCGTCGCCCTGCGGATCACGAGGTAGCCGGTCAGCGCGAACCCGGCGGCGATCCCGAGGACGAGCGTGAACGTGCCCGTGAGCCCGATGGCGCCGAACCACTGGAACACCGCCGGCCAGGTCTCGGTGAAGCTGAAGAGCGCGATCGCGCCGAGCAGCAGGGCGGCCAGCCCGATGAAGAAGCTCAGCGAGCCCTTCATGCGCCACCGCATGTAGATCGTCGCGACCGCCGCGCCGATGAACAGCACGAGCAACTGCAGGGCGAACGTCGAGTAGAAGTCGAAGAGCCAACCCTGCTGCCCGTACCAGAGCGCGTCGAACATCGAGATGCCGATCCACCAGCCGTTCGTGAGCTGCTCGAGCTGCACGAGCGTCGCGATCGCGACCGCCATCTCGGCGGAGACGAGCAGGAACATGAGCGAGGTGCCCAGCCAGTAGTCCCGGCGGGTCGCCCCGAACCCGAGGGCGAACGGGAAGGTGTACGTGATCGCCTGCACGCCGACCACGACGAGGTACCACTGGGGCGAGAGCACCGCCCAGCTGTACCGCATGCCCTTCGCCATCTCCTCCTGCGGGCCGCCGGCGCCGACGATGATGAGCCCGATGATGATCGAGATGAGCCATGCCGTGCCGAGGATCAGCCACGGCACGCCGAAGAACACGTACGGGTTGACGGCCTGGAGCCGGATGATGCGCCAGAGGTCGTGCGCGCGGAATCGACTCGTGGTCGCTTCGGCGTCGGCGACGGTGGCGGTGATGGCGGTCATGCTGCGGCCTCCTGATCTGCGGAGCCGGCGAGGTCGGTGCCGGTGAGGTGGACGATGAGCTGCTGGAGCGAGACGGGGGCGAGCTCGAGGCCGAGTTCGGCCGCCTTGACGCGTTCGGCCTGGTCGAGCCGGCCGTCGATGGTGACCGAGGCGAGGCCGCCGAGCACCTGGCGCCCGATGACGGGCCGGTCGGCGACGAACCCGTCGACGACGCTCGCCGCTCCGGCCACGGTGGTCGCGCTGCCGCGGACCTCGTCGGCGTCGCGGTCGAGCAGGATCCGGCCCTGGTCGATCAGGATCACGTGCTCGAGGAGGTTCGCGACCTCGTCGATCAGGTGCGTCGAGAGCACGATCGTGCGCGGGTTCTCCGCGTAGTCCTCGAGCAGGCGGTCGTAGAAGATGTGCCGGGCGACCGCGTCGAGGCCGAGGTACGGCTCGTCGAAGAACGTCAGCGGCGCACGGCTCGCGAGGCCGACGATGACGCCGACGGCGCTCAACTGTCCGCGCGAGAGCTTCTTGATGCGGCGCTTCACCGGGAGGCGGAAGTCTGCGATGAGCTGCTCGGCGAACTCGGCGTCCCAGTTCTCGAAGAACCACGGCGCGGTCTTGAAGACGTGCGCGGGCATGAAGTCCTCGGGGTAGCGCTGCGACTCCGCGATGAACGCCATCTGCCGCAGGACCTCGGCGTGCTCGGCCGGCGTCCGGCCGAACACCTCCAGCTCCCCGCCGTTGGGGAAGAGCTGGCCGGTGAGCAGCTGCATGATGGTCGTCTTGCCGGCCCCGTTGCGGCCGAGGAGGCCGTAGATGCGGTTCTCCTCCAGCGTGAAGTCGACGCGGTCGAGGGCGGTGAAGGTGCCGTACTGCTTGGTGAGTCCGCTCGCACGGACGACGGTGCGGGTCATGAGGGGATCCTTTCGGAGGTGGTCTGCGCGCGGAGCAGTGCCGCGAGTTCGTCGACGCCGATGCCGAGTTTCTCGGCTTCGACGATGAGGGGCTTGAGGTACTGGGCTGCGAAGTCGGCCCGCCGCCGTTCGATGAGACGGTCCCGGGCGCCGTCGGTCACGAACATGCCGATGCCCCTTCGCTTGACCACGATGCCGTCGTCGACAAGGCGGGTCACTCCCTTCAGTGCGGTTGCCGGATTGATGCGGTAGAACGCCGCGAACTCGTTCGTCGACGGGATCTGGCTGCCTTCCGGCAGTGCGCCGTCGATGATGTCGTTCTCGACCTGTTCGGCGATCTGGATGAAGATCGGACGCGATTCGTCCATACCGCCCCTTTCGTTCGGTGCTCGTGCTCGGGGTTCCGGATGCCTGGTGCCGACGTCGCCGGCGTGGCATCCGGTGTGCGAACCTTGGTGGGTTCATTACTTCACTAACTAACCAACCATGCGCGCGCGGATCTGTCAAGCATCGATTCGCGAAAAGGTTTCTGTGAATCAGCAAGCTTGTTGAGACTTTTCGCAAGTTACTTGGGACTGCGAAAGACAGCTAAGCCATGTTGATCGAGTGATTCGCCACCTATTGCGTTCTTGAATGGCGACGCGGCGAGAGTTGTTGGCGGTGCCGGAGTGGACCGGGTGCTCTACGTTGAGCGCATCGACATACAGTCCTCACCATTTCTGGGCCGCGTGGAGGGAACTCGGCCGCCCGCATGCGCTGATCCCGGGCGCCCGGAATGGTGTGGCCGGTGCACTGGTCGTGACAGGCGTTCCTGGCAGCGGTAAGTCGACACACCTCGGCCGAGCGAGCGAGCTTCCATCTACGTCGCGTTTGCTCGGTGACATGGTGGCGAAGAGGCCGAGAGCGACGAACACTACGTGCTTGACCGATGCGATGAAAGCCTCGGGACGACCGGGCTCCGGAGAGCAGGGTTCGATTGGCCCGTGGTGACGTGTCGCCTTCATTGGGGCGTTCAGCCCGACTACCTGTCGATGGTTGCCGGCCGGCGAACGCGCTGACTGTGGAGTTCCAGGAGAAGCAGCACACCGAGGCGGTCCCCATCTTCGATCGGCGAGTGACGGTGTCCAGCAGTCCTCGCGGGGAGCAGCGGAGGCTCTATGACCAGCGCAAGGCGGAACTGATTCCCGCTCACGGACTTCGACTTGCGGTAGTCCACAAAAGCGAGTTCGACGTGCGGCGCGACCGAATCGTTCGCGATCGTAATCATGACGTAGCGGTGGTCCGAAGCCGGCTCGAGGCATAGCTCGCGCCGAACGGCACGCGTGCGTCCATCGTCCTCGCGCCGCCCGCAGGGGGATCCCGTATCGAACACGGTGTGGTGCGATTGCCGCCGCACCCACGGCGTGCGACCATCCGAGTATGAACCGACTGACGCGTTCTTTCGCCTTCTGGTGGGTTTTGCTTGGCATCGGAGCCGCAATCGGCCTGGTCAGTGCGATCTCAGTCCTGGTCGGCATCGCCGGTGAAGCGTTGTGGCTCACCGTATTCGCGATGGCCTGCTTGGTCTTGGCCTCGATTGGTGGCTTGCTTTCCCTACGCCGAAGCAACCGCAAGGACGGGCCCGCGTCCTAAAGGGATCCTGAACAGCCGTTTACTGGCCCGCAAGCTTTGCAAGCGTGCGTCGCGCTTCGTCTCCGATTAGCCAGCGGAAATCCACCTCGACCTCATCCTCGGCACCTGGTGTCTTCTCGCCCACCTGCGCCGCAGCCAGCCAAATCTTTCCTGTGGCAGTGCACAAGAAGGCCGACTCGGGGCCCGAAAGATCGCGGTTGTAGGTGAACGCTCCGGAGTCATCCACCATCCATTGTTCAACGTCGACCCACCCAGTTGTTTCGCGGGTGATGCGCCAGGGCCGGTCGCTACTCCAGGAAAGACCGCCGCGACCCGAAACGTGGAACAGCACGTATCCCCGGACCTCACCGTCCCACGACAATTCGCCGACCGTCTCGTCGAACATTGACGCCCCTGAGTCAGTCCTCGCGGTCGGCATGGCAACGACCATAGCCGACGCGTTCGACGCAGCCCGCGAATGCCCGCTAGCCGGTCCCTCACCGGGCGGTACCCGGCCCGCCGGGACGTGACGCTGGTATCGGCCTCATCGTGAGCGGCGGAGTGTTTCGAGGGTGCGGTCAGCGAGAACCCATGCGGTGGTGGCGTAGAGGACGGTGATGATGATCGCGACTACGAAGAGCGCGACGAGGAGCTCGAGCCAGTCGCCGGCGGGGAGGAAGTAGAGGGCCAACAGCCCGGCGCCGCCTGCGAGGAGGCCGGCCACGATCAATCGTCCGTTCGCGATGACGGTGGTCCTCCACGGTGCCGGTGGGTGGCCTGCCTGCCTGAGCCGCGTATACGCGAAGCGTGCAGCGACCGCCCATCCGAGGTAGTTGGCGATCGAGATCCCACAGGCGATCCCGATGACGACGAACTTCGCCGGCAGTAGGGATGCGGCGAGCAACGCTCCTGTCGCCGTGACCGCGGCGATGGTGAGCTGGGTGTAGAACGGTCCGCGGCCGTCGCCCAGGGCGAATGATGCCCGGTTCACGAGGAACGCTTGGCTGAACCCGAGCGACCCGGCCGCGAGGACCGCGACGACTTGACCGATCACCGGGGAGTCCCAGATTAGTTCGCTCAGGGTCGGGCCGAGGACGACCATCCCTGCGGTCGTGAGCACGATGACCCAGGTCACGCTGACGGCGGTCCGCTGCGTGAGCGCACCGAATGACTCGTGATCATCACCCGCGGCCGCGTGACTGATCCGTGCGTACACGGCCGTCGCGATCGCGACAACGAAGACGCCGTGCGGCACCAGCACGATCAGATACGCCAACGACAACGAGTTCAGGCTCGCGCCGACGATCCCCTCGTCGTACAACCGCTCACCGGCCGCTGCTGCGACGTTCGAAACGATCACGTACGCGCCCTGCCCTGCCGCGACACTGAACAGCGTCCATACCGCGACCCCGCCAAGATGCCCCAACCCACCGAACCCGCGCCGGAACCGGATCCGCGTGCCGCTTCGGGCCGCCGCGACCACGACCAGGGCTGCTTGCGCGACGATCCCGAGCGTTGCGGAACCGCACAACACCGCCACCATCACGGGCGACCAACTCGACGCCGGCCCAAGACCCGACGGCAGGAGCACGAGGAACACGATGATCCCGACGATGCCGATCACGTTCGACAACGCGGGCGCCCAAGCTGCGGCAGAGAACCGTTCCTGCGCGTTCAGCAACTGGGAGAACACGGCGAACACGACGAGGAAGAACACCTGCGGGAGGCACCAGTACGCCATCGCCGTCGCCAGATCCAACCACGCCGCCGACCAGCTCGCCGCGTACACCCACACGATGAACGGTGCCGCCAACGTCAAGACGGCCGCGATGACCGCGCCGCCGACCAAAGCGACCGTGACCAACCGGTCGATCTGCTCACGACCGGCATTCCCCAACCGCAAGGACCGGACGATCTGCGGCACCAGAATCGCGCTCAACACCCCGCCAGCAAGGAGGTTGAACAAGTTGATCGGCGCCGAGCTCGCCACCTCGAACGCTTGACCGCCGACCGCCGCGCTCGTCCCACCGATCGCGTAGACCAAGAACGTCGCCTTCACGAACCCCAGCACGCGGGACGCCGTTGTCGCCGCAGCCATCCCACCGACCGACCGTCTCGCAATCACCCTGTCGTCCGGCACGACCCACAGTCGACCACACCGCAGCACGCCACCACACCACGACACGTCCAAGCCGCCGGGAAAACCGGGACCGCTGAAGGTTTAGGTGACTGCTTGACCTGCCCACGGGATAGTTACCAGTCTGACCTGCCACCAAGACCTTCAGTAGGGCCGGTGACTGGCCGCCCGCGCAACTCGTCGCGCTCCTCGTGGTCGCGATCATCATCACCGTCCTCTACGCCGTCAAGGTATGGGTTCTCGGCGATCGCACCCTCGAGGCACTCCACCACTCTCGGTGGAGCCGCGAGGGCCCTGCCCAGAGGCGGACGTCTCAGGTGACGATCCTCATCTGAAACGCAATCGATGGAGTCAACCTGTCCTTGATCAGCGCTCTGCCGAATTTGGAACCGGCGGCGATATCCGGACATCTCCTCGTGCAAGTCAGTGCCAAGTATGAGGGAGACCCGATGAACACGATTGCGACAGCCGTTCTCGCAGCGAGCTTGGCCCTGGGGGGTGGTACCGCCGCCCCCGGCACAGACGACACCCATTGCGGGATGCTCGTTGGCCCGCTCGGCTCTGCCGAGCAGTCCACCGACACAGTCTGTTTCGATTCCTTGGCTGCGCTCGACACGTTCATGGATGGGCGCTCGGCCCGGTCCGGGGCCGCTCTTGCTGCGTCGGTCGCGTTGGGAACGCTGTTCGAGCACGAGGCCTACGGAGGGTCTACCTTCACTCTCTATGGCACCGGTGGTTGCACGGGTGCCAGCTATGGTTTCGCATCGCTTGGCGGCGGGTGGGACTCCCGAGTGAGCTCAGCTCGCGGCTTGAACGGGTGCTCGCTTTCGCTCTACACCGCCACGAATTACGGAGGAACGACGTGGAACTGCGGAGTGGGATGCAGCTCGCTCCCAGCACAGGTGAATGACCAGGTGCGATCGGTCGTAGCCCGGTAAGGCGCGCTCACGCCTCGAGCGGCGCCATCCCAAGTCGGTTGCAGATGGTCGGTGTATCTGATGGAACGACTGCGGCGGCGCCGTCTGGCATCACGCAGACTTCCAGTTGTGCAGGCACTCGTCCCGGCGGGTTGCTCGTCGCGACCGGGTCGTAGTCGGGTTCGAATAGCCCGTCGACCCACATCTGACTGCACAGCTCGACGGCGTTTTCGACTCTGCCGCGCCCATCATCGGACGCGATGGTGCCGCCAACGGCGCCTGGATAGCTGCCATCCGCTGCCCTGGTATCGGACTTCAGGCAGAAGACGTACTTCGCATTCGAGGCTCGCTGCGCTTCCAATACGATCCCGCCGGCTGTCGCTCCGACCCCAGCTACTGCGAAGGCGATACCTCCGGCGATCCACCAATTGCGACGCCTCCGCACGCTGTGGCGCGTGGGCTCTTGACGAATCTCTTCGAGCAGCAAGGCTCGAATGGCTGCGTCGCGGCCCGGATCCATCGTCGGAGAGTTCGTTTGCTCGTTCAAGAGGTTGCCCCCTCCAGACCTGGTGCGTATGCCCCGAGGTCGACTTGAAGACGTCGCCGGATCCGTGAAAGCCGTGACTTGACCGTCCCAACGGGCACGTTGAGTGCCGTCGCGGCCTCCGCCATCGACAGTTCTTCCACAAGGCAGAGCTCCACGATCTGCCGATCCCGACCATTCAGGTTCCCTATTGCAGTCCGAATCGCACCAGCTGCGCTCTGGGCATGCATCCGATCTACGAGGCGATGCGAATGGTCCGGCGCCGGATCCGCAGCCGGAATCTTTGCGAGGACTCGCCGGTGCCGGCGGGTGGAGCGTCGACGGCTCAACGTGACGTTGACCATGACGACCAGCAGCCACGGTCGGAGCGACCCATCGACGAAACGTACGTCCGCGCGTTTACGCCACGCCTCAAGGAAGACGATGGCCACCACATCCTCCGCGTCGGAGGTGTTCGCCACTCGGGCCAACGCCGCGCGGTAGATGATGTGCTTGTAGCGGTCGTAGATCACGCCGAACGACGACTCGGTGCCCCCAATGGCCTCGAGCCAGAGGGACGAATCTGACCGGTTCTCCATGACACGACAATGAAAACACGGCGATCTCAGTTCACCGAATCAGGTGCGCGGCTGCTGCACGCGGTCCCCCTCAGTGCAGCAGCCGCTGATCTCACGTCCGCCAGGCGAACGCCCCGGTCAGCTCGGGGACAGGATCGACATCGGAAACCTCGCGACGACCGGAGCGGCGACGCAGCCGCCGCCGCGATCGGCCCAACGCTCCGATCGAACGCCGCGGCTCGCGAGTCCTCACGGGAGCTCTGGCGCGAACTACTCAGCCTCGTGGGTTCGAAATACTTCGCGGCCTGCGGCGTGCAGGCAAAGCGTTGGGGAGTCGGTTCCGTCAAACACGTAGGTCACCAGTGATTCGAGGCCGGTACCGCCGGCATGACTTGCAATATGGCTGACGAGTTCGCCGGAATGGTTGGTAAGGGTGGGGCGGCTTTCGAACAGCTTCCTGGCGTCAGCTTCATTCGCGGCTCTGATGTACAGCACCGTGCTGTCGGGAAGTCGTTCCACGAAGAGCACTACCGCGTCGATCGACGCAATACGTACTCGCCGGTTGATGAGCGTCAAGTCGTTCTCCGTTCGGGCTCAATCTATGACGGCTGCTTGGAGCGGGGCGGGCCGCCATGATCCCCATGGCGGCCCGTTACGAGCTCTACTGAGTGACGCCGAATGCGTCGTCTACGTAAGTTACGCCGTTCATGTGTAGGTGCGCCTTCAGGTTCACCGCCTGACCGGGCACTGGGCAGAACCCGTTGCTTCTGGTCGAGAGGGAAGTTCCGTGGCCATCGGCGGAACCGCAAGCCTGGTACGGCCCGGATCCGAAGCGGATCATGCAGTCCAGTGTCTTGTACGGTCCGTACGGCATCCCGTTGGCAGTCGTCGTGTAGGTGATCCAACCGGGCTTGATGTTCAGATGCGCATACGCGTAGTCCTGCGCGAGCGCGCCGAAATCTTGCGCGCTCGGGCCCTCGGTGCAGTCGAGCTCGAGGACGTCGATCATTCTCTGCTGCAGGTCGAGTGGCAGCGGCACGCCATCCTCGTCGCTGAGGTCGACGGTGATCCCTTCGCACACCTCCACGATGCCTTCGTTCGGGAACAGCTCTGCGCTCGAGAAGTCAGAAGGAACCGCCGCGGACACCGAAGCCAGACGATCTGCGGCAGGACGGCTTGCCTGCAACAAGGTCGGAGCCGAGGAGACCGGTGCTGCGTTCGCCGCCGGCGCGATACCGATCGCGGCCACAACCGCGATACTGCTGAGTAGGGCGATATGAGTAGCTCGAGCTATGGATCGTCGCATTTTCATCCCTTCAAGGGGCTCGTCCGTCGAGTCCTATATGGGAATGTCCGATCGGCTATCTCGGTTCCATCTTCGCGCGACCTTGAACGAAGCCCATCACCAGACTTGCCCCGACTAGAGCGGCGCCAATGGGCGCCGCCACCTCTCGGATCAGTCGAACAACGAGTTCTAGCGCGACACGCGCGTCCTGACCTTGCGGTGTCGCACCCATTGCCGCCCGGTCCGCGACGGCTGGGAGGAGGACAATCACCACTCCAGCGGCGACCGTAACTGCCACACCCCAAGTCAATACCGTCTTCGGCGTACCCTTCATCGAAATCGACTTGCTCACCTGCGAACCCTCACTCACTGCTGCCCTTCCTCTTCCACGCGACCCCGCGTCTACTCATTGATGTCCGGCACTGAGGATTGGTTCCCAATCATGCTTCGTGACAACGACCGCGCGCTCATGGTGCCGCGCCAACTGCATCGGCACGGTCTAGGAGATCGCAAGTCTCGATGGGAGGCGCAGACTCGCATCAGCGACTTTGCCAAGGCAGGCATCGACGGCATGCTCGCGATCTGGGGCGGACAGCCAGACGCATGTTCAACACGGAGGGATCAACTGAGCGCGCCGACAATCAGCCTTGCCATTGGTGGATTTCTAGCTTGGATTCTCGCCGCCGCATTTGTGTGGCCGTTCGTGACGTGGATCGTTTACGTGCTCTGGGCAATCGTCGCGATCACAGTCGTGGTTCGCACGATCCGAAACCCCCGGCTACGGCGCGAAGGCGCCCATCCATGTCACGAACCATATACAGGACAGCTATCTGGGCCCGCCGACGATTGACCCGATGGATCCCGCCGCAAGCTCTAGAGGCGGCGATGCGCCGCACCGGACCCCATGCACCGCCTGTCCATCAAGCAGCTTGCCGACACTGACCTGCTCGGACATCGGTACCTGCCCGGTCGGCTGTCCCGACGAAGCGCGAGTTCGGCCGAGTAACGAGGCCGTGGTCAGATGGAACTCAGTTGATCCCATGCTCGCACGGAGCTCGCACGGAGCTCGCACGGAGATGGAACCTGGATCGCCGATCGGACATTCCCTATTGGACGCGATGGACGCGCCCAGACAAGAGGAGGAACGCCAGGCTACGTTCCAGCCCTCCTCTCATCGCACACGAACAGAATTGGACATCATCATTAAGAAAATTCTCGCTGCGGGAGCGATCGCAGCCGTCATCGTCTTGGCAATTCCAACGACTGCTCAGGCCGCAATGCAGTGGTACAAGAACAGCCAGTCTGCGCAAGCGCAGATCAGCAGTTCGTCGCAGATCAGTCCGGCGGCCGGCGGCCGAGCACGCACCTTCAGCACGGGTGGTGTCATGAAGACGTACGTTGATCACTACCGGGCAGGGTCACGAATCGGCGGCGGGACTGGCGCCGCGGGCGATGTGGTCGACTTCGTGCACCCGTCCCAGAACCTCGTCACCGCGTACTGCTACTGGAATTCCAACGCTCAGATCAGTGGCACCACGCTCCAAACTTGCGGCGTGAAGAATTACGAGGGAGACACGGGCCTCCCGCCCATTCCGTCACGAGTTGGCTCCAGCGAAGACTTCGCGAGCAGTTCCGCGTCCCAAGCAGCATCTGACATTGGTGTGGGCACGCAACTGGCAACTGCAGGTGAGGCGAGCTATCGGGACTGGGTGGCAAAGGACGGCGGGCATTGCGTGAGCGTCAGCGAAGGCGACCTGACGGCTCAGGCATGCACCGAGGCGACCAATTTTCTGCAGCGCGGTGTAGCAGTAGGTCTTCGGCTGGCTTCCGGCGAGGTCAAGGCCGCGTACGTGCTGCCAGAGGCGGTTGGTGTCGGTGGGGCGGAAGGCGTGCTGGCCACTACCAACAATCGCCTGGTTGTCGACGCTGGGTCAGGGGCGGAGCGAGGAGCCGCTGCAACCGTGAACATCATTGGAGCCTCGGGCAAGACATTTGCGTTCCCCGATCTCACGACTGGTTGGATCGATATTCCTGGAACCAAGTAGTCGTTCGTGATCAGGATCGGAGAGCCTGCCGCTATCGTGGCGGGCTCTCCGATCCTGCCTGAATTCCCATGCGTCCTCTTCAAGCCCGACCCTTTCCACAGAAGCTCGACGCCCCACCAAGCGATCGCGGAGAGCTCGCGGTCACGCTAACCGCGCCATACTGCGCGTAGCACTCGAATCGCTTCGTCGAGGTCGATACCTTCACGCCTGCCGACACCAGCGAGGCGGCTGGCCGCTTCGAGGAACCTTCGTGGTGTCGCGGAGGCATCGACGCTGACCCGGGTGCCGCTTCCGATCCTTGTGACGAGCAATCCTTCGGCCTCAAGCGAGTGGTACGCCTTCGCCACCGTTCCTGGAGCGATCTGCAGATCGTTCGCTAGCTGTCGTACGGACGGGAGTCTCTGGTCGCCGGACAGGAGACCCGTCGCTATGAGTCCCCGAATCTGGTCCCGAATCTGATCGACGATCGGCCCCCCCGTTTCGGTGAGGGTGATGATCATGCAGTCGCCATCTCGGCCATGTGCCTCTTCGAGGCAGGTGCGACGACACTCAACAGGACCAAACACCACAAGGTGAAGCCGGTCGCGACAGAAATGTAGCTGGCGACCAGCAGCAGGGGGCCGAGGTCAGCGAAGGACGCACCTACCTCGGCCCACCCTGCGGTGCCGGCGTCGAATCCGATACGGACCGTGGAAGTGCCGTACAGCGAAAGCAGCACCGCTCCAAGATGGAGCAAGAGGCCGCCGGCACTCACTGACAGGAGGTTCCGCGCTCTCGCCGTTCTCTGGGTTATATCCGCGTCGCGATCGATGGCGAGTGCCGGACGGGAGATTAGCTCGAGCTGGACGAGAACCAGGGCGACGATCACCGCGATCAATACCAAGCAGAGCACGGAGTAGAACCACCCGTAGATGGTCGTACTCCCGCTCGCGCCGGTGGCTGCGTCGACTTCGTAGATCAAGTACCTGCCGTCCTCGTCTGGACGCGACATCGTCCCGGCGAGAACTGTGACCGCGAGCACTGCGGTGAGCGCGGCGATCGTGAATATCGCCCAGGGAAGCGGCACGAAGGTTGCCAATGTGCGGCGCGAAAGCTCGACCCCGCCCCGTTGGTCGTTATTGCGCGCGGTCGGCAACAGCAACGCCAACGCCACCAAGCAGAGCACCAATGGGAATGCGAATCGAAGATCGAACAGGGTCGACACCGCGGCAACACTCAGGTTCCCGGCTGGAAACGTCACCCAAGCGTTCCACACGATCGCGAATACCAGAACGACAAGCAGACCAACAGCCGTCCAGCCCCGACACCATGGCGACAGCAGCGGCCACGAACGCCGCCGAAGGAGCCATACAAGCGAAGCGAAAGCCAATCCAACGACGACGGGCCCGTATTGCATGAGCGGGATGGTCACTTGCCTCCGCCTCTCTGTTTTGATGTGTACTAGTGAGATAGTACACATCGTATTAGTATGGTGACACGATATCCGAACGGAAGGAGCAGCAGAAACAGCCGGTCGGGACGACTGAAGGCGTGGGTGACTGCTTGACCTGCCCCGTAGGACACTTACGAGCGTTGCTGTGGCGATCTGGCTCTCACTGAGAGGCTCTGATCATGCCGAAGGCTTTCCTGCGGAGTTTCGGGCACGTGCGGTCACGCTCGTGCGTGCCGGTTGTCCGAAAGAACTGAGCGCCCGCGTCGAGCTCGCGAACGCGATCTTCGAGTACATAGAGATCTTCTACAACCGCCGCCGACGCCACCCGGCCGTCGGCTACCTCAGCCCGATCGAAAACGAACTACGGATGGATCAACCATTCATCCCATGCCTGACCGCTACACGCTGACCGATAACCAAACCATGGGGCAGGTTGAGGAGTCACCTACACCTTCGGCAGTCCCCAGCGCGTTGAACGCCGACTCACGCGGCTACGATCCCAGTGTGGTCCGAAGCCATGTAGCGCCCCTCGGAATGGCGATTCTGATTGTGCTCGCGTTCTCTGCCTGCAACTCGAGCGCCGACCTCGACGCTGACGTGACCAACGCATCCGGATCTGGTTCGACACAGACGGAGCCACCCGCTGCCGTCGTGTGGCCGGATGGCGCGTCGGAGAGCACCCCTGATTGTCAGGACGCTTCGGCCGCAGTGGTCGCCGCGATCAACGACACGATCGACAACTCCATGCCAGGTGGCGCGAACCAGGTCGAGTGGATCACGGCGCATCCCGATCCAGAACTCGGCCGATGGCTACTCACCGGTGTGCTGCCAACGAGCGGGAGCGAGGGCGGATACTTCGTTGTTTGGGCATCCGCTTCGAACCCGACTACGACGGACTTTTCTGGGGATCTCGTGACCGTGGGCAGCTCGACCGCCACGATTTCGTATGCACCGCCATTGACACCTTCGTACGTAGGCCCGTCAGAGATGGACGACGTACCCCCAGCGGCCCTTGCGTGTGGTCAAGCGCGGTTGCAATAAGCATTCGAGGGTGGCCCTAGCCTTTGGTGGACTGCCTGACGTCGTCGCGGCAGAGATCGCTAGGTCATGACCCCCAGGACACCTTGGGGTCATGGTTCCACCAGTCGTACCAAGATTCGACCGCCCGCGTTACACCGCGTAGGCGACCGTCATCGTGGACGAATCCGGTGTAGCGGCCGGTCTTCCGTCGTTCCATCGGATGGAGAACGCGATCGACTTTCTGTTCGTTTCGCCCTCGAACACTTCGCCCGTCAGGCCGTTGAAGTTTGCGAAGCCGGAGAACAGCTGCGTGTCGTTGGCGGTCTCTGATGGGCGAACCCCATCGTCGTTGAGGTTGACAGTGGAAGTCGGCCGTTCTTCTGGCGCCCGGTACACCTAGGGCATGTCCGTGAACTCGTGATCGCTGCAGCCGCGTCGGTCGCAACATGTCTCCCTGAAGCGACTACTCGACAACCACGATGTAGGCGTCGTGCGCTTCGGCCCAGTCGGTTGCTGCGGCGACCATCGCGTCTCGATCGCTGGTGCCGATCAGTCCGGTCCCTCCGGATTCGTCGACGGAGGAGATCGTGATCCATGCACCCCAACCCCAGTAGACGATGACAACGGCGCGCCCAATCGCGTCCGCGTACGAGGTTGCTACCTCGCGGATGCTTCGTTCGCCCGCCGTAGGCGCAAACTCATCGTCGGCCTGGGCTAGGGCCACACCAGCGGCTGCGTCGGCGACGATCTGGTCGATGACCGGCTGCGGGAGGGGTTGACCGGGTGTCACGATGACGACCGTGCCATCGTGAAGCGTGATGTCGCGAGAGGCGTGCCTCGCGATCACTTGCTTCTCGTGCTCGGAGAGCTCACCGTCCCCGTCCGAGTCCCCATCGATCGGCGCGGGCGCCGCCGTGGCGGCCGCGCTCGGGATCGCTTCGGCGGAGGGCAAGAACGAACCGTCCACGCTTGCACAGCCGGTGAGCAGGGGAAGCATCAGCAGCGCGGTGAGGGCGACACGGCCGGTTCGAGTCTTCATCACGCGGCGAATCTATCGCCGGCCGCCGATGGTAGCGCTCGATGCTCGCGGTGTTCGTGCCGCATTATTTCGCCCAGATCAGTCCGAGTACTCGTCGGGTGGGCCTACACCGCGGCGCTACTGGTGATCGCGTTCGCCGTAGTTCAGCTTGCCGCGCTGGCATCGTTGCGCGGCGCCCATGCCGGCTGGACGAGGACGAATGGACGGTGTGGAGCCCGGAGGACGCCCTGTGCCCGCCCTGGATATGCTCGGCTCCGACCGACATGTCGCCGTCGCACCGCCCGCCCGTCTCGAAGGACCCGGATGCCACCCACCCGTAGCGCACGATGGATCTCGATCGTCATCGCAATCGCCTCCCTCCTCGTGCTCACGGCTCCCGTGCCGTCCGCGTCCGCCTCCGCTCCCGAACAATCCGTGTATGGCTCTACCGCCGTGATGGACACCGCCGGCACCCCCCTCGTCGACGCCTACGTCCTGCTCGATCCGGTCGCTGGGGGCGGCCAGGTCGTCGCGAAGACCGATACGGACGGGATCGCGACGTTCACGGACGCGCCGCAGGAACCGACTGAGTACCGCATGCGCGTGAATTGGACATGGATCGACCAATCGGGCCTGTGGTACCGCGTCGCCGACGGCTTCTCCGCCGACGGGGGAACCCCTGCGACGGTGGTCATCAGCTCGAGCCAGGGTGATCACCGGCTGGAGGCACGAATCCCAGTGCGGCTCGGCACCGGGAGCGTCTCCGGCACGGTGACCGCGCCTGATGGGAACGCGGTCCCGGGAGCACACGTCGAGGTCCGTGGGCGGGGATCAGGTTTCGTGACGGCGAATTCAGCCGGCGCCTTCCTAGTGCCGCATGTCCCACCGGGCACATTCCAGGTCACGGCGAGCTGCACCTGTGAGGTGACCGGAGCCCCGTTCGGCGCGCTGCCATCGTCGCCGATCACCGTCACCCTCGTGGAGGGAGAGCAGCTTCTCGGCACCGATGTGCAGCTCCGGGCCAAAGGGCGCATCAGCGGATCGCTCGTGCGCGAGAACGCAGAGGGAAGTCGTTCTCCGGTCGTCGATCCAACGCGCGCGGTCGTCGTGTACCGGGAGGGATTCGCGCCGACGAAGCAGTTCGCGTCGTACAAGGTGCTCTCCGCGCCGGACGGCTCCTGGTCGCAACACCTGGAACCGGGTCGGTACCAGGTCGTCTTCGGCCGCTATCTGACACCACTGGGCGCGGCGAACAAGGTCTTCGTACCCGATCAGTACTACTCCGTGGGGCAGTCTGCGTCCAAGGCGACGGTGGTGTCGGTGGAAGCCGGGATCGGGGCGACCGGGATCGATGCCGTATATCCCGACACGGAACCGCTCACCGTCGGGCCGGTCCACTCGTCGATCGTGATCGCGGACCGCGACGGCAGGCGGGTGCCCGGCGCCGTCACCGTCGTCACGCCCGTCATGAGCGGCGAGTCCTTCCGATCAGCATCCGATCAGGGCGGGTGGTCGTCGTTCCACGCCGCCCCTTACCTGCCCACGCTCGCGGAACTGCGGATCGAGCACCGCCGCGAAACCTGGGTGTACACGACCTCCGGGTTCGTGCCCGATACCACCGGCGCAGTGCCGCTGCCGATCTGGATCCGTGCGGGTGGCGGCGAGGGGATCACCCTCCGAGACCGGCTCCCGTTTCGCCTCGGTTCGGGATCCATCGAAGGCACCGTCACGGCCGGATGGGACCAGGGGAAGTCGGTTCGCGCGACGCTGACCACGCCGACCGGTGACGTCATCGCACAGACCTGGACTGAGGGGGTGGATCTTGCGTACACCTTCCGCGACATCCCCGACGGCGACTACCGGATCTCGTTCGACCATCCGTCGCCCGACCTCGACCGAGCTCCATTCGGTCTCGACGTGAGGTGGTACCGGAACTCCGCGAGCCTGCACGGCGCAACACCCGTGACCGTCGCCGGGGGTGCCGCCGTCGAACTGGATCACCAGACCTTGGCGGCTCGCGGCAGAATCAGCGGTGCGATTCGAACTGCGGCTCCGGGCGGTGGATCGAAGCCACTCACGGACCGAGTGATCGCCGTGTACCCAGCACACTCGTCGCCGACGTCGTCTGATGCCGGCTACTCGACGGTCGATGCCGATGGCGCGTGGTCGATCGACCTGCAGCCCGGTGCGTATCGGGTCGCGTTCGGGGTCGGCGAGGGGTCATCGTTCGTCGTAGAGCACTACCACGGCGGCGGCTCATCGGCGGAAGCCGTCATCCTCGAGGTCCGGGCCGCGGTTGAGATCCCGCACATCGATCGCACCTACCCGATCGAACCGGAACCGGAACCGGAACCGGAACCGAAGGAGCCTGTCGTCCGATTGGCAGGCCCCGACCGGTTCGCGACGGCAGCCGCGATCTCCGCGGCCGCGTTCGCCCCAGGGGTGGAAACCGCGTACATCGCTTCCGGCGCCAATTTCCCCGACGCCCTCGCTGGCGCCGCAGCGGCCGGATCCTCCGACTCGCCCGTCCTCCTCGTCCCCGCAGACGGCTCGCTCCCGGACAACGTCCGAACCGAACTCACCCGCCTCGAGCCGAAGCAGATCATCATCCTCGGCAGCCCCGCCAGCATCGCCGCCACCATCAACGACCGACTCCGTTCCCTCACCTCCGGCGAAGTCGTCCGATTGGCAGGCCCCGACCGGTTCGCGACGGCAGCCGCGATCTCCGCGGCCGCGTTCGCCCCAGGGGTGGAAACCGCGTACATCGCTTCCGGCGCCAATTTCCCCGACGCCCTCGCCGGCGCCGCAGCGGCCGGATCCTCCGACTCGCCCGTCCTCCTCGTCCCCGCAGACGGCTCGCTCCCGGACAACGTCCGAACCGAACTCACCCGCCTCGAGCCGAAGCAGATCATCATCCTCGGCAGCCCCGCCAGCATCGCCGCCACCATCAACGACCGACTCCGTTCCCTCACCTCCGGCGAAGTCGTCCGATTGGCAGGCCCCGACCGGTTCGCGACGGCAGCCGCGATCTCCGCGGCCGCGTTCGCCCCAGGGGTGGAAACCGCGTACATCGCTTCCGGCGCCAATTTCCCCGACGCCCTCGCCGGCGCCGCAGCGGCCGGATCCTCCGACTCGCCCGTCCTCCTCGTCCCCGCAGACGGCTCGCTCCCGGACAGCGTCCGAACCGAACTCACCCGCCTCGAGCCGAAGCAGATCATCATCCTCGGCAGCCCCGCCAGCATCGCCGCCACCATCAACGACCGACTCCGTTCCCTCACTCGGCCGGGTTGAGTCGACCCTGCGCGCTCCGCGGCCGCAGTACGAATCAGCCGGCGGATGCCTCGACCGGCGCACGGCGCCGACCCAGGCGCAGCCGCCCCTGCGCGAACAGGATGCCGACGAGCACGAGCACCGCGCCGGCCGGTTCGTGCCAGCTCAGCCGCTCGCCGAGCAGGAGCAGGCCCAATGCGACGCCGACGACGGGCGTGATGTACGTCACCGTCGACGTGCCCGTCGGCCCCCAGGCGCGCAGCACGTTGATGTTCCAGATGTACGCGAGCCCGGTGCCGAGGATGCCGAGCGCGAGGAGCGAGCCCACCACCGCCCAGTCGAGCTCGACCGGCTCGAGCGCGAGCCACGGCGTGAGCAGGAGCATCACGACCGCCGACACCCCGATCGACAGGAACGCGAACGTCGCGGGCGCGATCGGCCGGTGGCTCAGGAACCGGCGCTGATACCCGAACGTGAACCCGTAGCAGAGGGTCGCGACGAGGCACGCGAGCTGACCGGCGAGGCTGCCGGTGAGCCCGGCGAGCTGCCACGGTGCGATGACGACGAGCACGCCGAGGATCCCGAGGCCGACACCGAACCACCGGCTGCCGCCCAGCCGTTCGACCCGGAACACGAGCGTCGCCATGAGCGCGGTCATGATCGGGGTGGTCGCGTTGTAGATCGACGCGAGGCTCGACGACACGTACTGCTCGGCCCACGCGAAGCACAGGTACGGGATCACGCACGTCGTGAACGACACCACGAGGAAGTGCAGCCACACGATCGGCTCACGCGGCAGCAGGGGCCCCGGCCGCCCGTCGGCACCCGCGATCCGCGGACGCATGACCGCCACGATCACGGCGAGCGCGATGCCGCCGAGCACGGTGCGCGACCACGCGACCTGCCCGAACGAGACCCCCTCGAGCGCGACCTTCATGAAGAGGAAGCTCGACCCCCACACGATGCCCATGGCGATGAACTGGAGCCACGCCGACACCGGTCCGGTGCGGGTGACGGATGCCTCGGCCGAGACCTCGGGGGTGGTGCGAACGCTCACCGGTCGAGCGTACGGCGGCCCGGGGGCGACGGCATCCCCGCCCGAGCACGCTGTCCGGAATCCGCCGAAGGTCGGCAGCCGCGGTGGAATCCGGGAGGCCAGGCGGAGTTCTGCAGCCTCCGGGGAGTTCGGCGGCCCCGGGCGCGCCTGCGAAGATGGAGGCATGCCCGCCAGAACCCCGAAGTGGACGACCGCCGCGCCCTGGATCGCCATCGCGATCGCGGTGGTCGTGATCGTCGTCGACCAGCTCACGAAGATCTGGGCCGAGGCATCCCTGACGACGACCGAGCGCATCGAGCTGGTCGGCGACCTGCTCGGCCTGCAGCTCGCGTACAACCCCGGCGCCGCGTTCTCGATCGGCGAGGGCTCGACGTGGATCTTCACGATCCTCTCGGGGGTCGGTGTCGTCGTCGCGGCGTGGTTCGCCTGGCGTACGCGCTCGCGCGCGTGGGCGATCTGCCTCGGGCTGCTGCTGGGCGGCGCGACCACGCACTTCCTCGACCGGCTGCTGCGGCAGCCCTCGTTCGGGCAGGGCCACGTCGTCGACTTCATCGCCTACCTGAACTGGTTCATCGGCAACGTCGCCGACATCGCGTTGTTCGCCGGAGCGGTGATGCTCGTCGTGCTGTTCGCTCTCGGCATCGAGCAGCGCCCGCACGACGACGAGGCCCCGGCGGAGGAGACGGCCCCGGTCGTCGAGTAGGCGCGCAGCCCTATCGAGACGCCCGCGCGGAGCGCCGCGTCGAGACCCTCCCGCTCCGCGCGCCACGCGCCTAGGCTGGCCCGCATGGCCAACCACTTCGACGTCGTCATCCTCGGCGCGGGTCCCGGCGGGTACGTCGCCGCCATCCGCGCCGCCCAGCTCGGCCTCACGGTCGCCGTCATCGAGGAGAAGTACTGGGGAGGGGTCTGCCTCAACGTCGGCTGCATCCCCTCGAAGGCGCTGCTGCGCAACGCGGAGCTCGCGCACATCTTCCACGCCCAGGCATCCACGTTCGGCATCTCGGGCGACGTGCACTTCGACTTCGGCGCGGCGTACGACCGCAGCCGGCAGGTGTCGGAGAAGCACGTCAAGGGCGTGCACTTCCTGATGAAGAAGAACGGGATCACCGAGTTCGACGGACGCGGGTCGTTCACCGGCCCCAACTCGATCGACGTGCGCCGCGCCGACGGTTCGGTCGAGCAGCTGACGTTCGCGAACGCGATCATCGCGACGGGGTCGAGGGTGCGCCTGCTGCCCGGCGTCGAGCTCTCGCCGAACGTCGTGACGTACGAATCGCAGATTCTCACCCGTGACCTGCCGCGCTCGATCGCGATCGTCGGCGCCGGCGCGATCGGCATGGAGTTCGCCTACATCCTGCGCAACTACGGCGTCGAAGTGACGGTCATCGAGTTCCTCGACCGCGCGCTGCCGAACGAGGACGTCGAGGTCTCGAAGGAGATCACGCGCCAGTACCGCAACCTCGGCGTGCCCATCCTCACCTCGACGAAGGTCGAGCAGGTCGTCGACCAGGGGGCATCCGTCACGGTGTCGTACACCGGCGCCGAGGGGCAGCCGGGGCAGCTCGTCGTCGACAAGGTGCTCATGGCCGTCGGCTTCGCGCCGAACGTCGAGGGCTTCGGCCTCGAGACGACCGGCGTGCAGCTCACCGAGCGCGGTGCGATCGGCATCGACGAGCGGATGCGCACGAACGTGCCGCACATCTACGCGATCGGAGACGCGACCGCGAAGCTCATGCTCGCGCACGTCGCCGAGGCGCAGGGCGTCGTCGCCGCCGAGACCATCGCCGATGCCGAGACCATGGAGCTCGGCGACTACCGGATGATGCCGCGTGCCACGTTCTGCTCGCCGCAGGTCGCGAGCTTCGGCCTCACCGAGCAGCAGGCCCGCGACGAGGGCTACGACGTGGTCGTCGCCAAGTTCCCGTTCACCGCCAACGGCAAGGCGAACGGCCTCGGCGACCCGGTCGGCTTCGTGAAGCTCGTCGCCGACAGGACCCACTTCGAGCTGCTCGGCGGCCACCTCATCGGGCCGGATGCCTCTGAGCTGCTGCCCGAGCTCACCCTCGCGCAGAAATGGGACCTCGGCGCCCTCGAGCTCGCCCGCAACGTGCACACCCACCCGACGCTGTCGGAGGCGCTGCAGGAGGCGTTCCACGGGCTCGTCGGGCACATGATCAACATGTAGGGGCGGATGCCCCGGGAGGAAGGCGGGTCGAACATGAACTGGGTGCTGATCGTGCTCGGCGCACTGCTGACGGCCTCAGGCGTGGTCTGGACGTTCCAGGGACTGGGCGTCCTGCCCGGCTCCGCCATGAGCGGCGTCACGCTCTGGGCGATCGTCGGGCCGATCGTGGCCGTGGTCGGCATCGCCCTCCTCCTCTGGGGCGTCGCCCGGCGCCGGCGCATCCGCCGATAACCGTCCTGTTCCTCTGGTACGGCTCCGCGCGAAGGGGGCGGATGCCGAAGCATCCGCCCCCTTCCGAGGTTTCGACACGGCTGGGCAGGCGATGTCCTGCCGCATCGATCCGGTTGCCGGCGGCGGGTTCTCCCCACCCGCCGCCGGGGTCTTCGACCGGACGGGCGCCCGCCCCCTCGGGCTGCCCGGCCGGTCCGGTCCTAGTGGTCGACCGCCTTCTCGGCTCCGACACCGGTGAGCGAACGCACCTCCATCTCGGACTGCTTGAGCGGGTCCTCCGTGCCCTTGTCGAGCACCGTGCCGAGCCAGCCCAGGAAGAACGCGAGCGGGATCGAGATGATGCCGGGGTTGGACAGCGGGAAGATCGCGAAGTCGATCGTCTCGGTCTTCAGCATGCTCGTCTCGGAGCCCGAGACGACCGGCGAGAAGATGATGAGGACGATCGCCGAGATCAGGCCGCCGTACATGCTCCAGAGGGCGCCCTTCGTGGTGAAGCGCTTCCAGAAGAGCGAGTAGACGATCGTCGGCAGGTTGGCCGACGCGGCCACGGCGAACGCGAGCGCCACGAGGAACGCGACGTTCTGGCCGTTCGCCCCGATGCCGCCGATGATCGCGACGACGCCGATGATGAGCACCGTGCGGCGGGCGACCTTGACCTCGGCGCCCGGCTCGGGCTTGCCCTTCTTCACGACCGACGCGTAGATGTCGTGCGCGAAGCTCGCTGCCGCGGTGATCGTGAGGCCGGCGACGACCGCGAGGATCGTCGCGAACGCGATCGCCGAGATGAGTCCCAGCAGCAGCGGTCCGCCGAGTTCGAACGCGAGCAGCGGTGCCGCCGAGTTGGGTCCGCCGGGCGCGGCCGCGATCACCTCGGGGCCGACGAGCGCGGCAGCGCCGTAGCCGAGCACCAGGGTGAACACGTAGAAGATGCCGATCAGCCAGATCGCCCAGACGACCGACTTGCGGGCCTCCTTCGCGGTGGGCACGGTGTAGAACCGCATCAGCACGTGCGGCAGCGCGGCGGTGCCGAGCACGAGCGCGAGGCCGAGCGAGACGAAGTCGATCTTCGAGACGTCGGAGACGCCGTACTTGAGTCCCGGGTCGAGGATGGCCGGGTTGCCGGCGACCTCCACGGCCTTGTCGAGCAGCGCCGAGAAGTCGAACCCGTTGATCGCGAGCACCCAGACGGTCATCAGGCCGGCGCCCGCGATGAGCAGCACCGCCTTGATGATCTGCACCCACGTGGTGCCCTTCATGCCGCCGATGAGCACGTACAGGATCATCAGCGCACCGACGACAGTGATGACGAGCGCCTGGCCGAGCTGGTCGCCGACGCCGAGCAGCAGCGACACGAGTCCGCCGGCGCCGGCCATCTGGGCGAGCAGGTAGAAGAAGCAGACGACGAGGGTCGTGGTCGCGGCGGCGATGCGCACGGGGCGCTGCTTGAGGCGGAACGACAGGACGTCGGCCATCGTGAACTTGCCGGTGTTGCGCAGGAGTTCGGCGACCAGCAGCAGGGCCACGAGCCACGCGACGAGGAATCCGATCGAGTAGAGGAACCCGTCGTACCCGGTCATGGCGATCGCGCCGACGATGCCGAGGAAGGACGCCGCCGACAGGTAGTCGCCCGCGATGGCGGAGCCGTTCTGGCCGCCCGTGAACGAGCGCCCGGCGGCGTAGTAGTCGGCGGCGGTCTTGTTGTTCCGGCTGGCGCGGAACACGATGACCATGGTGACGGCGACGAACGCGCCGAAGATGGCGATGTTGAGCCACGGCTCGCCGGGCGAGGTCGTGGCGGCTTCGAGGTGCAGCATCAGCGGGTCACCCCCTCGGCGTCGGTGCCCGTCGTGGCGGTGCCGGCGGCGGCCAGGTCGAAGTCGCCCTGCTCGATCTCGTCGCGCAGCTGCTCGGCCTTCGGGTCGAGGTGCTTGTTCGCGTAGCTCACGTACCACATGGTCACGGCGAACGTCGTGACGACCTGGGCGAGGCCGAGGATCATCGCGAGGTTCACGCTGCCGAACACGCGAGTCGACATGAAGTCGTGCGCGTACACGGCCAGCAGCACGTAGGCGAGGTACCAGACGAGGCAGGCACCGAGGACGGGGAACACGAAGCTGCGGTGGGTCCGCCGCAGCTTCTGGAATTCAGGTGATGCTTGCACGGCGGGGTAGTCGACGCGGTCCAGCGCCGTCTGCTCCGCACTCAGGGCGTCGTTGCCCATGGCGTCTCTCCTTCGAGGGGGTCCGGCGAGGCGGCAGCCACGCCGCTGCCATGCTCCCGATCCCGGCGACCGGCCGGAAGGCTTCGCCGCTCGTCGTCGCCGAACGGCGCGGAAGCTGCGACGAACGGCGCGCGTGCACCGCTCAACGGCGGCTACCGTGGGGGGATGCCCGAGTCGACGTTGCTCGCAGCCGCTGCCGGCGTGGTCGCCGGTGCGCTCGCCGTCGGACTCGTGGTCCTGTTGCGCCGGATCGTGCTCGCGTCACGCGATCTCGGCACCGACGAGGAGCGGGCGACCTACCGCACGCTCCACCTCGCGTCGCGGGCCGCGGCCCACCTGCGCGGCGGTCTCGGCGAGCAGGATGCCGCGCGCGCGACCCGGCACCTCCGGGCCCTCCTCGCATCGCGGACGCTCGCCCTCGCGGATGCCTCGGGCGCCGTGTCGATCGACGGCGACGAGGCGCTGCGCGAGCAGGCCGCGACGCTCGCGGCGCAGGTCGCCGCGTCGGGCCGACCACAGGTGCAACGCGGCATCCGTGCCGGTTCGTTCGAGACGGATGCCGCGGCCGCGCCCGTGCTCGTCGGGCGCCGCGCGGTCGGCGCGGTCGTGGCGTTCGAACCGACGGTGCGCTCGGGGCTCGTGCGCGCCACCGGCGAGGTGGCCGACTGGGTGGCCGCGCAGGTCGAGCTCGGCGAGCTCGAGGCGTCGCGCGCCGCGTTGGCCGAAGCCGAGGTGCGGGCGCTTCGCGCCCAGATCAGCCCGCACTTCATCTACAACTCGCTGAACGCGATCGCCTCGTTCATCAACACCGACCCGGCGACGGCTCGCGAACTCGTGCTCGAGTTCGCCGACTTCACGCGGTACTCGTTCCGGCGCCACGGCGATTTCACGACCGTCGCCGAGGAGCTCCGTTCGATCGACAGCTACCTCCGCCTCGAGCGGGCCCGGTTCGGCGACCGGCTGCGGGTCACGCTCCAGATCGCCCCGGAGGTGCTGTCGACGGTCGTGCCGTTCCTGTCGATCCAGCCGCTCGTGGAGAACGCGGTCAGGCACGGCCTGGAGTCGAAGGAGGGCGGCGGGCGCATCACGATCGAGGCATCCGACCAGGGCGCCTTCGCCGACATCAGCGTGGAGGACGACGGAGTCGGCATCGACCCCGCGGTGCTCGAGCGCGTGCTCGCCGGCGGTGCCGCGGGCGAGCACGTGGGGCTGCGCAACGTCGACGCCCGGCTCCGCCAGGTGTACGGCGAGGAGCACGGCCTCGTCGTCGAGACGAACCTCGGCGCGGGCACCCTGGTGCGCATGCGCGTGCCGAAGTCGCAACCGGGGCACGACCACGAGGGAAGGAACGACCGGTGATCTCCGTCCTCATCGCCGACGACGAGCAGCCCGCGATCGACGAGCTCGCGTTCCTGTTGGGCCAGGATCCGCGGATCGGCGTCATCCACGTCGCGAACTCCGGCTCGGAGGCGATCCGGCTCCTCACCCGCGAGACCGTCGACGCCGCGTTCCTCGACATCCACATGCCAGGTCTGACGGGGTTCGACCTCGCCCGCGCCCTCCAGCGGTTCGACCGCGCGCCCGCGCTCGTGTTCGTCACCGCCGACGAGGAGGGCGCCCTCGAGGCGTTCGACCTCGCCGCGGTCGACTACCTGCTCAAGCCCGTGCGCACCGAGCGGCTCCAGCGGTCGGTCGGCCGGGTGGTCGAGGCACTGGGCGCCCCGGCGCCGACGCCGTCGACTGCGCCGCAGCCCGAACTCATCGCCGTCACGCTCGGCGGCACGACCCGCATGATCCGCCGCGACGACGTGCGCTACGTGCAGGCGCAGGGCGACTACGCGCGCCTGCACACCGAGGAGGCGAGCTTCCTCGTTCGCGTGCCGATGGCCGACCTGGAGCGGCAGTGGGCCGACGCCGGGTTCGTGCGCATCCACCGCTCCTACCTCGTCGCCCTCGGGCACGTGACGCGGGTCCGGCTCGGCGGGGACCACGCGAGCGTCTCGGTCGGCGGTGCGGAGCTGCCGGTGAGCCGGCGCCTGCTGCCGGGCCTTCGCGAGCGGCTCGACTCGACGACGCTCCGGGGCCGGTCGTGACCGACGACGCGGCGCCTCCCCCGCGGGTGCGCGTGACCGCGCCGCGGGCGGGGACGAGTACGGGGACGAGCCCCGGTTCGGATGCCGGTGCGCCGGGCGCTGCGGGGCCGGCGGGCGCTGCGGGGTCGGCGAGCGCGCCCGGTGGCTCCGGCGGCGACGTGCAGGGCGTCTACCTGCGCTCGCTGATCCGCTCGCAGCTCCGGCTGGGGCTGGTCTGCGCCGCCGGGTTCGTGCTCGCGACGGCGCTGTTCGTGGCGGCCGTCGTGCTGACGCCGGCGCTCGACGGCGCGTTCGTGGCCGGCGTGCCCGCATCGTGGCTGCTGATCGGGGTCGGCGTCTACCCGCTCGCCCTCACGATCGGCGCCCTCTACGTGCGCGCGGCGTCGCGCAACGAGGCGCGCTACCGGTCGCTGCTGGAGGGTTCGTGAACCCCGCCGTCGGCTACTCGGCGATCGTCGCGGTGGCCGTGACCAGCGTGCTGATCGGGTTCTACGGCCTGCGGGTCTCCCGGACGACCAGCGATTTCTACGTCGCGAGTCGAACGGTTCGGCCGTGGTGGAACGCGTCGGCGATCGGCGGCGAGTACCTGTCTGCGGCATCCTTCCTCGGCGTCGCCGGGCTCATCCTGCTGACGGGCGTCGGCGGGTTCTGGTTCCCGATCGGGTACACGGCCGGGTACCTCATGCTGCTGCTCTTCGTCGCCGCGCCGCTGCGCCGTTCGGGCGCGTACACGATCCCCGACTTCGTGCGGGCGCGCCTCGACTCGATCGCGGCACGCCGGGTGACGAGCGTGCTCGTGATCGTCATCGGATGGTTCTACATCGTGCCGCAGCTCCAGGGTGCGGCGTTGACGGTGCGCATCACCACGGGCCTGCCCTCGTGGGCCGGGTCGGTGGCGGTCGCGCTGATCGTCGCGGGCGTGGTCGCGGCGGGCGGCATGCGTTCGATCACGTTCGTGCAGGCCTTCCAGTTCTGGCTGAAGCTGACGGCGCTCGCGGTGCCGGTGTTCGCGCTGCTGATCGTCGTGGGTTCGGGATCGGTCGAGCCCGTGCTCGAACCGGTCGCGGCGTTCCCGGCCGAGGCCGGGCCGAGCAGCCTCGACTGGTACCGCACGGTGTCGCTCATGGTCGCGCTGCTGCTCGGCACGCTCGGCCTGCCGCACGTGCTGGTGCGGTTCTACACGAACCCCGACGGGCCCGCGGCGCGGCGCACGACCGTGATCGTGCTCGGGCTGCTCTCGGTCTTCTACCTGTTCCCGACCGCGTTCGGCCTGCTGGGGCGGGCGTTCGCGCCCGATCTCGCGACGACCGGCGAGGCCGACGCGCTCATCCTCGTGCTGCCCGACCGGCTGGTGCCCGGTCCGGTCGGGCAACTCCTGACGGCACTGGTGATCGCCGGGGCGTTCGCGGCCTTCCTGTCGACGTCGTCGGGTCTCGTCGTCTCGCTCGCCGGCGTCATCAGCCAGGACCTGCTCGGCGGCAGCGTGCGGGGCTTCCGCGCGGCGGCACTCGTGTCGTCGCTGGTGCCGCTCGCGGTCGCGCTGGCGACCGAGTCGACCGGGCTCGCGGGCAGCGTGGGGTTGGTGTTCGCGTTCACGGCGTCGACGCTGTGCCCGGTGCTGCTGCTCGGCATCTGGTGGCGGGGGCTCACCTCGCGCGGGGCGATCTCGGGGATGGTGACGGGAGCGGTCCTCTCGGGCGCGGCGATCCTGCTCGGCGGCCCGTTGGCGTCGGCGGCGCCTGCGGTGCGACCGCTGCTCGAGCAGCCCGCGGCGTGGACCGTGCCGATCGCGGTCGCGGTGACGGTGATCGTGTCGGTCGCCGACCGACGCGGCGTGCCTCGCAGCACCGACGCGTTCCTGCGCCGGCTGCACGTGCCCGAGGACGCCCGCCGGCCGTCGGCGGATTCGTAGGCGCGGACTCGTAGGCGCGGACTCGTAGGCGCGGCCGGGCCACGTAGACTCCCCGAGTGCTCCTCGCGGTCTCCCTGTCGGTCCTGGTCGGCGCCTTCGCGCAGCGGGTGACCGGGATGGGCTTCGCCCTCGTGGCCTCGCCCGCGCTGGTGCTGCTGCTCGGGCCGTTCGACGGCGTGTTCGTGGTGAACCTGTGCGCCGTGCTCAGCTCGCTGCTGATCCTCCCCCGCGTGTGGCGTGCGATCGACTGGCCGCGACTCGCCCGCCTGCTGCCCGCCGCCATCGTCGGCACGGCCGTCGGCGCCGTGGTCGCGGCATCCGTGCCCGGACCGGCACTGCAGTTCGGGATCGGCGTGCTCGTGCTCGTCGCGCTGACGGCGACGCTCCTCGCGTCGCGCACCGCACGCGTTCCCGATCGGCTCGGGGTGACGCTTGCAGCGGGCGGCGCATCCGGGTTCATGAACGCCGCCGCGGGCGTCGGCGGACCGGCGATCGCGGTCTATGCGATCGCGACCCGCTGGCCGCAGCCGGCCTTCGCGGCGACGAACCAGCCGTACTTCGTGGCGATCGGCGTCGCGTCCCTCGTCGGCAAGTTCGCCGCATCGGGATGGTCGCTGCCCGAACTCGATCCGTCGATGTGGATCGCCGTCGCGGTCGCGGTCGTGCTCGGCCTCGTCGTCGGCGAACTGCTGCACCGCCGAATCGGCAACCGCGCGGCCCGGATCGGCGTGATCGTGCTGGCCTATCTCGGCGCGGCCGCGGCGACGGTCGACGGGGCGATCGAGCTCCTGGCCTGAGCGACTCGGTCCGGGCGCCTCAGTCGGCGACGGCCCCGAGCGCGACCGGGCGGTCGCCCCACGCATCGACGCGAGCCTGCAGGCGCTCGCGCACGTCCGGCCACTCGTCGATCAGGATCGAGTGGATCGCGGTGTCGCGCCAGGTGCCGTCGGCACGCGGCTGATCGCGGCGCGCGATGCCCTCGAAGGATGCCCCGAGCTTCAGGATCGCGGCGCGCGAGCGCGCGTTCAGCGCGTCGGCCTGCAGCCGCACTCGCCCGAAGCCGTGGTCGAACGCGAGGCCGAGCAGCAGGAGCTTCGCCTCGGGGTTGACGACCGTGCCCCAGACCTCGGGCGCGTAGGCGGTCCAGCCGATGTGCGCCTTCTCACGCTCGGGTTCGAGGTCGCCGAGCTTGGTCGCGCCGATGACGGCGCCGTGGTCGGGGCCGCCCTCGATCCGCACCGTGAACGGCAGCGCGGCAGGGCCCGCAGACCAGCACGCCGCACCGAACTCGGCGAAGGCGGCGGCATCCGACGGGAGCCCGGCCGGCCCGCCGCCGAACCCTCCGGCGAACACCTCGGGGCGGCGCAGCACACGGTCGAGCTCAGGCAGGTCGGCCTCGGTGAACGGGGTGAGACGGATGCGTCGGCCGACGAGGGGTTCACGGGGAGGCAGGTTCGCGGTCACCCGCTCGACACTACCGGCGCCGTGGGGCCCGGAATAGGCTGGTCGGGCTCGGCATCGGAGCCGAGGCGGAACGGGGGAACCATGGCCGGCATCGACGACCTCGCCAAGCAGGCGGGCGACTTCATCGAGCAGAACAAGGACAAGATCCAGGAGGTCCTCAAGAGCGAACAGGCCGAGGACATCAGCGACAAGGTGCTCGACGGCATCGGCGAAGCGGTCAAGAAGATCACGCCCGACGAGCATGACGGCATGATCGACGACGTCAAGGGCAACATCGACAAGTCGATCGGCAACCAGTAGCGCCGGTCGATCGACGAGGGGGCGGATGCCGAGGCATCCGCCCCCTCGTCGCGTCCGGCGCGATCTCGTGCGGCGCGATCTTGTCCGGCGCGATCTCGTGCGTGGTGGCGATGCCGGCGGTCAGGCCGCCCCGCCGTGCCGGCGGCGGCGGATCATCACGAACGCGATCAGCGCGGCACCGCCGCCGAGCAGCGCCAGCGCCGCCGTCAACCGGAGCGCGCCGTCGAAGCCGGTGACCGCCGTCGACGGCAGCGGCGCGAACTCGTTGTCGACCGTGATCGTGACCGGCTCGTCGTCGCCGACGATCACCGGCGACGCCTCGGTCGCGCTCACGGTCGACGCGATCGCGCCGCCCGAGTCCGTCTCCTCGGCCCAGCACTCGGCACCGACCGGCAGCTGGTCGAGCACGACCGTCTGGCCGCCCGTGATCGTCACGGGCTCGTGGTCGAGGGCGACGTATGGCTCGTTGTTGTCACCGCGGTCGAGGGTGCAGGTCACCTCGACCGTGAACGACTTGCCCGCGGCCGCCTCGGCCGATCCGCTGATCGTCTTCTCGAGCTCGAGCTCGCCGTACTCGAACGTGTTCGTCGCCGTCACGAGCAACGGCTGCGGCAGCGGGTCGGCCACCACGATGATCGCGTTGTCGTACGAGTCGTAGTCGACGCTGGTCGCGGTCGCGCCCGCCGGGTCGGACTCGACGCCGTAGCAATGGGTGCCGATGGGCAGCTGCACCACGTTGCCGTCGGCGTCGGTGATCGGCTCGATGTCGCCCGCCATCACCTCCAACGTCCGTGAGAACACCGTGGTGCGGACGCCGTTGACGTCGAGCTCGCAGGTGAGGTCGATCGTGAAGACGGTGTCGGCCACCCACGGTGCGTCGGCGGCTTCACCGTCGACCTCCTTGGCGATGCCGAGGAGGCCCACCGAGAACTCGTTCAGGAACGGACCCGCGGTGACCACGGTCTCGATGCCGGCCGGATCCTGGTCGGGGATCGTCACGGTCACCGGGTCCGGTGTCTCGTCGGCCCCGCCATCGTCGATCTCGGTGACGACGCACACCGAGCCGACCGGGATGCCCGTGATCGTCTCGCTGAGGTACGGGCCGGTCGAGTCCTCTTCGCCGACGACGACGAGCACCGAGCTCTCGACGGTCTGCCCCTCGTAGGTGCAGACCACGCTGAAGTCGAACGGCCCGGTCGAGAACTCCGGCACGCCGGGGCCGGTGACCTGCTTGAGCACGTTCAGCCCTCCGGTGCGGAACTCGTTGTCGACGGTGATCCCGATCGGTCCCGTCGTGTCGTCGCCGATGGTCACGGGGTTCGGGTCGGCCCTCCAGTCGGTCGCGCCGCCGAGGTCGGTCTCGTCGACCTCGCACTCCGCACCGGTCGGGAGGTTCGGGATCGTCACGACATTCCCAGGGGCGTCCGTCGTCAGCGTCACGTCCCCGTCGTACACGAGGTCGGGATCGGCGGCGGCGAGCGTGCACGTCACGTGCACCGTGTAGTCGCCGAACTCGCCGGCCCACTCGTCGGCGCCGGTGCCGCTGACCGTCTTCGTGAGCTGGAGCGAGCCGACCGTGAACGGGTTGTCCACCCCGAGCGCGTTGACGCTCGCGCCGTTCTCATCGGGCAGCAGCGTGAAGGTCGCACTCGTCGTCTCACCGAGGTCGGTCGCGGTACCGTCCTGCGTGATGACCATGCCCGTGCCGATCGCCCCACCCGTATCGGTCTCGGTGACCGTGCACTCGCTGCCCGCGGGAAGCGGGCCGTACTCCTCGACCTCGCCGTCTGAGAGCTGGAAGGTCTCGTCGAGCACCGTCGTGCCCTCGAACGTGCAGACCGCGGTGAAGGTGAACACCGTGTCGTACACGATCGGGTTGCCGTCCTGGTCGACCGCGCCGCCGTCGTCGACGGTCTTCGTCACGCTGAAGCCGGCCTCCGGGTAGTCGTTCGTCACCGTGATGGTGATGTCCGCCCCGTCGACGACCTCGACCGGGTCGTCGACGGTCGCGCTGATGTCGACCGACCAGGCGCCCTGCTGGTCGGGCTCCTCGGCGTAGCACTCCGAGCCGATCGGGATGTCGGTCAGCGTGACGGTCTCGCCGCCGGCGAGTTCGACCGGCTCCTGGTCGTAGATCACGATCGGCGGGTTGCCGTCGCCTCGGTCGAACGTGCAGGTCACGAGGATCTCGAACGTGAGGCCCTCGGCGTAGTCGGGGTTGCCGGTGATCGCCTTCGACACCGCGATCTCGCCGTAGTCGAACGTGTTGGTCGCGGTGATCTCCAGCGGTCCCGGGTCGGTCGATCCGGATGCCTCGACGATCGCCGCGTTGTCGAACGAGTCGAAGTCGACCGAGGCATCCGTCGCGCCGCCCGTGTCGATCTCGTCGCCCCAGCAGTGCGTGCCGACGGGCAGCAGCAGCGGATCGCCGGTCGCGGGATCGACGATCGTCACCGTGGTCCCGCCGATCACCGTCACGTCCCCGTCGAACAACGGGATGCCGTCTGCAGTGAGCGAGCACGTCACGTGCACGACGTAGGTGGCGTTCGCGATCTCCGGGATCTCGGCCGCCGCACCGGTGACCTCCTTCGTCACCGAGATCGTGCCCGCCGAGTAGGCGTTCTCGAACGGCGCGGTCTCGACGTCCTCGACGCCGGCCGTGGTCTGGTCGGGGATCGTGATCGTCACGGGCGGCGGCGTGGCATCCGCTCCGCCGCTCGCGGTCTCGGTGATGACGCACTCGCTGCCGACCGGCAGCCCGGTCACCGTCGCGGAGGTGAAGGGGCCCGCCGTGCCGTCGCCGGTGATCGTCAGTTCGCCCTCGTCGACCGTCGCGCCCTCGTAGGTGCAGGTGTAGTCGAAGGTGAACACGGCGTTCTCGCTGAGGTCCGTTCCGGGACCGGTGACCGTCTTCTCGACGACGAATCCGCCCGTTCGGAAGTCATTCGTCACGGTGATCGTCACCGGGTCGCCGATCTCTCCGTCGACGCCGATGGTCACCGACGACGGCGTGATCACCGGGTCGCCCGTCGCGCCGCCGTCGTCGGGCTCGGTCACCACGCACTCGGCGCCGGTCGGCAGGTTGTCGATGGTCACGCTGTCGTTCGCGGGGATGACGACGTCGTCTTCCCACACGGGGTTGGTCGTCGCCTGATCCCACGTGCAGACGAGGTGCACCGTGAACTCGTCGGGCGCCCATTCGTCGGCGCCGGTGCCGGTGACGTCTTTCTCGATCGTGAGCGACCCGGTCGTATAGACGTTCGTCACGGCGAGCGCGGTGAGGTGCGTGCCGTCGGCGTCGTCCGGGAGGATCGTGAATTCTGCGGTGGTCGTGTCTCCGAGCTCGGTCCCCGTGCCATCCTCGGTGAGCACCACCAGCGTGTCGGTCGCACCGGCGACATCCGTCTCGGTGACGGTGCAGTCCGCACCGACGGGAAGGGGCGCGAACTCGATGCTGTCGCCGCCCTGCAGGGTGAAGGTGCGTTCGGCCGGCAGGATCACGTCGGCACCGAGCCACATGCAGCTCACCGTGAAGGTGAACGTCGGATCGGCTGGGATCGGATTGCCGTCCTGGTCGAGGGCGCCCGATTCGATCACGTCCTTCTCGACCGTGAAACCGCCGATCTCGTACGTGTTCGTGACGGTTGCGGTCGCGCCCTCCACCGGGTCGGCCGGGAACGGATGCCGCACGTCGGTCCGGTCCGTGAGGTCGAGTCTCGCCGTGATCTCGCCCGACCGCCCGTCGGCGCCGGGCGGTGTGTACCCGACCGTCGATCCCTGCGCCGGGAGCTCGGCGATCGTGCACGTCGAGTACAACGGGAGGTCGGTGCCGGGTCCCACGACCACCGGCGTGCCGTCGGCGGGCACCGTCACGGGCGAGACGGGAGCACCGGTCGTGTCCTCGAGCGGCACGTCCTCGCCGACCGACTCGCACTGCACGTCGAACTCGTACGATTCCGGCAGCGGGAACGGCCAGCTGTCCGGCACCTCCTGGTCCTTGGTCAGCTCGATCTCTCCCATCGGGAAGGCGACGCCGGCGCGTACCGGTTCGACCGGGCCCCGGTAGACGGCCTGCCCTTGGAAGTCGGCGCGCGATCCCGCTGCCGCTGTGTTGTAGGCGATCGGCAGCTGCGTGTCGTACGCATCGGGGATGTATGCCGGCGTCTGCGTCTGGAACAGGATGGAGCCGCTCGCGCCCGGCGCGAGCTCCTGCCCAGTCGGGTACTCGATCACGGTCTTGAGCGCGACCGCCGTTGCGAGCTCCGGCTTCGGCGTCGAGTTGTCGTAGGGGATCCAAGGTCGCGTGGTGACGTCTGCGAAGCAGGGGTCGGTGTCGGGGATCGGCTGGTTGAGGGTCGACCATTGGATGTCCGCCGCGTTGCAAGCTCGGTTCGGCACCGTCGTCATGTAGTAGGCCTGGATGGTGGGCAGGAGCGCGCCGCCGGACCCGAGCCTGAAGTTTCCGAGGAAGATCGGCGACCACTGCGACCCGCGCGGCGTGCCGACCACGACGCCCGTGTCGCCGACCGCGGGCAGCACGTCGATGCCGCCGATCGCGTCGGCCGGCACGTTGCCGCGGTTGGTGAACGTGAGCCGCCACTCCTCGATGCCGCCCGGGCGGGTGATCGGCACGCACTCGTTGACGTAGTAGCCGCCGCCCGCATTCGGCAGCTCGCACTCGCCCAGTACCGGGGCCTGGTTGGTGTTCAGCACGCCCAAGTCGTCGTAGTTCGGATCTGTCGTGGGCACACCCGGAACACCCGCACCGACGCCCTTGACCGCCTTCGTGATGACGATCGGTGCCGCGGCCGACGGGGTGACCGTCGTATCAGCGGTGCAGTCCGGGGTGTTCTGCGTGTCGTCGATCGGCACGTTGTTCGACGTGTGCTCGCACGTCTCGAAGTCGCGATCGCTCGTCGCGGTGATCGAGTTGCCGACCGGGGTACCCGGCGCCAGTCCATCTCGGAACTGCAGGTGCGCCGCGATCACGAGCACGTCGCCGGGCGCGAACACGAAGTCGGTCGGCACGGTGATCGTGACCACGCCGGTCGTCGTGTCGAGCGTGCCGCTGAAGCCGTCGGTGGGCAGGTCGTTCCCGTCGGCGTCGGTGAGCGAGAACTCGAACACCGGGTCGGCGTTCGGAACCGGAACGAGGTAGGAGCCCTGGGCATCGGCGCCGACCGAGTCGGTCAGTTCGAGTCCGGTCATCTGCCACTCGCCGGTGTTCTCGATCCGCATGACGTACGGGATCTCGGAGAACGGCGGGAACTGCTGCGCAGCCGCACCGCCCTGCCCGTTGCCGGGAGCCTTCGTCACCTGGATCGCATTGACGCGGTGCAGCAGTTGCGTCGTGTCCTGGGCGCTCGCATCGGCCTCCCAGATCACCCCGTCGGGAGTCGTCCACGCTCCCACACCGTGCACGTCGACCACGTCGGTCGTCGTGCCCTGGACCGTCTCGCCCGGGGCGGTCTCGAGGCCCGGCAGCGTCGACGGCACGGGGTAGGAGTCGATCTCCCCGTTCGGGCCGTAATGCAGGTTGTCGAGTCGGTTCGCCGTGAACGCGACGGACACGATCGGATTGCGCGGGTTCTCCCAGTTGCTCTCGGCCGCGTCCTGGCGCACCTCGAAGCGAAGCCCTCGCACCGCCGACGCGTCCACGCCGACCGGAAGCGCGGGCGTCACTGCCGCGCCGGACGCGACGTCCTGCCAGAGCCCGACCACCCAGCACGCGGTGAGGTCGACGTCTCCGCCGCAGGTCTGCACGAGCGCGCCCGAGCCGTCGACCGAGTACTCGACGTTCGTGAGCGCGCTGACCCGCAGCTGGCCGATGTTCGCCGGGAGCGTCGACGCGGGGAACGATGCGAACTCGAACGCGTTCCAGAACGTCGGCTCGTCGTCGGTGATCGTGAGCACGGTGGTGCGCACGTTGCCCGTCGGCTGTCCGCCGATCGTCACGGTGTAGCCGTCGGGCGACTCGTCCTCGTATCGCGACGACGGGGAGATCGACTTGCCGGCCACGACCCCGTAGGTCGCCGGCACGAACTGCAGCGTGTCGTCATCGGTGCCGTGCGCGGTATCCGTCGGAGCGCCGCCGGGTCGCGTCCCGTCGGCGGAGGCCACGTTCGTGACGATGTCGCCCTCCGCCGGCCGGGTCGCCGGGTCGTCGCGGAGGAAATCGCGGAGCTGGTAGGTGAGCATCACGCTCGTCTGCTCGGTCGTGAGGATCGCGACCCGGTCGGGGTCGAAGTGCGCGACGCTGACGCCGACCACGTCGACGAGGTCGGCGGGCGCGAGTGCCTGCGCCTCGGCGATGCTGTAGTCGTCGGTGCCACCGCCCTCCCGGGTGAGGGTCACGACGGTCTCGGTCGCATCCGCGGGCACGCTGATCGTGCCGATCGCGTACAGGTTGAACGTGTTGTAGGTGTCGGTCGCCGCAGCGGGCGGAGTGGCGGGATCGGAAACCACGAGCTGGGCGATGTTCGCCTCGGTCTCATTCCGCGCGGTGATCGTCGCCGTGACGAGCGGATATTCGTCCTGCGTCGCCGTGTCGGGCGGCACCGGCAGGGCGTCCTGGTCGAAGGTCTTCGTGACCGACACGTTGACCGTCGTGTCGAGGATGGTGATGTCGTCCGAGTCGGTCTGGTCGGGCACGACCGCCGGGCCCTCACCGTGGATGCCGGCGGTGTTCACGACCACGCCGTTCAGCCCCGAGTTGTACTGCTCGTCGTGGAGGGACCCGACGACGGGTCCGCCATCCGATCGCTTTTCCTGTCGGAGTTGGAACGTGAGGTCGAGGCCGCGGCCGTTGCCCGTCGACGAGGCGACGCCGCTGCCCGGTGCGGGCCCGACGCCCGCGCCGCGGTTCGATCCCTCGACGTAGGTCAGGCGGACGCCCAGCGTCGACTCGCGCTGCGCTTCGCTGAGCTCGAACCCGGGGAAGCCGCCGTCGCACGCGGTGCCGGTCGTGTCCACGGCACCGCAGGCGGCAGCGGTGACGTCGACCCAGGCGTCTGCCGTGTCGTCGTACAGCTCGACGCTCTCGATGCGGTCGTACACGATGAGCGGGTCGAGCGTCGCGTCGATCGCCTCGATCGCCGCGAGGTCCCACGCGTCGTAGGCGGATGCCGCGATGTTCGAGAAGTCCGCGCCGGCGGTCGGGTCGTCGGTGATCTCGACCGAGTCGAACGGCACGCCCTGCGTCGACCAGAGGATGCGTGCGGTGCGCTGGTCATCGGTGAACGCGAAGACGGTGTCCTCGAGCCAGTCCTTCTCGATCAGGTCGACGCCGGGGCCGTCCGGCGGCCACGGGTTCACGTCGATGTCGTCGGTGTCCGTCGCCGTGTTGTCGTCCGGGGAGGTGTCGTCGGGGTTCGTCACGGTCGACGAGGCGTCGTTCTGCACGTTCAGCGGATCGGCGGCCTCTGCCGCATCGTGCACGCTGCCCGATCCGTCGCGGAACTGGTCGCGCGTGGCCACCTGGATCGTCGGCGACACCTGGAACCCCGGCGGCAGCGTCTGGCCGGGCTTCGGCGTGTAGACGAATCGGATGCCCTGGACGTCGTCCTGGAGGTCGGCCGGCACCGAATAGTTGAACGAGGCCGGCCCCTGGATGTCGTCGGCACCGGGGAAGGTCACCCATTGCGTCCCGTCCCAGTACTGCACGGTGAGGTTCGCATTCGCCGGCACGTCCGCCGAGATCTGCTTGGCGTCGAACGTGTTCCAGAACGTCGACGGCGGATCGCCCGGCTGCGGGTCGGCGGGGTCGCTGATCACCAGCGAGTCGGCACCGACGGTCGAGGCGTTGGGGCCCTGGTCGTTCACGTCGGCGAGGAACGTGACGGCGGTCGTGCTGCCGGGGATGTCCCAGACCTCGTCCTGCACGATGTTCTTGTCGATGTTCGTCGAGACCCGGGCGGGTTGCCGGGTGATGTCCGCCGCGTCGTCGTCCTGCCCGGTCTGCCCCGTCGCGTCGGTCACCGTCGAGGTGGTGTCGTTCGTGCTCACGACGTCGAGCTGCCCCGGCACCGGGTTCGCGGTGACATCGAACGGGATTTCGGCGATCGCGTTCGGCTGGATCGGCCCGGTGAACGTGATCGAGAATCCCACGACCGTCGCCGGGTCGCCGCTGGGCGCGGGGATCTGGTTCGGTGTCGACCCGTTCAGCGTCTCCGTCGTCCCGTCGGCGTAGGTGTACGTGACCGAGACGGCGTTCGCGTTCGGCGGCCATTCGACCCCGGACGTGAACCCGCCGAACACGAGCCCCTGCTCGGCCAGGTTCGGCTGGCCGGCGGTCGGGTCGGCGATGGTCATGGAGGTCACCGGCCTCGGGCCGTTGGTCGCGTCGATCGTCGCGGTCGTGCTCTGCCCGCCCAGGAGCGTCGGGTCGGCGAAAGCCTTCTCGACGTCCACCGTCGGACCGGTGTTGCTGATCACGACCGAACCGTCAGCGGTGTTCGGGGTGTTCGACCGGTCGTCGACGACGACGTTCGACGACGCGGTGTTCGGGATCGTCTCGCTCTCACCGAGCGGGATGTCGAGCACCTGGTCATTCGTCTGCGCTCCGATGCCGATCGACGCCTGCTGGTCGGGCGGCGTCGGCGGCAGTTGCCCGGTCGACGACGTGAACGTGAACCGCAGGCCGTGCACGTCGGTCGGCGGCACGTCGGGAATGTTCGTGAAGTCCGTCGGGATCGGACCGGTCGGGTAGGTCACGACCCAGTTCCCGTCGGCGTCGAGGTATTCGATCTGCACCTGATCGGCACCCGCGGGAGGCGTGATCGAGGTGATCCCGGTGAAGTCGAGGTAGCTGTCGAACGGGCTCGCGACGCCGTCGGCCGGGTCCTGCACGACGATGGCATCGACGGATCGGTTCGACGCGTTGCCACCACCGATGGCGTAGTCGACCGGCTGGTCGGGCAGCGAGGGCACGGTCTGCCCATCGGCGACGTGGTCGTCGACCGACTTCGTCACGGTCGAGTCGAGCTCCTCCGGGATGTCGAGCTGGGTCGTCACATCATCGGTGACGGGCAGCGCGTTGGTCGCCGACGCCGTGGCCGTATTCGTGATGTCGCCGTCGTAGTCGGCGCTCACCGGATCGGGCACCTGCACGAACACGGTGATGCTCACCTGCTGGCCGGTGGCGAGGCCGGTACCCGCGGTTCCGGCCTCGTTGAACGACGCGGTGAACTCGTTGCCGCTGACGCTCACCGTCGGTGCGGGGGTGCCCCCTCCCGACACCACGACCGGATTCGGCACGGTGGTGTCGAAGACGAGCGGAGCGGGAAGCGTGTCGGTCACGTTCGCCGCGACGCAGATGTCGACGATCGGGCTGTTGCACGTGAGGGTGATCGTGTAACTGAACCGGTCTCCGGCCTCGTAGGGCGCTTCGTCCGGCGGGCTGATCACCTTCGTGAAGGTCGTGAACTCCGCGTCGTCGGGGGCTGCGGCCGCCGGCATCGTCGCGGGAAGGGCCAGCGCGCCGACGACGGCGAACGCGGCGAATCCTGCAAGCCAACGTCGGAATCTGCGCATCGGTCCCCCCGGTCCGGTCGCGCCTGCCTGCTCGCGGGCGCGACTCAGCAATCATCGCCACACTATCGGCGGGGGATGCCCGAGGGAACCTTTCGTCACGCTTCCGAGACCTGCCGGGAAACGATTCCCGGGCGCGTCGCGCCCGAAGCTCAGTCGAGCAGGTCGTGCACCTGCACGATCTCGTCGCGCGCGGGCCCGACCCCGATCGCCGAGATGCGCGAGCCCGACATCGCCTCGAGTTCACGCACGTAGCTCTGCGCGTTCGGCGGCAGGTCGGCGAACTCGCGCGCGCCCGAGAGGTCCTCGGACCACCCGGGGAACTCCTCGTACACGGGCTTCGCGTGGTGGAAGTCGGACTGCGACACGGGCACCTCGTCGACGATCTCGCCGTCGACGTCGTACCCCACGCAGACCGGGATCCGCTCGACGCCGGTGAGCACATCGAGCTTCGTGAGCACGAAGTCGGTCACGCCGTTGATCCGGCTCGCATACCTCGCGATCGGGGCGTCGTACCAACCGGTGCGGCGCTTGCGCCCGGTGGTCGTGCCGAACTCGTGCCCCTGCTCGGTGAGGAAGTCGCCCCACTCGTCGAACAGCTCGGTCGGGAACGGGCCCGCGCCCACGCGCGTCGTGTACGCCTTGATGACCGCGATGACGCGGTCGATCCGGTTCGGCGCGACGCCCGAGCCGGTCACGGCGCCGCCCGACGTCGCGTTCGACGACGTCACGAACGGGTAGGTGCCGTGGTCGACGTCGAGCATGGTCGCCTGACCGCCCTCGAACAGCACGGTCTCGCCGCGATCGAGGGCCTGGTGCAGTTCGAGCGCGGTGTCGGTCACCATCGGCCGGAGCCGGTCGGCGTAGCCGAGCAGTTCGTCGACGATCTCGTCGGCCGCGATCGCCCTCCGGTTGTAGACCTTCACGAGCAGGTGGTTCTTCTGGTCGAGCGCGCCCTCGACCTTCTGCCGCAGGATGTTCTCGTCGAAGAGGTCCTGCAAGCGGATGCCGACGCGGTTGATCTTGTCCGCGTAAGTCGGCCCGATGCCGCGGCCCGTCGTGCCGATCTGGCGCTTGCCGAGGAACCGCTCCGTCACCTTGTCGAGCGTGCGGTGGTACTGGGTGATCACGTGCGCGTTCGCCGAGATCTTGAGCTTCGACACGTCGACGCCGCGGCTCGACAGCCCCTCGAGCTCCTCGAAGAGGACCTCGATGTCGACCACGACGCCGTTCGCGATGACCGGGGTCACGCCAGGCGTCAGAATGCCCGAGGGCAGCAGGTGCAGCGCGTACTTCTCGTCGCCGACGACGACGGTGTGGCCGGCGTTGTTGCCGCCGTTGAACTTCACGACGTAGTCGAGGCGCGAGCCGAGCAGGTCGGTCGCCTTGCCCTTGCCCTCGTCGCCCCACTGCGCTCCGACCAGTACGACTGCGGGCATGTCAGTCCTCTCCGGCGGCTGCCGCCGCATCGGGTGCGTCGACCGGGTCGCCGACGACGGCGAACGCCGCGACCGAACCGCCGGTGGCGGCGCGGATGTCGGCGATCGAGATCAGCTGCGTGGGCGTGAACTCGCTCGCGATGCGGGCCGGCGCCTCGGCGTCGGCTGCCGCGAGTTCGTCCGCCGCTCGCGCAGCACGGTCGGAGAGGCCGAGCGTCTCGGCGGCGCGGCGTTGCGCGTCGAGGGCCCGGAGGTAGGCGCGGTTGGGCTCATCGGCCCACGACACCGGCGAGCCGGGCTCCCACCCGGCCGCGGTCAACTGCTCGCGTGCCAGGTCGGCCGCGACGGTCGCGAAGGCGAACGCCTCGATCGCGTGGCCGGCCGAGTCGGCGGAGTCCGCCAGTTCGGCCCAGGCGAGCGGTGACGACGGATGCCCCGAGACGATGGCCCGGATGTCGGTGCGATCGCCCTCCGCGATCGCCTGCCGCACCTCGGGCTCGTCCGCGAGCGACGCCTCGTTCGGCGTGGTTTCGTCTGGAGTCACGGACCAACCCTATCGCGGGGGTGTCCTGGGGCCTCGGGAGGGCGCACGCGCCGATCAGGCGCTCGCGCGCGCGAAGGTAGGCTGGAGCGCATGTCCAAGGTCCTCACGTCCCTTCCCGTCGGCGAGCGCGTCGGCATCGCCTTCTCCGGTGGCCTCGACACCTCCGTCGCGGTCGCGTGGATGCGCGAGAAGGGCGCGGTGCCCTGCACCTACACCGCCGACCTCGGACAGCCCGACGAGCCCGACGTCGAGGCGGTGCCCGGCCGCGCGATCGAGTACGGCGCCGAACTGAGCCGCCTGGTCGACTGCCGTGCGGCCCTCGTCGAGGAGGGTCTCGTCGCCCTGCAGTGCGGCGCGTTCCACATCCGCTCGGGCGGCAAGGCGTACTTCAACACCACGCCCCTCGGCCGTGCGGTCACGGGCACGCTCCTCGTACGCGCGATGATGGACGATGGCGTCGACATCTGGGGCGACGGCTCCACCTACAAGGGCAACGACATCGAGCGGTTCTACCGCTACGGCCTGATGGCCAACCCTCGCCTGCGCATCTACAAGCCGTGGCTCGACGCCGACTTCGTCACCGAGCTCGGCGGCCGCCAGGAGATGAGCGAGTGGCTGCAGGAGCGCGACCTGCCGTACCGCGCGAGCGCCGAGAAGGCGTATTCGACCGACGCGAACATCTGGGGTGCGACCCACGAGGCGAAGGTGCTCGAGGAGCTCAGCGAGGGCATCACGACGGTCGAGCCGATCATGGGCGTGAAGTTCTGGGACGACGCGGTCGAGATCCCGAGCGAGGACGTCACCGTCGCGTTCGAGCAGGGCCGGCCGGTCGCCATCAACGGCACCCGCTTCGACGACGCGGTCGAGCTCGTGCTCGAGGCGAACCGCATCGGCGGTCGCCACGGCCTCGGCATGAGCGACCAGATCGAGAACCGCATCATCGAGGCGAAGTCGCGCGGCATCTACGAGGCCCCCGGCATGGCGCTGCTGCACATCACGTACGAGCGGCTGCTCAACGCGATCCACAACGAGGACACGATCGCGAACTACCACAACGAGGGCCGCCGGCTCGGTCGCCTCATGTACGAGGGCCGCTGGCTCGACCCGCAGTCACTCATGCTGCGCGAGTCGATCGTGCGCTGGGTCGCGTCGGCGGTCACCGGCGAGGTCACGCTTCGCCTGCGCCGCGGCGACGACTACACGATCCTGAACACCACGGGTCCCGCGCTGAGCTACCAGGCCGAGAAGCTCTCGATGGAGCGCGTCGGCGACCAGGCGTTCGGCCCGGAGGACCGCATCGGCCAGCTCACGATGCGCAACCTCGACATCGCCGACTCGCGCGCCCGCCTCGAGCAGTACGCGCACCTCGGCATCGTCGGCGGCGCGACGGCCGCCCTGGTGGGCGACCTCGCCGAGGGCGAGGCGGCCGAGATCACCGCCGGCGCCGACGAGACCGACCTCGAGGCGGCCACGGATGCCGCGAACGAGGCCGCGGCGTTCGACCTCGGCACCGACTGACCCGTCCCGCCGCGGGCACGGCCGCACCGGCGTGCCATACTCTCCCCAGTCGAGCCTCGGGGAGGGCGCTGCATGTGGTGGAGAGACGAACTGCCGTGGCTGATCGCGACGGCGCTGATCCTGCTCGACTGGGTCATCCGCATCATCGCGCTGATCGTCATCCCGGCCGGTCGCAAGCCGACCGCGGCCATGTCGTGGTTGCTCGCGATCTTCCTGATCCCGTTCGTCGGCATCGTGCTGTTCCTGCTCATCGGCAACGTGAAGCTGCCGAAGCGTCGCCGCGAACGACAGCGTGAGATCGACGGCATCATCGCCGACCGCACCGCAGGGCTCGACCTCGTGACCGACCGCGACGATTGGCCGTCGTGGTTCGCCTCCACGGTCGAGCAGAACCGCGCGCTCACGGCGCTGCCTGCGGCCGGGGGCAACCGCGCCGAACTGTTCGGCGACTACCAGGCCTCGATCGACGCGATGGCCGCCGACATCGACACCGCCGAGCGGTTCGTGCACGTCGAGTTCTACATCGGCGCCCTCGACGACACGACCCGGGGCTTCTTCGCCGCCATGGAGCGCGCGGTGCAGCGCGGCGTGAGCGTGCGGGTGCTGATCGACCACGTGGCATCCAAGCGCGTCACCGTCCACGAACAGACGTTCGCCGAACTCGACCGCATCGGCGTCACGTGGGCGTTCCTGCTGCCGGTCGCGCCGCTCAAGGGCCAGTACCAGCGGCCCGACCTGCGCAACCACCGCAAGCTCGTCGTCGTCGACGGCCGGGTCGCCTGGACGGGGTCGCAGAACCTCATCTCGCGTGATTACGACTCGCCGAAGAACCAGAAGCGCGGGCTCATGTGGCAGGAGCTCACGACTCGCGTGCAGGGCCCGGCCGTGGCATCCGTCAACGCGGTGTTCCTGTCGGACTGGTACGCCGAGACCGACGAGAACCTGCTCGACACCGAGCACGTGCCGGCGTCCGAGGTGCCGGCCGACGGGGCATCCGACGCCCTCGTCTGCCAGGTCGTGCCGAGCGGCCCGTCGTACGACTCGGAGAACAACCTGCGGCTGTTCCTCGCGCTGGTCGCCTCGGCGCAGGAACGCGTGATCATCACGAGCCCGTACTTCGTTCCCGACGAGGCGATGCTGTACGCCATCACGTCCGCGCGGCTGCGCGGGCTCGACGTGCAGCTGTTCGTGTCGGAGCTCGGCGACCAGGGTTCGGTGTGGCACGCGCAGCGTTCGTACTACCGGCCGCTGCTCGAGGCCGGCGTGCGCATCTGGCTCTACCCGGGGCCGTACATCCTGCATGCCAAGCACCTGTCGATCGACGATGACGTCGCGGTCATCGGGTCGAGCAACATGGACATCCGGTCGTTCAACCTGAACTTCGAGATCTCGCTGCTCGTGCGCGGCCGTTCGTTCGTCGACGACATGCGCGGCGTCGAGGAGGGCTACCGGTCGATCAGCCGCGAGCTCACGCTCGACGAGTGGAACCGCGAGCCCGCGAAGGCGACGTTCCTCGACGGGGTCGCACGGCTCACGTCGGCGCTGCAGTAGCGCAGCGGACGCTCACAGCCACTTCTTGCGCTTGAAGATCGTGTAGAGCACGAACGCGAACCCGAACATCAGGACGATCGCGAACGGGTACCCCCAGGGCTGGTCGAGTTCGGGCATGAAGACGAAGTTCATGCCGTAGATGCCCGCGATGAGGCTGGGCGCGAAGATGATCGCCGCCCAGCTGGAGATCTTCTTGGTCTGCTCGCTCTGGGCGACGCTGGTCTCGGTCAGCGCCCGCACCTCGTCGTTCTGGCGCTGCGTCACGAGCGTCGCGTGCACGCTGAGCGCGTTCTGCAGGAGTTGGCGGAACGTCTCGCCGCGCTCGACGATGCGCAACACGTGATCCTTCACGTCGCGCAGGTAGCGCTGCAGCTCGAGGTCGACCGCGTACTTCTCGAACCCGCGCTCGAGTGCGGCGAACATCTCGATCAGCGGCTTCGTGGCCCGCTGGAATTCCATGACCTCGGCCGAGAGGTCGTAGATGCGCCGGGTGACCTCGGGGTCGCCGGAGAACAGTTGGTCCTCGATCTCGTCGATGTCGTTCTCGAGGCCGGCGACGACCGGCGAGTACTCGTCGACGGTCTCGTCGAGCACGGCGTAGAGCACCGCTTCGGGCCCGCGCCGAAGGAGCGCGGGGTCGCCCTCGAGCCTGCGGCGGACGCGCGCGAGGTCCGGGCGCTCGGCCCGCCGGATCGTGACGGCGAAGCCGTCGCCCACGAAGAGGTGCACCTCGCCGAACTCGACGCGCTCGACGTCGTCGAGGTACCTCGCGGGTCGGAGGACGACGAAGAGGGTGTGCCCGTAGCGTTCGAGCTTCGCGCGCTGGTGGCCCTTGCGTGCATCCTCGACGGCGAGCGGATGCAACCCGAATTCGGCCGCGACGGCGTCGAGTTCGTCGTCGGTGGGGCGGTAGAGCCCGATCCAGGCGAAGGCGCCCTCACCCTCGGCCTCGTACGCCTCGAAGGTCTCCTCGAGCGAGGTGGGCGAGGCGACGCGGACGCCGTCCCGGTAGATGCCGTTGTCGACCACTGCCATGGTCCGATTCTCGCGGGCGCGGTGGCCCGATGGCATAACTTGCACAATCATGTGCAAGTTTGTACGATGGACCGCATGCCGACCTCCGTCGATGCGGGCCGCCGAGCCCCTCGCCGGGACGCGACGGCGAACCGCGAATCCCTCCTCAACGCGGCATCCGCCGTGCTCGCCACCGCACCGGATGCCTCGCTCGACGCCATCGCCCGCGCCGCCGGGCTGACCCGGCGATCGGTGTACGGCCACTTCGCGAATCGCGACGACCTCGTGCTCGCGCTCATCGAGCGGGGCAGTGCGCGGCTCAACCGCACGGCCGGCGAGGCCGTGCACCCCGACGCGCGGATCGCCCTCGCCCTGCTCGCTGCCCGACTGTGGGACGCAGTCGCCCACGTGCGACTCCTCGCGTCGATGGCCGTCCACGACCCGTACACCGCGTATGCCGCGTCCGCGCTCGAGCCCGTCCGCGCGGGCCTTCGCGCGATCGTCGCCCGGGGCGCCCTCGACCGGACGCTGCGCAGCGACCTCGACGCCGACCTCGTCGCGAGGCTCGTCGAGCAGGCCGCGATCGCCGTGCTCGACGAGGCCGACCGGCTCGATCCGCCGGCCGGGAGGCGCATCGTGATGCTCGCCACGCTCGGCGCCGCCGGGCTCTCGTGGGAACAGGCCGGCACGCTCGTCGACCGCTCGCCGGAACTGGATCCGGCCGCCGCACCCGCCGGGGAGGCCACCGCATGAGGATCGAGCTGCGAGGAGTCTCGAAGGGCCGCGACGGCGACGCCCTGCCGAGCACCACGGTGCGGTACGAGTCGGGGCGCGCGACCCTCGCCCGTGCCGAGACCGAGCAGCGCCCGACCGTGCTCGGCCTGCTCGCCTCCGGCCGGATGCGGCCCGATGCCGGCACCGTGACCCTCGACGGCCGACCCGACGCGTCGGGCATCCGGCGTCGTGTCGCCCTCGTCGACGCGCCCGACGTCTCCGACCCCGCGCCGAACGTGACCGTGGCCGGGGTCACGGCCGAGGAACTGATGTTCGCCGGCGCGCCGTCCAACCCCGCGGCGGTCGCCCGCAAGCTCCGCGACCTCGACCTCGATGGCATCGCCCGGCGGCCGATCTCGAACGTCGATCCCGTCGACCGGTTGCACCTGCTCACGGAGCTCGCGATCCTCCGCGACGGCGTGGATGGCGTCGTGCTCGTCGCGCCGGACCGCCACGGCGGCGACCCGAACGCCTGGTGGGCCCTCGCCGGGCGCCTCGCCGAACGGGGCTTCGCGGTCCTCGTGATCGCCGGCGACGCCTCCGCCGCCGCGATCGGCGCGAACGCGATGCTCGCGCGCCTGCACGGCGACGAATCCGAGATCGACGACGACCGGGGGATGCCGCTGTCCAAGGGAGGCCTCGCGTGAAGGTCCCCCAGATGATCGCCGCGGAATTCCGCCGGCTGACCTCGACCAGGATGTCGGTGCTCGCCCTCATCGCGCTGGTCGCCGTGCCCATCCTCTACGGCGGGCTGTACCTCTGGGCGAACCAGGACCCGTACGCGAAGTTCCACGACGTGCCCGTCGCACTCGTGGTCGACGACGCCGGGGTACCGGCCTCCGACGGCGCAGCGGCCCGCAACATCGGCGACGAGGTCGCCGACGAGCTCGTGGCCGACGGCGCCTTCGACTGGCACCGCGTCTCGGCCGCCGACGCCGAGACGGGCCTCGACGAGTCCACCTACGACTTCGCCGTGACGTTTCCGGCCGGGTTCTCCGCCGCCCTCACGTCGGTGTCCACGGATGCCCCGCGCCAGGCGCAACTCGTGCTCTCGACGAACGACGCGAACAGCTACCTCGCGGGCACGATCGGCGCGCAGGCCGTCGAGCGGATCCGGACCACGGTCGCGAAGCAGGTCGGCGAGGAGGCCGCAGCGACGCTCCTCGACGCGATCCACACCGTCCGCGGCAGCCTCGTGGAGGCCGCCGACAGCGCCACGAAGCTCGCCGACGGCGCCGCGACCGCAGCAGGGGGCGCCTCGCAGCTCGCCGACGGATCCGCGACCCTCGCCGGCGGGACCGCGCAGCTGCGAGACGGCACGGCCCAGCTGGCCGACGGATCGGCGGAGGTCGCCGACGGTGCCGCACAGGTCGCCGACGGCAACGAACAGCTCGCGCAGACCGCCGACCGCGTCGGGGCGGCAGTCGGCGAGGCCGCCTCGACCGTTCCGCAGGCCCGAGCCGACATCGAGGCCGCGCTCGTCGCCCAGGGCGTCGACCGGGCGACGATCGACGCCGTGCTCGCCCGACTCGACGTGGTCGGCGAACGCATCGAGGCCGGCAACGACCGCGTCCAGGAGGCGGTCGGCGACATCGACCGCCTCGCGACCGGCAGCAGGCAGGTCGCCGACGGTGCATCCGCCCTCGCAGACGGGGCTGCGACCGCCGCCGATGGAGCCGCGCGCGCCGCCGACGGTGCAGCACGACTGCGCGACGGCGCCGGCACGCTGGAGTCCGGGCTCGGCGAGCTCGCGACGGGCACGTCCACGCTGCGCGACGGGCTCGCCGACGGCGCGGCGCAACTGCCCGATTCCACCGACGAGGTCCGTGCCGCGCAGGCGTCGACCATCGCCGATCCGATCGACGTCGAGTCCGACGCCGTCGCGCGCGCCGACAGCTACGGCGCCGGGCTCGCCCCCTTCTTCGCCGCCCTCGCGGGCTGGATCGGCATCTACGCACTGTTCCTGATCGTGAAGCCGATCTCCCGCCGTGCGATCACGGCCCTGCACTCGCCGATCCGCGTGACGCTGGCCGGATGGCTCACCCCGGCGATGCTCGGCGCCGTGCAGATGCTCGGCCTGTACACGATCCTCGCGGTGACGCTCGGCTTCTCGATGAGCCATCCGCTCGGCGTCGTCGCCACGATGGTGCTCGCCTCGGCGACGTACGCCGCGATCATCCTCGCGCTCAACGTCTGGCTGGGCTCGGTCGGGCAGTTCCTCGGGCTCGTGCTCATGGTCCTGCAGCTTGTCACTGCCGGCGGCACCTTCCCGTGGCAGACGCTGCCGGCACCGCTCGCCGCGCTGCATCAGGTGCTGCCGATGGGGTACGTCGTGGACGCGGTGCGCCAGTTCATGTACGGCGGCGACCTCTCGCGCGCCGCGGGCGACGCCGTCGTCCTGGGTGTCTGGCTGGTCGGCGCGCTGGCCGTCGCCGCGATCGGCGTGACGAGGATGACCCACGCGCGCACGCTGCGCGACCTCCAGCCGAGCTTGATCGGGTGACCGGCGGCGCGTCCTGCGACGCGCGCCCTGCGTGGGTCCGGGCGGCTCAGAACAGCGGGCGACTCAGAACAGCGGGCGGCCGTCGGCGAGCCGGCGTCGGACGTCGGTGAGCTGCCTCGCGAGCGGTCGCTCGCGGACGCGGCGCGGCATCGCGCGCGTCAGCCGCGCGAGGCGTCGGTCGAACCGGTCGAACCGGCGCTGGTCGTCGTCGGTCCACGGCAGGTGCATGAGCGCCCGGAACTCGGGCGGCAGGTATCCGGCCACGAGTCGCGCCCGGTAGCGCAGCACGCGCTCGGGCAGCGTGCGCCCGAGGTACTCGAGCCGCACGATGCGGGTGAGGTACTCGCGGGTCGCATCGTCGACCTCGAGCGTCGCGACCTGTTCGCGCCAGTACGCCTCGAAGGCGTCGCGGGTCGCGGGCCAGTTCTCCGGCGGCATCTGCAGCGTCGTGCCGAACGCCATCGACTGGCGGTAGAACTCGTCACGGAACACGCCGTGCATCGGGCCGTGCGCTCGGACGTACGCGTCCTCGGCGCCCTTGAACAGGCAGGCTGCGACCCAGGTCTGCAGCTCGGGGTCGAACGCGTGGTACGCGACCGGCGCACCCGCCTCGGACCGCACCTGCGCGTGCGAGCGATTGGTGGCGCGCCGCATCGCCGCGCGCTCGTCGGGCCCGCCGAGCATGACGACGGCGAGGTACGCGACGGTCGTTCGGGCACGACGCTTCGGATTGGTGAAGAGGTTGCCCTCGACCACACGACTCTCCATGACGCCGTACGCCACGGGACGGCGCGACAACTGCATGACGACGTTCGAGGTCCCGGCCGCGAGCACGAACCAGTTCACGGCCTCGCGCAGTGCGGAGTTGTCGATCGCGTCGAGCTCGCTGCGTCGCTTCGCGGTCCGGGTGTCGCCGCGGTCATCGACGCCGTCGTCCATGTCCATGCCGTGATCCTAGTCCGAAGTGAACCGGGATTCACTTCTGGCCGACCGCCCGAACCGCTCGCCGATCCGGGATCGCCCGACTACCGTGGTGGCATGACGGAGATCACCGACGATCTGCCCGCCCGGCTCCTGCACGAGGAGCACGCCGGCTGGCGAGCCATCCTCGACGGCCGCGGCGGCGAGCACTACGCCCGCGCGATGACCCGCGACGCCCTGATGGTCGTCGAAGGCGCCGTCCTCGGCCGCGACGAGATCCTCGCCGCGTTCCGCGGCACCACGCCGTGGGACTCGTACGAATTGCGCGAGCCCGCGGTCATCCGACTCGGCGACCACGCCGGCGTGCTCGTCTACCGGGCCGTCGCGAAGCGCGGCGACGAGACCGCGAACCTCCGGATGTCGACGACCTACCTCTACGACGACGGCGCCTGGCGCGTGGCCGCGCACCAGCAGACGCCCGCCTGACGGACTTCAGCCTCCGACGCGCACCTGCCGCTCGAGCGTCGCTTCGGCCGGGTCCCACCCGTCGGGCAGCGCCAGCGGCCGCTGGGGTGCGCTCGTGATCTCGACCGGTGCGCCGCCGCGCGCGGCCTCGGAGATCGCCGCCAGCACCTCCAGCACGTGGAACGCGAGTTCGCCGCTCGCCCGCGGCGTCGCTCCGGCACGGAGGGCGCGGGCGAACTCGACCACGCCGATTCCGCGGGTGTCGGTCGTCGGCGGCGCCGCGAACTCGACCGGTTCGGCAGTCCCCCTCCAGAGGACGGCGCTGCCGTGGAACCCGTTCGGGTCCGGCATCGCGATCGCCCCCGACGTGCCGGAGACCTCGAGCACCGGCTGCACCCGACGCGGCGACTGGAAGCTGAAGGCCGCCTGCGCGACCGCGCCGTCGCGGAATTCCAGCAGCGCGGCATGGAACGTCGGGACCCGCACCGGGAACACCGTGCCGGCGCGCGGCCCGGAGCCGATCGTGCGCACCGCCGACGAGGTCGACGACGCGGCGCTCACCCTCGCGACCGGGCCGAGCACCTGCACGAGCGCGGTGAGGTAGTACGGCCCCATGTCGAAGAGCGGTCCGGCGCCCGGCGCGAACAGGAACTCCGGGTTGGGATGCCACGCCTCGGGGCCCGTCCCCTGGAACTGGGCGATCGCGGTCAGGGGCGTGCCGATCTCGCCATCGTCGACGAGCCGTTGCACCGCCTGCAGGCCCGGCCCGAGGAAGGTGTCCGGTGCGCTCCCGACCCGCAGCGCGAGCTCATCGGCCCGCGCGAGCAGACGGCGTCCATCGGCGGGGTCGAGCGCGAGCGGCTTCTCGGCGAACACATGCTTGCCGGCTTCGAGCGCCAGCAGGCCGACCTCCACGTGCGCGCTCGGAACGGTGAGGTTCACGACGAGTTCGACGCCGTCGTCCGTCAGGAGTTCGTCGAGCGAACCGGATGCCGCGACGCCGAACCGCGACGCCTGCGCAGCGGCGCGGTCGCGGTCCAGGTCTGCGACGAAGCGCACCTCGAGGTCGGCGAACCGCGTGAGGTTGCCGAGGTACTGGTCGCTGATCACGCCGGCGCCGACGACCCCGACGCCGACCGGCCCATTCTTCGCACCGTCGTGCGCGGTCCTCGCGCTCATCGGCCGACCTCCTGCGCGCGCACCCAGCGCACCCCGGCGGCGAGGTCGGCGAACACCTCGGCATCCGATCGGTCGAACTCGAGCACCCTGGTCGCGTCGGGAACCGCTGCCAGGACCCCGGTCAGGTCGGCGGCTCCCGAACCGGCCGCGACCTGCGTCGACGGATCCGGCTCCACCGGTCCGTCCTTGACGTGGAGGTGGCGGATCCGGCCCGCGAGTCGCGCTGCGAGCGGGGCGATGTCCATGCCGGCGACCGCGGCCCAGTACGCGTCGAACTCCAGCACGACGGAGGGTTCCAGGTGCTCGTCGAGGTGCTCGAGTGCCGTGCGCCGACCGATCTCGCCGAACTCCCACCAGTGGTTGTGGTACCCGATCGTGAGACCGTGCTCGGCCGCCGCTCCGGCGAGCGCATTCAGGCGCTGCGCGATGCGCTCGACGCCCGCGGCATCCGTCCATCCGTCGCGGACGGTCGGCTCGATGACGGTCGTCACGCCAAGCGAGCGGGCCGCCGCGAAGACCGGCTCCGGGTCGTCGAGCCCGACGATCGAGGCGTGCGCCACGGCCGATACCAGGCCGAGGTCGGCGAGCGGAGCCTCGAGGGCCGGACCCCATCGCACGAGGTCGAACAGCTCGACCTCCTCGAACCCGATCCCGGCGAGCCGGGCGAGCGCCGCCGACGGATCGGCGGCGAGCGCGTCGCGCACGGAGTACAGCTGGACGGACAAGGATGCCACTGGGATGCCTCTCTGGTGATGGATCGGGTACTGGGCGGGTGATGGCGCACCCGCGGCGGTCACGGGGACTCGAGGAACCCGTCGGGCCGGCGCACCTGCGCCGCCCACCGCTCGTGGGCGTAGGGCTGTGGTTCGTGGCGGGCGGCCGCCCGCTCGTCGAGACCGATGCCCCACCCCGGTTCCGGCGACGGCGCGAGGAACCCCGCCGCCGGTTGCAGGGTCCCGGGGAACACGTCGAGCACCTGGTCGGGGTACACGTGACCCTCCTGGATGCCGAACGCCGTGCTCGAGACGTCGAGCGCGACGTTCGCGGCCGCACCGAAGGGCGACACGTCGGCCGGGGCGTGCCACGCCGTGCGCACTCCCTCGAGTTCGCACAGCGCGTTCAACCGCACCGCGGGCGTGAGGCCGCCGATCGCCGAGACGTGCACGCGCAGGAAGTCGATCCCGCCCCGCCGGACGGCACCGGCGGCCGCGGTCGCCGAGGTGAAGAGCTCGCCGACCGCGATCGGCACCGGTGACGAGGCGCCGAGTTCGGGGAGCCGGTCGTACTGGTCGGGCGGGACCGGGTCCTCGAGGAAGTACGGCCGGGCGAAGGCGAGGTCGTCGGCCAGCGTCCTCGCCTCGCGCACCGACAGGCGCGAGTGCACGTCGTGCAGGAGTTCGACGTCGCCGCCGAGTTCCTCGCGGGCGCGCCGGAAGAGTTCCGGCGTGGCCCTGAGGTAGTGCCGCGGATCCCATCCGTCGGGATTCGGCGTACCGGGATACCCGCCGCCGCGGCGCGGGGTGCCGTAGCTGCCGAATCCCGGCTGCCTCGACTGGATCCGCACGTGCCGCACGCCCGACGAGAGGATGGCCCGGGCCTCGTCGAGGGTCTCCTCGATCGTGTCGCCGCCGGCGTGCAGGTAGATCGGCGCCGAATCGCGGACGCGACCGCCGAGCAGCTCGTACACCGGCATGCCCGCTCGCTTGCCCGCGAGGTCCCACAGGGCCTGGTCGATGCCCGAGATCGCCGAGTTGCCGACCGGCCCGTCGCGCCAGTATCCCGAGTGGTGCAGCATCCGCGCGATGTCGCCCCGGTCGGCCGGGCTCCGGCCGACGATCAACGGGGCGAGGTGCACCACGAGTCTCGCGACCGCCGCGTACTGCTGCGCGAACGTCGCGCAGCCGTATCCGACGAGCCCGGCCTCGCTGGTCTCGATCCGCACGACGACCAGGGCGACGCCCTCGGGTGCGGTCACGATCGGGCGCACGCGCGTGATGCGCACCCCGTCGCGGTCGGCCCACGGCGCCCGGGTCTCGGTCATGGGTTCGTCGAGTGCGGGAAGCGTCGTCACTTGAGCCCCGTGAAGCCGATGCCGCTGACGATCTGCCGCTGGAAGACCAGGAACACCACGATCGGCGGGACGCTCGCAATCAGCAGCCCCGCGATCAGGTACGCGGGGTCGGTGTTCTGCGCGAGTCTCGGCAGCGCCACGGAGAGCGGCTGGAGCGCCGGGTCCGTCAGCACGATGAGGGGCCACAGGAAGTCCTTCCACGCCGTCATGATCGACAGCAGCGAGATGACGGCGAGGATCGGCTTCGACATGGGCAGCACGATCCGCCGGAAGATCGTGAACCACCCCGCGCCGTCGACCTGTGCGGCCTCGAACAGTTCGCGGGGGATCGCGTCGAAGAACTGCTTCGCGAGGAGGATGTTGAAGGCGTGGGCGCCGGCCGGCAGCCAGACGGCCCACGGGGTGTCCGCGATCGAGATGCCGAGGCCCGGCAGGTCGAGCACGGTCAGGTAGAGGGCGATGAGCGTCACGGTTCCGGGCACGAACAGCGTCACGAGGAGCGCGCCGTAGACGTACCTGCCGTACCACGGCCGGACCACGGCGAGCGCGAAGCCGGCCGTCGTCGCCACGATCAACTGCACGATCCATGACCCGGCGACGAGCCAGACGGTGTTCCAGAGGTACTGGCCGATGCCGAGGAGATTCCACGCATCCGCGATGTTGGACCACATCGCCGGGTCCGGCCAGAGCGCGAGCGGCCGCTGGACGAGGTCGGTGGTGGTGGAGACCGCGGCCCTGACCATCCAGACCAGCGGGAGCGCGCCGAGGAGCACCAGGCCGGCGAAGAGCGCCGTGTGGATGCCCCGCCAGCCGTACCTCGTGGCGCGGCGGCCCCAGTCGTGCGGCGAGAGGATGCGGCGGTCGCGTGCGGCGGGTGCGGTCACGAGCTGCTCCAGGATCGGGTGAGTCGGAGGTACACGGCGGACACCACGACGAGCACGAGGGCGAGCAGGATGCTCAGCGCCGAGGCGACGCCGAAGTTCCCGAAGAGGAACGCGTAGCGGTAGATCATCAGCAGCACGGTCACGGTCGCGTTCGCCGGACCGCCGTCGGTCATCACGTACGGCTCGGTGAACACCTGCAGCGCGCCGATGATCTGGAGCAGGAGCAGCACGAGGATGACGCCCCGCATCTGCGGCAGGGTCACGTGCCAGATGCGTCGCCAGACGGATGCCCCGTCGAGCTCGGCCGCCTCGTAGAGCTCGGTGGCGACGCCCGTCAACGCGGCGAGGTAGATCAGGATCGCCGTGCCGGCGCCCGACCAGGTCGCCACGACGACGAGGCTGGGCATGGCGAGCTCCGGGGACTGGAGCCAGGGGAACGGCCCGAGGCCCACGAGCCCGAGCGCGGCGTTTACGACGCCGTTCTCGCCCGGGGCGAAGAACACCTTCCACAGCAGTACCGAGACGACCGGCGGGATGACGACCGGGAGGTAGGCGAGCACCCGGGCGAGCGCGCCGCCACGGCGGAGTTCGGACATCGCGACGGCGACGAGGAGTGGGAGGGGAAGCCCGATCAGCATCGAGAGCGCGGTGAACCAGAGGGTGTTCAGGGCGGCCGTGGGCAGGAGCGGGTCGGCGAACAGTTGTTCGAAGTTGGCCCAGCCCACCCATTCCGCGGCGTCGACGAGGTTCGTCCGCTGGAAGGCGAGGATCGCGCTCTGCACGATCGGCCACCAGGCGAAGTACCCGAACAGCACCAACGCCGGCAGCAGGAAGACGAGTCCGGCACCGGCTGCGCGACGGCGCATCCCCGGCACCCGCCGGCGGGGAGGTTCGCCTGCGGGTGCCGGGGGCCGGGGCGCCTCCCCGGCCGGCGCACGCGCCGGCACGGGGAGACGGGTGGGGGCGGAGGTCATCCCTGCGCCTGCTCCAGGATGGTGTTCACCCGCGCCTCCGCGTCGTCGAGCAGCTGCTCGATGTCCGCGTTCGGGTCGGTGAGCACCGCTTGCACGATGGGGTCGAGTGCCGCGTAGATCTCCTGCGAGGCGACGAGCGGTTCGGGCACGTACTCGAAGGCGGCCAGGGACGCCACGTACGGGTCGAAGTTCGCGACCTCGACGTTGACGTACTCGGCGATGGCCTCCTGGATCTCGGCGTACTTCTCCTCGCTGAAGATCGGCAGCACGGGGACGCCGACGGGCAGGCCGTCCTCGGCGGAGACCTCGGCGTAGGCTGCGGCGACCTCGGGGTCGTAGTTCGGACGCAGCGCCCGGAAGTCCATCCACTTCACGGCGGCGTCGCGTTCCTCCGCGCTGGCCTTGGCGTTGACCATGAGCACGGTCGCCCCGGCGAGGGTGGCGTCGGCGCCGCCCTGCGGCATGGCGCCCGCCCCGTAGATCTCGGGGTCGCCGCCGGCGTTGATGAACTGCGGGTAGAGGTCCGGCGGCGCCGAGACCCACATGCCGACCTCGCCTGCGGCGAACGCCGCGACCATGTCCTCCTGCTTGCCGAGGACGTTGTCGCCCAGCGAGTCGTCGGTCCACCGGGTCTGCTTCCACCATTCGAGCACGTCGCGAGCGGCGTCGTCGTTGAACGACGCGGTGTATGCACCGTCGGTTCCCGGCTCGATCATGCTCCCGCCGTTGCTGTAGGTGTAGCCGGTGAGGTGCCATCCGCCGCTGTTGTTGGTCGAGATCTCGCCGAACCCGGTCTTGCCGGTCGCGTCGGAGATCTGCTTCGCGGCCTCGCGCACCTCGTCCCAGGTGGTAGGAGGCTGATCCGGGTCGAGTCCCGCCTCCTCGAAGAGCGCGCGGTTGTAGACGAGGCCGAAGGCGTAGCTCTTCTCCGGGAGCCCGTAGACCGCGTCGTCGCGTTCGAGGAATGCCATGACGCGCGGGTTCAGCTCCTCGAAGCTGTCGAGTTCGGATGCCTCGGCAGCGATGTCGGCGACCTGGCCTCGCTCGATGAGCGAGGGCGGTTCGGTCAGCGGGACGCGCAGAAGCGTGGGTGCGCTGCCGCCGGCGAGGCGTGCGGCGAAGGTCTTGGCGTCCCACGGGACATCGGATCCGACGACGCGGATGTCGGGGTTCAGCTCTTCGAACTCGGCGACCTGCTGCTGGAAGAGTTCCAGCGCTGCGGTGTTGGTCGCGGCCGGCATCCCCATCACGGTGATGACGACGACGCCGTCGTCCTCCTCACCGGCGGGTGCCGCGCATGCGGCGAGGCCTGCGACCAGGGCGATCGCTGCCGTCGCGCCGACGATGCGGCGCTGTCGTGTGTGCATGTCCACTCCTCTTGGCGTGCTGCGGGTGCAGCTGGGTCGTTTGCGCCACGTCGTGGGAGGTTTCGGAGGGCGGTGCACCACGTCGTGACTCGATCATCATTCAACTCAGCAATCAGTTTTGCAAGTCGTTCCGTGAATTTCTTTCTTTTAGTTTCAATAAGTTGAAGTTTGATCTTCGCTGTGATGCAATCGCTGCCATGACGATCAGCCCAGTCGCCGCAACCCCGGCAGGCTCCCCAGGCATCGCCCGTCGGCCCCGCGGCCTCGTGGTCATGGGCTCGACGCACTTCGGCGACCTGTTCGACGCGAGCCGTCTCGCGCGCCTCCGCACGCTCGCCGACATCCGCGGACCGCTGCCCGGCGCCCGATTCGACGCCCCCGGCGCCGCCGCCGAGCTGGCAGCCGCCGAGATCCTCGTCACGGGATGGGGTTCGCCTCCGCTCACCGAGCAGGTGCTCGCGGCGGCACCGAACCTCCGCGCCGTCTTCTACGCGGGGGGCTCGGTGAAGCACCACGTCCACGCGTCCGGCTGGGAGCGCGGACTCATCGTCACCTCCGCCGCGACCGCGAACGCGACACCGGTCGCCGAGTTCGCCCTCGCCACGATCCTCCTCGAGGGCAAGCGCACGCGACAGTACGTCGAGGGCTACCGCATCCATCGCGACGGCGACGACCGCTGGCGGCGCGCGATCGCCCCGACCGTCAACCTGGGCGGAACCGTCGGCATCGTCGGGCTCTCCCGGGTCGGACGGCGACTCGCCGAACTGCTGCGCCCCTTCGACTTCGAGGTGCTCGCGGCCGACCCGACGACGGACGCGCCGCAGGCGGCGGCCCTCGGCGTCGAGCTCGTACCGCTCGACGACCTGCTGCGACGCTCGGACATCGTGAGCCTGCACGCGCCCGAACTCCCCGAGACTCGCGGGCTCATCGACCGGCGGAGGCTCGGCCTGCTGCGCGACGACGCCGTGCTCGTGAACACCGCACGTGGGGCGCTCGTCGACACGGACGCGCTCGTCGACGCGTGCCGCCACGGGCGGATCCGCGCCGTGCTCGACGTCACCGAGCCCGAGCCGCTGCCGGCGTCCTCGCCGCTGTACGACCTGCCCGCGGTGCAGCTGACCCCGCACATCGCCGGGGCCATGCACGGCGAGACCCACCGGCTCGCGGACTCCACGCTGGACGACCTCGAGCGGTACGCCGCGGGCCTGCCGCTGCACTGGGCCGTCGATGCTGCCGGGTTGGACCTCCTGGCGTGAGGCCGGCCCGAACCCGCCCCGCGCCGCGCGCACCGCGCTCGACCCAGCGCAACCGCACGAATCCGCACGAACCGCACGAGATCGGAACTCCGCGTGATCGATAATGTGAACCATCTGGAGGCACCGGCAGCGGCGATCCCGCTCCCGGGACCGACGCCTCCCGCGCCGGAAGGACTCGCCATGCTCGCCGCCGAACGCCGTGCCCGCATCCTCGCACGTGCGCAGGAGGACGGCGCCGTGCAGATCGCCCGCCTGGTCGAGGAGCTCGGCGTCTCGCACGTCACCATCCGCCGCGACCTCGACGCACTCGTGGACGAACGCGTGCTCGACAAGGTGCGCGGCGGTGCGATGCTCCGTCCCGGCGGCGAGGACGCCGGCTCCCAGCACCCGGCGCAATTCGACGGAACGATCGGCGTCCTCGTCCCGACGTCGTACTACTACCGCCACGTCGCCTCGGGCGTGGCGGAGACGCTTCGGGCCCGCGGCGGTGAGATGCAGCTCGTCGTCTCGGAGTACGACGCGGACGCCGAGGCCCGCCTGCTGGACGAGCTCGTCCGCGACGCGGTCGCCGGGATCCTCTTCGCGCCCTCGATCCAGCTCGACGACGACGGCGCCGCACTCCGCCGGCGACTCGCCGAGCTCCCCGTGCCGGTCGTGCTCATCGAACGCCGCCTCCCGGGCGGTGGACTCGGCGGGTGCTCGTCGGTTCGGACCGCGCACGAACTCGGCGCGGCAGGGGCCGCCGAGCACCTCATCGGGCTCGGCCACCGCAGGCTCGCGATCGTCAGCCGCGGCCGCACGCAGAGCGCGGACTTCGTGCGGAGCGGCTGGCACGATGCCCTCCGCCGCGCCGGCCTCGACGACGATGCGCTGGTGCTCGGCGCGGACGAGCTCGGACTCGGTCCGAGTTGGCCGGCCGGCGGGGTCGAAGCCGTGCTCGAGCGCATCCGCGAGCACGAGGCGACCGCGCTGTTCTGCCACGGCGACGAGAACTCGCTCCTCGCGCTCATGCAGCGCGCCCGCGGGCTCGGACTCTCCGTCCCCGACGACCTGTCGATCATCGCCTACGACGACGAGATCTCGGCGCTCGCGGATCCGCCGCTGTCCGCGGTCGCCCCGGACCGGGCCCGGGTCGGAGCGCTCGCGACCGGCATGCTGCTCGACCGGATCTCCGACGCATCCGACGCCCCGGTCGTGCACGCCCAGGTCGAGCCGCGGCTGAACATCCGCGCCTCCACCGCGCCGCCCCGCCGATGAGCCTCGACCCGCGCCGCGTCCTCGTCACCGGTGCCGGAGGTCGGATCGGTCGAGCGGTGCTCGCGCTGCTCGCCGACCGGGGCATCGGCGCGACCGCGCTCATCAGGTCGGAGTCGGATCACGACGCCGTCTCGTCCCTCGGAGCCGACCGGGTCCGGGCGGGCGATGCCGGCGACCCCGCGACCGTCGACGCCGCGATCACCGACGCGGACGCGGTGATCCACCTCGCGGCCCGCCCGTCCCCGAACGAGGGGACGCACGTCGAGGTGTTCAGCGAGAACACCCGCGCGACGTACGTCGTGCTCGACGCCGCAGCGCGGCACGGGATCCGGCGCGCATCGATCGCGAGCAGCTACGCGGTCGGCGGCCTGCCGTTCGCGACGAAGCCGCTCGCCGTCCCCTACGTGCCGCTCGATGCCGCCGCGGTGCTGCAGCCGACGGACCCGTACGCCCTCGCGAAGCGCACCGACGAGCTGACCGCCGACATGTTCGCCCGCCGCGACGGGATGTCGGTCGTGGCGATCCGGCTGCCCTTCGTCGGTTCGGGCGACGACAAGCTCGCCGCACAGGCCGATCGGCTCGCCGAGGATCCGGCCGCGGGTGCCTCGGACCTGTGGAGCTACCTCGACACGCGCGACGCGGCGCGCGCCATGTTCGCCGGGCTGCACGCCGCCCTCCCCGGCGCCCACGTGGTGTACGTCGCCGCACCGGACGTGCTCAGCCCCCTCGACACGGACGCGCTGCTCGACGCCCATCACCCCGGCGTTCCGCGCCGGCACCGGTTCCCGGGGCGGCAGGTGCCGATCGACCTCGCACCCGCCGAGCGCCTGCTCGGCTTCCGCGCCGAGCACACCTGGTCGTGGGAGCGGTGACGGAGGTCCTCCGCGTCTCCACGGGCCGGGTGGATCTGGGCTTCCTCCCCTCATTGGGCGGGCGGCTCTGGACCATTCGGGTCGACGGGACGGAGCTCCTGTGGCGCGACGAGGATGCCTGGCGACGCCCGGAGGGCGCGTGGATCAACGCGGGGGGCACGAAGGCCTGGCCGGCCCCGCAATCCCGCTGGGGCGGCCCGCCCGGCCCGATCGACGGGGCACCGTTCGCGGTCGAGCTGACCCGCCACGGCGGCGCCCAGCACCTCACGCTCACGTCCGATCCGGATCCCGCCACCGGTCTCGAGGTGGAACGACGATTCGTCCTTCCCCCGGGAGACGGCACCCGGTTCCGGCAGCGCACCGTGTTCCGCAACCGCACCGACCACGCGATCGAGTGGTCGATCTGGGAGGTGTGCCAAGTACCCGCCGGCCCGGGGGACACGGTGTACGCGGCGACGTCGGGCGGCGCGCCCGTCGACCTCGGCGGCGGGCTGCCCGTGACGGCGAACGGCCCGCTGCGACACGTCCCGCTGCACAAACGGACGGGCAAAGTCGGGTTCCCGGACGCCACCGGGCTCGCCGGGTTCCGCCGCGCCGACGGGTCCGGATTCGACTGGCGATTCGATCCCCAACCCGGCTCGCCGCATCCCGATTCCGACAGCCGGGTCGCCGTCTACACGAGGGCGGCGACCGACGACGACGCGGCCGCGTACGCGGAACTCGAAGCCATGACCGCGATCACAGTCATCCCCCCGGGCGGGCGGATCGTCCAGCGCCTGGACTGGTCGATCGTGCCCCGGCCGCGTGAGCCAGGATCCACGAGTGCATCGCGATCGCCGCGGCGGCGCTCGCGTTCAGCGACCGGGTCGAGCCGAACTGCGTGATCTCCACGACGATGTCGGCCGCGGTTTGCGCCTCCGGGGAGAGCCCCGGCCCCTCCTGTCCGAACAGCAGGACGCAGCGCGCCGGCCACACGAACGATTCGATCGGCACGGCGCCCTCGACGTTGTCGACCGCGATGATCGGCACGGATTCCCCGTGCGCCCACTCGACGAACGCCGCGACGTCCTCGTGGTGCGCGAGGTGCTGGTAGCGGTCGGTGACCATGGCGCCGCGCTTGTTCCAGCGCCTCCGGCCGATGATGTGCACGGTGTCGGCGGCGAACGCGTTGGCGGTGCGCACGATGGAGCCGATGTTCATGTCGTGCTGCCAGTTCTCGATCGCGACGTGGAACGGATGCCGCGTGCGGTCGAGGTCGGCCACGATGTCCTCGAGCCGCCAGTACCTGTATCGGTCGACGACGTTGCGCGAGTCGCCGTGCTCGAGCAGGTCGGGGTCGTAGTGCGGGTCGGCGGGCCACGCCTCGCGGCCGCCGGGCCAGGGGCCGACCCCGTGCGTGGGCAGCTGCGGCTCGTCGTGCTCGGGTTCCACGGCCTCAAGCGTAGGCGGAACCCCGCCCGGTATCCTGAGCCCGATGCCGAGAGCCGAGAACCCCGCGATCGAGGACTACCTGAAGACGGTGTACGCGCACACCGAGTGGCAGGTCGACCCGATCACGCCGTCGGTGCTCGCGGCGAAGCTCGGCGTCGCGCCGTCGAGCGTGACCGAGATGGTCAAGAAGCTCGCCGCGCAGGGGCTCGTCACGCACGCGCCGTACCGGGCGATCCGGCTGACCGACGTGGGCCGAGACCGCGCGCTGGCCGTCGTGCGCCGTCACCGCCTCATCGAGACGTGGCTCGTCCAGGAGTTCGGCTACGGCTGGGACGAGGTGCACGACGAGGCCGAGGTGCTCGAGCACGCCATCAGCGACCGGCTGCTCGAGGCGATCGACGAACGCCTCGGCCGCCCTCGACGCGACCCGCACGGCGATGCGATCCCCTCGGCCGACGGCACGCTCCCGTCCGAGCCGTTCGTACTGCTCGCCGATGCCCGCATCGGCCATGTCGGCAGCGTCATCCGGATCTCCGATCGCGACCCCGCCACGCTCCGCCTGCTCGACGAGGCCGGCATCCGACCCGGATGCGAACTGCGCGTGACGGATGCCGCTCCGGATGCGACCTCCGTCGCACTCGTGTCCGGCGGAGACGCGCACCCCGGCGTCGCCCTGACGCCTTCGGCAGCCGAGTCGATCTGGCTCACCGCCTGACAGGTTGACCCTGCCGTTTCCGGCGATCGTCGTGCAGCATGGGGTGATGGGTACGGTCGACCCCCGCATCGCGCCACCGCTCACGGACGACCAGTGGGAGCGGTTGCGCTCCTACGGCGTCCCGCAGGACACCGTCGAAGGCGATGTCCTCTTCCACGCCGGCGACCGCTGGGTCGACCTGGTGCTCGTCGAGACGGGTGTCGTCGACATCGTGCGCGACCGCCTGAAGTGGATCGAGGAGACGCGGATCGCGAGCCTCGGCCCACGCACGTTCGTGGGCGAGCTCGGGTTGCTCAACGGCCAGCGCTCGTTCCTGACCGCGCGGGTCGTCGAGGCAGGCCGGGTGCACCGCATCGACCACGCGGCGCTCCAGCGGCTGATGGCGGAGGACGACGAACTGTGCGACCTCATGCTGCGCACGCTCTGGGCCAGGCGCGAGGAGCTGCGGCGTGGGCCGGCGGCCTGGACGCTCAAGATCATCGGGTCGGCGCATTCGCGCGAGGTCACCGCGCTTCGGCGGTACGCCGACCGGCTCGACCTCGTCTACAGCTTCTTCGACGCCGACGAACCGGCGAACCGCGAGGCGATCGCGAGCCACGGCTTCCCCGACGACGCCTTCCCGGTGGCGATCGTGCAGGGCAAGGACCTGCTGCGGGCGACCCCGGGACTGCTCGCCGAGGCACTCGGCCTCGCGTACGCCGCCGAGGACGATGCCGCCGTCGACCTCGCCGTCGTCGGTGCCGGGCCGGCGGGTCTCGCCGCGGCGATCTACGGCGCATCCGAGGGCCTTCGCACGGTCCTGCTCGACGGCGTCGCACCCGGCGGCCAGTCGTCGGCGACGAGTCGCATCGAGAACTACCTGGGGTTCCCCTTCGGCGTCTCGGGCGACGACCTCACGGCGCAGGCCTCGCTGCAGGCGTTCAAGTTCGGCGTCCGCATCATCGCCCCGTGCGAGGCGATCCGACTCGAGCCCGCCGCCGACGGGCTCCGGATCACGCTCGCAGACGGGGCCGTCGTCCTCGCGCGTGCCGCCGTGGTCACCACCGGGGTGTCGTACCGGTCGCTTCCCATCGATCGGTGGGCGGAGTTCGAGGGTGCCGGCATCCACTACGCGGCATCGGCGCTCGAGATCCGCCAGGTCGCCGGGTCCGAGGTCGTCGTCGTCGGCGGCGCGAACTCGGCCGGCCAGGCTGCGCTGGCCCTGGCCGCGAGCGGATGCCGCGTCCGGCTGGTCGTTCGCGCCCCGGAACTCGGCGCCCAGATGTCGAGTTACCTCGTCGAGCGGCTGCTCGACGACGCCCGGATCGATGTGCTCACGGGCACCCAGGTGGTCGGCCTCGAGGGTGGCGGTGACCTCGAACGCGTCCGGCTCGCGGGCGGGCACGAGGGCGAGGTCGACTGCCGCGGACTGTTCTGCTTCATCGGCGCCGAGCCCGCGACGGACTGGCTGGTCGGGGTCGAGCGCGACGAACGGGGGTTCATCCGCACCGGGGCCGACGTCGTCGGGCTCGACGGCGCCTGGCGGGACCTCGGCCGGATGCCGCTGCCGTTCGAGACGTCGGTGCCCGCGGTCTTCGCGGCCGGAGACGTCCGCCGTGGATCGATGAAGCGCGTCGCGGCGGCGGTCGGCGAGGGCTCGAGTGCGGTGGCATCCGTGCACCGTGCGCTGGCCGCGATGGAGGTGTTCGCATGAACGGGCAGGCGGTCGCGCCGCCGCCGTCCGGCGATGGATGCGTCGAGTGCCTCGACCGCGACGGGTGGTGGGTGCACCTGCGACGCTGCGTCGAGTGCGGACACGTCGGATGCTGCGATTCCTCGCCCATGCGCCATGCGCGGGCGCATGCCGCGGAGGCGGGGCATCCGGTCGCGACCTCGTTCGAGCCGGGCGAGGACTGGTTCTGGGACTACGTCGAGGAGGTTCCCGCCCCGCCGGTTCCGTTGTCGCCGCCGCGATCGCGCCCCGCGGACCAGGCGGTTCCCGGCGGTGATCCGCCGCCGAACTGGCGCGAGCTCATCCATTGAGCCCGGCTCGGAAGTGAGCCGGCCGCCCCGGACGTGATCCGCCCGGCTCGGACCGCCCGCCTCAGGGCTGCCCCGGATGCCCGTCCGGGTCGCTCAGGTCAGGCTGATGGTCCGGCCGCGGTACGGTCCGCCGGCCCGTCGACGGGAGGACCCATGCACGCGCCGATCCCCGCAGCCGTCAGCGGTACGGCCGCATGATCCTGATCGCCGCGAGCCGCGACGACGCCCACGCCGCAGCGGTCGCCGACCGACTGCTGACCCTGCGGCGACGCGTGATCCGACTCGACCCGGCCGAGCTCACCGAGTCGTCGTCGCTCGAGCTATCGTTCGGCGGCGGGCACCACCCCGAACTCCTGCTCCACTCGCACCGCGACTCCGATACGGCGGGCGACATCGACCTCGCCCGCGCGAGCGTCGGATGGTGGCGGCAGCGCAGCGGGCGCCCGTCTCCGTCGGTCGGCGGCGAGCGCGCCCGGGCGGAGTCGTTCGCGGTCGCGGAAGGGGTCATCGCCTCGCTGGCGTTGGACTGGCTGAATCCGCCCGCGGCGGACAGCGCCGCCAACCATGCGGTGCTGCAGTGGACGATCGCCGCCGAACTCGGCTTCGCCCTCCCCCGGACGATCGTGACGCGGAACCCCGACCGGGCGCGCTCCTTCGCCGACGGACTCCCCGGGCGATCGCTGGTGACCAAGTCGCTCCGCCCGCACGGCGACGGCGCGGAGGAGATCCGCCGCCTCGACCCCGGCGATGACGACGCGTTCGAGCACGTGCGTGCGGCGCCGACCCTGATCCAGGAGTACGTCGAGGGGGTCGACCTCCGCGTCGTCGTCGTCGGCGAGCAGGCGTTCGCCGTCCGGATCGAACCGCCCCTCGACCCGATCGACATCCTGCTGCCCTGGGATCTCCGTCGTGGCGCGGGGACCCCGCGCGTGACCGCGGTCGCCCTGCCGGGCCGCCTCGACGAGGCGCTCGTCGGATTCGTGCAGCGGCTCGGCCTCGGCCACGCCACGATCGACCTCCGCCGGACCGACGACGACCGACACGTCGTCCTCGACCTGGACCCGTCGGGGGCGTGGTTGTTCATCGAGCGTGCGACCGGGCTCCCGATCACCGACGCCGTCGCGGGCCGCCTCGCGGAGCGCGACCAGGACCCGCTCCTGCATCCGTCGGCGGCGGCGTTCACGGCCTCGTCATCGTCGCGCCCTACGCTTGGAGGATGGGACACCGCAACGAGGTCGAGTGCTGGCTGACCGACATGGACGGCGTGCTCGTCCATGAGAACCATGCGCTGCCCGGAGCGGCGGCCCTGCTCCAGCAGTGGGAGGACTCCGGCACGCCCTACCTGGTGCTGACGAACAACTCGATCTTCACCGCCCGCGACCTGTCGGCGCGGCTGCGCGCGTCGGGTCTCAACGTGCCCGAAGACCGCATCTGGACCTCCGCGCTCGCGACGGCCGACTTCCTCCGCCAACAGGTGCCCGGCGGCTCGGCGTTCGTCATCGGCGAGGCGGGCATCCTCACCGCGCTGCACGACGCCGGCTACATCATGACCGAGACCGACCCCGACTTCGTGGTGGTCGGCGAGACCCGGAACTACTCGTTCGACGCGATCACGAAGGCGATCCGGTTGATCGGCGCGGGCGCCCGGTTCATCGTCACGAATCCGGATGCCACGGGCCCCTCGGCCGACGGCCCGCTTCCGGCCACGGGAGCGATCGCGGCCCTGATCACCAAGGCCACCGGCAAGGAGCCGTACGTCGTCGGCAAGCCGAACCCCATGATGTTCCGCTCGGCGCTCAACAAGATCGGTGCGCACTCCGAGAACACCGCGATGATCGGCGACCGCATGGACAC